>CADBNC010000104.1 GCA_902795885.1 Oscillospiraceae bacterium
CTGGCTTGCCACCTGACCGAGATTTTCACCGGTGACGATGGCCCTGGCCCCGGCCTGCACGGCGATGGCCGTGGCAATGCGCATCATGAAGCGCCGCATGATCAGGGTGAAGAATTCCTCCGGACATTTGTCACGGATTTCCTCCTGAATATGCGTAAAGGGCACCACCTCCAGCGTCATGTCGCCGCAGTAGGCCGTGAGCAGGCGGGCAAGCTCGATAACCTTTTCCTTCGCCTGCTGTGATGTATAGGGGAAGGAGAAGAAATGCACCGGGATCAGCCGCACGCCCCTTCTTGCGATCATATAGGTGGAGACCGGGCTGTCGATCCCGCCGGAGAGGAGCGAGACCGCAATGCCGTTGGAGCCAACGGGCATGCCGCCCGCACCCTCTGCCGGGGTGGAGTGCACATAGGCCGCAAGCTCCCGGATTTCGATATGCACGGTGAGCTCGGGGTTATGCACATCGACCGCGCAGTCCGGGAAGGCCTCGGCAAGCTCCCCGCCCACATACTGGCTCAGCTGGATGCTGGTCATGGGGAAGCGCTTGTCGCTGCGCTTGGATTCAACCTTGAAGCTCTTCGCCCTGCGGAAATCGTCCTTCAGGTATTCCTTCGCGAGCGCCACGATGGCATCCCTGTCCTTTTCGCAGGCAGCCGCCCGGCTGATCTTCACAATGCCGAAAACATCCTGCATCGCCGCGAAGGCTGCGTCAAGGTCGGCTTCCTCGTCCAGAGGCTCCACATAGATGGTGGACTGCATGCAGCTGACGGAAAAATTCCCCAGGCCAACAAGCCGTCTGCGGACATTCCCCACCAGCTTCTGCTCAAAGCTTCTGCGGTTGAGGCCCTTGAGGATGATCTCCCCGAGTTTCAGAAGTAAAATATCGTTCATAGCTTCTCCCTGTTCATTCTGTCTGTTCATTATCTGTTTTTTCGTAGAGATAATAGGTATAGTTCACCCCGTCTGTGGGGTATTCCACCTGCATCAGCAGCCGGTACCGCGGGCTCACCACGGGCAGATCGCGCGAGACGATGAAATCCGTCACGCCCTCGTCCATATAGCGGTCCATCTCACGGAACATCTCGTCCGACTGCAGGTTCAGCATGCAGAAATAGCGGCAGACCGGCACAAGGCCGCTCACGGTATACTGCCCAATATCCAGCGCGCCGTAGTTGAAGAGCGTGGCGTCGGGATGCTCTTTGAGAATCTCCTCGAACCGGTACTGCGGCATGGCAGCCTTCGGCTTCAGAAGCATCCCGTGGTTTTCGGACCCTGCGAGGCAGAGCACAAAGAGCGCCGCGCTCAGGATTGCCGCGAGAAGCTTCTTTGAGGAAGGCATCCGATCGGCTGCCCCGGCAGCTGCGTCTGTCTGAAGCCCGGCCGTCTCCTCCGCGAAGGCAACCAGCCTGCAGAGTGCCGCCGCCCCGAAGGGGACAAAGACGCAGAGGATCTCGGAATAATACTTCATGTTGATGCCGCCCATATACACCACCGCAAAGGCGCAGGCAAAGCAGACGAAAAGCCATCCGGCCAGCTGCCTCTTCCCGTCGCGCAGGAATACTGCCAGTGCCAGAAGCAGGGCGAGCACAGTTCCGTCGTTATACGTCAGCATCGAGGCCGCACCCGAAAGCAGGCCGCGGACGGTGGAGCGGATGGAAGAGGATTTGCCATAGGTGAAGATATTGTTCACCACATAGGCCTGCCAGAGATCCGGCACCGCGTGGTTGAGAGCAAAGTACAGGAGAACAGGCGCCGTTACAAGAAGGACGCCTCCCACAATCGCGAGAACATCCCGCGCAAGCTGCTTCCCCTGCCCGCGGCGGAGCATCCGCACGGCGAGGAAGACAAACCAGCCCGGATAAAGGCCAAGCATCGAATACTTGACCCACAGCACCGCCCCAGCGCCAAGGCCGATGCGGAAGGCCTCCCCTGAGCGCAGTCCCCGTTCCTCGAGAAGGACTTCAGTACCAGTGCAGAGCGGGAGCATCAGAAGCGGAAGGCAGAATTCCTCCGCGCTGCCTCCCCGCAGGAAGGCCGGGCAGGTATACACAAAAGCCGCCGTCAGCAGAACCGCGGGCAGACTGCGCCGCACACCAAGGCGGCGGATCAGCCTTTCCGACCGCAGGAGGAAGAGCCAGGCCGCGGCAATCTCAAAAAACCAGACGCCGAGAAAGCTTCTGTGCGAGATGGGATATGCCAGCGCATAGAGGGCATACAGCAGCGGGCCCTTCTGTTCATAGAGGTCACGGTAAGGCACTTTGCCGAAGAGCATGGATTTGCCCACGGTGAAGAAACAATTGGCATCCACCCAGTCATTCAGCGGGTAGAGGGGCGAGGAGGCCGAACAGATGGTAACGGCCGCAGTCGCGATGAGCAGCAGAAGCCATTTTGAAACCGACGTCTCCGGATAATTCCCATGCAGATCCGCTCTTATCTGCAAATCTGCTGATATCTTTCCGCTGCGTGGCATGCTGAACAGCACGACCACACGCACGGAAAACGGAAGCGAGAGCAGGCACCACACGGCAGCCGAAAGCAGGATGGAGCCCGCCGCCTGCCTGTCAAAGCCCTGCAGGGAAACCAGCCTTCTGGTCCGCAGCCACACAATGCAGAAAAGCGCTGCCAGGAGCATGGAAAGCACTGCAGCGGCAAAGAATGCCCGCGCGGATGGTCTTCGGCGCTGCTCATCCGGGTCCGGCGAGGAGCCTGGTTTTTTCGTAATCCCGGAATTTCTCCAGAGGCAAAATGCCAGAGGTAAAACAGCGGCGGGGGCAAGAAGGAAGCTTGCCGGGAGAGGGCGTGTCAGAAGAGCGCAGAATGCCGCTGCAGAAAGCCAGTAAAGCACATTCATCTGCCACATCTGCCATCACCTCTCTGCAATGCCTTTGGATCTTCCTAAAAAAAGAGCCTGAAAGCTTTCGCTTTCAGGCCTATACTGGTCGGAGTGCGGAGATTTGAACTCCGGGCCTCTTGGTCCCGAACCAAGCGCGCTACCAGCTGCGCTACACCCCGTCAAGCCTTATCATTATAATACAGAAATCGTTTTTGTCAAGCCCCATTTTTCCGAAACGCACTTTCTTTTGCATCGCACATTTGGTTTGCCCGTAAATTGTTTTTGACGGTTGAATTATATAAAATGATTAACAATTTTTTCATGAAACTTCGTTTCTCCTAGCGTATACTGGCGCCAATATAATATTGGCTTCCTGTTTAAGCTGAAGGAGAATGGAAATATGACTGTAATACCTGTATATGATAAACTGATTGCCCCTGATTCCGAGATCTATTTCCGCCGGGACCAGTTCCGCCATCTGGCTGGAAATGCCGGGCTGGACGAGCGGGTTATTCTGCTGGTCTCGAAGGAGGATCTCCCCCGTGCTCAGTGGACGGAAGAAAGCTTCTATCCCATCGGCCTTGCCGGGACGGTTTCCGAGCTCAGCAATGACGGCTTCGCTGCGGTACGTACCAGCGGCCGTGTGAATATCGAGAGCATCGTTCTAAACCGCGACCGCTCGATTTCGCTGATGACGAGCCGCCGTGCGGACATCGAAGATCTGTCGGACGAGACCGCCGATGAGAAGCTTTCCCTCGCAAAAGACGCCCTGCGGGAATTCTCGAAAAACTATCAATGGGGTGAGGCGGTCAATGCCTACCTCGACCATATGGATTCTCTGGGAACCCTGGCCGGCATGCTGTCCATCTGGATGAACACATCCAACGAGGAATACTATGCTCTTCTGGAAGAGGACAGTGCCCTTCGTCGGGCAGAAATGATGGAAAAGATGATCTATGAGTTCCTTGAGGTGACGAAGGTAACGAACAGCGCAAATTCCGCCCACCAGAAGGAATATCAGGATATTTACAAGGAATCTGCCATCAAGAAGCAGATTGAATATCTGCAGAAGGAACTGGATGAAATGCATCCCGAGGCCGTAACCGACATCCGCCGCTTTGAGACGAAAATCGAAGAATCGGGCATGAATGAAACCGCCCGCAAGGAGGCGGAAAAGGTTCTCAACCGTCTGAAGCAGGACGGCAGCAAATCTCCGGAATACGGCATGCTGTACGACTATCTCGACTTTATGACCTCGCTCAACTGGAAAAAGAGTGAACCTGAGGTGATCGATCTCTCTGAAGCAGAGGAGATTCTCGAACAAGATCACTATGGTCTGAAAAAGGTCAAGAAACGCATTATCGAGCAGATCGCCGTCATGAATCTCAAGCGTGAGCAGTCCGGCTCCATCCTGCTCTTTGTGGGCGCCCCGGGTACTGGCAAAACCAGCATCGGGCGAAGCATCGCAAAGGCGCTCAAGCGTGAATATGTACGGGTCAGCCTCGGTGGTGTACGGGACGAAGCCGATATTCGCGGGCACCGCAGAACCTATATTGGTGCCATGCCCGGACGCATTATGGACGGCATCCAGAAGAGCGGCTCATCGAACCCGGTTGTGGTTCTGGATGAGGTGGACAAGCTCTCCTCTTCCTATAACGGTGACCCGGCGAGCGCGCTGCTGGAGGTGCTTGACCCTGAGCAGAACAATACCTTTACCGACCACTATATGAATGTGCCGTATGACTTGTCCGACGCGCTCTTCATCTGCACCGCAAATACCACCGACACCATCCCCGAGCCTCTTCTCAACCGCATGGAGGTCATCCCCTTCGAGGGATATACCCCGATTGAAAAGCTCTCCATCGCACGGGAGCACCTGCTCCCCACCGCCATGAAGGCCATGGGTATCGCCCCCGGCCAGATTGACATATCAGACGAGGTCATCCGGACGCTGATCTCTGACTACACCCGTGAGGCTGGTGTACGCGGTCTGCGCAAGCGGATTGACTCTCTCTGCCGCAGTGCGGCAGTTGCCCTCGCCAAAGACAGCAGCGAGGTCTTCACGGTGCTTCCCGAACAGCTTCGGGACGATCTGGACATGCGTCCTGTCCGCCACACACTGGTTCCCGCAAGACACAAACCGGGCGTTGTGACAGGCCTTGCCTGGACCAGTGCCGGAGGCGAGATTCTGTATATCGAGTCGCTGTTTACCAGAGGCTCCGGCCACATCAAGACCACCGGCAAGCTGGGCGATGTGATGAAGGAATCCGCCCAGATCGCAGTAAGCCTTGTGAAGAGCATGTTTCCTGAGGCTGCGGACCTCTTCAAGGATAACGACCTCCACATCCATGTGCCGGAGGGGGCAGTGCCCAAGGACGGGCCGTCTGCCGGCGTTACTATGACCACAGCCATCGCCTCGCTGGTGAGCGGCATTCCTTTCCCGGCTGACTGGGCTATGACGGGTGAGGTTTCGCTGCGCGGTGCCGTCACAGCAATTGGCGGCCTGCCCGAAAAGCTTCTCGCCGCCCACCGGGCAGGCGTGAAGAAGGTCTTTATCCCCGAGGAGAATATGGATGATCTGCGGGACGTGCCCGAAGAAGTGAAGACCGCAATTGAGATTGTGCCGGTCTCTGAAGTCACAGAACTTCTGCGCTATGGCGGGATTCTGCCAGAAGAGCCAGCGGAAGCCGTTTCATGTGACTCGGTCGCAATCTGACCGGGACACATTGCCAAAAATCTTATATAAGCTAGTCCCTCTGAGCGCAGGATGGGAACCGACATGGAAGCCGGTTCCCATCTTTCTTTTCACTGTGTCAGATACTCTATGTTGCTCTCTGTCTCTCAGAAAAGCAGCCTGCCCTCGGCAACTGCCCGCAGGTGCCTGCCATAGGGGGATTTTCCATATTTCTCGGCAGACAGCAGCAACTCTTCCCTGGTAATCCATTCGTTATAATACGCGATCTCCTCCAGGGCAGAGATCGTGATTCCCTGCCGGTTTTCAATCGTCTCGACAAAATTGGACGCCTGCAGCAGTGCTTCCATCGTGCCTGTGTCGAGCCAGGCAAATCCCCGCCCCATTAGCCTCACATCCAGCAGGCCATCTTCCAAATACTGCTCGTTCAGGCTGCTGATCTCCAGCTCGCCCCGCACTGAGGGTTTGACGAGCCGTGCCCGATGGCTCACATCACCGGGATAGAAATATAGCCCTGTGACCGCATAATTGCTCCGGGGGTTTTTCGGCTTTTCCTCGATGCTGATTGCCTTCCCGGTTTCATCGAAGGTCACGACACCGAAGCGCTCCGGGTCATTTACATAATACCCAAACACGGTTGCTCTTCCGTTTTTCTCCGCATTTTCAACGGCCGCACGAAGCATGTTGACAAAGCCGCTTCCGTAGAAGATATTGTCCCCCAGGATCATGGCCCCCGGCTCTCCTGCGAGGAAGTCCTCTCCCAGAATAAAGGCCTGAGCAAGCCCGTCGGGTGAGGGCTGCACGCAGTATGAGAGCGAGATGCCGAAATCTGACCCGTCCCCCAGCAGTGCCTGGAAACGTGGGGTGTCCTCCGGGGTTGAGATAATGAGGATATCCCGCAGCCCTGCCAGCATCAGCGTGGAAAGCGGATAATAGATCATTGGTTTGTCATAGACTGGGAGCAGCTGTTTGCTGGTCACCTTGGTCAGCGGATACAGCCGGGTGCCGGAACCGCCGGCGAGCACAATTCCCTTCATCATGCTGTCCTCCTGTATTCTGCGCCACGTCTGGGCGCCTCACATTCTGCCGTCATTCTGCAGCGAGCTTCTCCAACAGGTAGTCGCCGAAGGCTTCACAGGTAGCTCCATCAGCATGACCTGTCACGACCACTCGACGCTCTTCCTCAAGGCAGACATTCATCGCGCGGTTCAGGTGATCTGCCTCCGCAATCCTGCCAATGTGCCGGAGAAGCATCTCGGTTGCCCGCAGGATACTCGCGGGATTGGCATATGCCCCTTCGCCTGCGGCAATCTTCCTCGGGGCTGATCCGTGGATGGCCTCAAACATGGCATAGTGATCTCCTGTGTTCGAGCTTCCCGCTGTTCCAACGCCGCCCTGAATCTGTGCGGCTTCATCCGTCAGGATATCTCCATAGAGATTCGGCAGCAGGAACACCTGAAATTTGCTGCGGACAGCGGGATTGACGAGATTCGCCGCCATTATGTCCACGTACCAGTCCTCTGCCTCGATCTCCGGATACTGAGAAGCCACCTCATGGGCGATGCGGCTGAACATGCCGTCGGTCTTCTTCAGGATATTGGCCTTCGTCACGATTGCAACGTTCTTTTTCCCGTTCTGCCTGGCGTATTCGAATGCTGCCCTGGCGATCCGGCGGGTGCCGGTATCGGTTGTCACCTTGAAATCCGCCGTGAGGATATCATCAAAGGCGATACCACGGCTTCCCAGAGCATATTCACCCTCCGTATTCTCGCGGAAGAAGATCCAGTCGACCCCCTCCTCCGGTACCACGACCGGGCGGACGTTTGCAAAGAGATCGAGGCTTCGCCGCAGGACCACATTGGCGCTCTCGAGAGTACCGCCTTTCGGGGTAGTGGTCGGGCCCTTCAGGAGCACATCGCAGGCCTTCACAGCGGCGAGTACATCATCCGGCACAGCCTGGCCCTTTGCAGTGCGGTTTTCCAGCGTCAGACCTTCGATGCGCCGGAGGATCACGGTGCCCGCGTTCATCTCGTCACGCAGGAGGAAGCGAAGAACCCTCTCCGCCTCACGCATGATAATCGGCCCGATGCCATCGCCATCAATCACACCGATGGTAACCGGTCTGCCATCCCGAAAATTGCGGGGCGGCCGGGCTGATGCCATATCATCACGGCGTTTGAGCTGCTCACGCAGGAGAGCTTCAAAATGCTTCACCGCGCCGCAGATCTTCTCTTCATCCGCCTCCGGTGTACGGGTTTCTTTTTTGAGTTCCTCAATCATGCCTCCGCCTCCTCACTGTCCAGGCTGCTTCGCGTCAGATTCAGAAGTCCACCCGCCAGAAGCATCCGGCGCTGCCTTTCCGTAAAAGCACAGGTTAGCGTAAGTTCACGCTTCTCCCCATCGGTGCTTTCTATCTCTGCCCTGATGCGGCCGTCCGCAAGTCCCTGATGCAGGTTCCGCAGAGTGATCACGTCACTCTGCCGAATGCCGGCGGCGTCCGCAGGGTTTTCAAACGTAAGTGGCAGAATCCCGGCGTTAATGAGGTTTGCCGCGTGAATTCGGGCAAAGCCTGCAGCGAGGACTGCCCTCACGCCGAGATACAGCGGCACAAGGGCTGCATGCTCGCGGGAGGAGCCCTGACCATAATTCTGCCCGCCTACGATGGCGCAATTGCCAAAAGCCTTCGCACGCTCAGAGAAACCGGGATCGCAGACCTCGAAGCAGAACTGCGAGAGCTTCGGCACATTGGACCGGTAAGGCAGAATCTTCGCACCGGCGGGCATGATATGATCAGTGGTGATATTATCACCAACCGTCAGTGCAACCGGCAGGCGGAGGCTGTCCGGAAGGGCTTCACCGATGGGTACTTCGCGGATGTTAGGCCCGCGAAGTACCTCTACTGTTTCCCCATCCGCTGCAGGCGGGATAATGCCGCTGTCATCGATGCGGTAATGATCCAGCAGAGGAAAGCTGCCGAGCTCAATGCCGAGGGAACGCGGGTCCGTGATATGCCCGGTTAGTGCTGAAGCAACGGCAGTCTCCGGCGAAACCAGATAGACCTTCGCGTCACGCGTACCACTGCGGCCCTCAAAATTGCGGTTAAAGGTGCGAAGGCTCACGCCGGCAGATCCGGGTGAAAAGCCCATCCCGATGCATGGGCCGCAGGCACATTCCAGAATCCGGGCGCCCGCATGCAAAAACGCATCCAGATCGCCGCAGGCAGAGAGCATGGACAGCACCTGGCGCGAGCCGGGCGAAACCGAAAGGCTGACGCGGTCAGCAATCACATGGTTTTTCAGCATGGCCGCAGCCTTTCGCAGGTCCTGAAGGGACGAATTGGTACAGGAGCCGATACAGACCTGGTCTACGGCAATATCCGCAAGGGTTCTCACGGGAACTACATTGTCCGGCATATGCGGGCAGGCCGCCAGAGGCTCGAGTTCAGAGAGGTTGATAGGAATCACGCGCTCGTAAACAGCATCGGGATCAGCCTGGAGTGGGCTGTAATCCTCTTCCCGTCCCTGCGCCTTGAGAAAACGTCTTGTCTGTTCATCCGAGGGGAAAACAGATGTGGTCGCGCCGAGCTCGGCACCCATGTTGGTTACAGTAGCGCGCTCAGGAACCGTAAGCGTCTCAACTCCCGGGCCGCCCCACTCGATCACCTTGCCGACACCTCCGCGTACAGAAAGAATCCGAAGGATTTCGAGACTGAGATCCTTTGCCGTCACGAAAGGCGGGAGCTCGCCTGTCAGCTCCACGCGGATCACCGCAGGCATGCGGATCCAGTAGGCGCCGCCGCCCATGGCGACAGCTACATCCAGCCCGCCCGCGCCAAAGGCAAGCATGCCCAGGCCGCCCGCTGTGGGCGTGTGGCTGTCTGAGCCGATCAGGGTCTTGCCGGGGATACCGAAACGTTCGAGATGCACCTGGTGGCAGATGCCGTTGCCCGGGCGGGAATACCAGATACCATGTTTAGCCGCAACGGTCTGGATATATCTGTGATCATCGGCATTCTCAAAGCCGGACTGCAGCGTATTGTGATCCACATAGGCGACGGATCTCTCTGTCCGTACACGGTCAATACCCATAGCTTCAAACTCCAGATAAGCCATGGTTCCCGTTGCGTCCTGGGTCAGGGTCTGGTCAATACGAAGGGCTATTTCCTCTCCCTGAACCATCTTTCCTTCCACAAGGTGGGCCGCAATCAGTTTTTCTGTCAGATTCATCGATTTGTTTTCCATTTCTCTGTCACACTTCCCGCCGTGCTCAGTCATCGAGTTCGCGCATTCTGTCCCTGGCGCTGCGGGCATGGGTCAGGGCAGCCTCTTCCGCTGCCTGCTCGTCATGTGCTTCCAGTGCCTTCAGAATGGCGGTGTGTTCCTTAATAGCCTGCCTGGCACGCGTCTGCCGCGAAAGCGAGGCCTTGCGGAACTTGGTCATGCGCTTATGCAGGGAAATCAGCACTGTATAGTAGGGCTTGCTGCCGCAGGCACGGTAAAAGATCTCATGAAAGCGCGAGTCCAGATTCTTGATCTGATCAGAGGAGCCGTCTCCGCTCTTCTCGCAGTAAAACTGCTGAAGATCCAGGATATCGCGCAGTTCCCTCAGGCTGTCGTCCGTTATATTCTTCGCGGCCCGGCGGGCTGCCTCCCCTTCAATCTGCAGGCGGATTTCATACATGTCCAGCATGTCGTCCTTCGAGATGCCCACGACCACAAGGCCTCGTCCGGTCTCTTCCAGGAAATCCTCCTGCTGCAGGCGCCGGATTGCCTCCCGGACGGGTGTGCGGCTGACTCCGAGCTCCTTCGCCAGCGCAAGCTCGCTCAGGATCTCTCCACGCTGATACTTGCCCGCGAGAATCTCCCGCTCAAGCTGTTCAAAAATCTGATCTGCGATCGAGATGTTCTTGTGTTCTCTCATCTTTGCCTGTCCTTTCCTCCTCTGTCATCAGGCCATCTTCAGCGCACCGCCGGAGAGCTCATAGATTTTGGTCTCCAGCTCCTCGTTTGACAGCGCTGCCGTCCTGCCGTCCTCATACTGCGCGTCCACCCATTCCTTCAGCTTCAGTACAAGCGGGCTCTGCTTGTCCAGTTCCCGCGGGCCGCGCAGGCCATAGTTCTGGTTCACCCAGTAGGCGATGCCCGCCAGCCCGGAGTTTTTGCTGATCGCCACCGTGGCCGGCCGGTTGAGAATCTTTTCCGTATTAAAAATGTTGTAAATTTCCTCGTCCTTCAGAAGTCCATCAGCGTGGATACCGGCCCGCGTGACATTGAAATTTCTGCCGACAAAGGGGGTCATTGGCGGGATAGTATAGCCAATCTCATGCCTGTAATACTCGGCGATCTCGGTGATAACAGTCGGATCCATGCCGTCCAGAGAGCCGCGCAGCGAGGCATACTCCATCACCATTGCCTCCAGCGGGACATTGCCCGTCCTTTCGCCGATGCCCAACAGGGTGCAGTTTACACCGCTAGCACCATAGAGCCATGCCGTTGCGGCATTGGCCACGGCCTTGTAGAAATCGTTGTGGCCGTGCCATTCCAGGTTCTCGCTCTTTACGCCGGAGTAGTGCTGCAGGCCATAGATAATCCCGGGAACACTGCGGGGCAGCGCCACCTCGGTGTATGGCACGCCATACCCCATCGTATCGCAGGCGCGGATGCGCACGGGAATGCCCGCGTCCTCTGAGAGGCGCATCAGTTCGTTTACAAACGGGACAACGAAGCCATAGAAATCCGCCCGCGTGACATCCTCCAGGTGGCAGCGCGGCATAACACCGGCATCAAAGGCATCCCTGACTGTGTCAAGGTACATCTCCATCGCTTCGCGCCTGGTCTTGTTCAGCTTCTTGAAAATATGATAATCGCTGCAGGAAACCAGAATGCCAGTCTCACGAATGCCAAGATCACGCACGGCACGGAAGTCCTCACGGCTGGCACGGATCCATGTGGTGATCTCCGGGAACTTCAACCCAAGGCCCATGCAGCGCTCGATGGCCTCCCGGTCCTTTTTGGAATAGATGAAGAACTCGGTCTGGCGGATAACACCGTAGGGTCCGCCCAGCTTTGACATCAGACGGAACAGGGTTTCGATCTGCTCAGGCGTATAGGGGTTGATGGACTGCTGCCCATCACGGAAGGAGGTATCGGTAATCCATATATCCTCCGGCATCGACATCGGGACACGGCGGTGGTTGAATGCTACTTTTGGAATTTCATCATAATCGTAGACTTCCCTGTAGAGAACAGGTTCCTGCACATCCTGCAGAGAGTAGCGGTAGTTGTTTTCTTCAAGCAGATTGGTCTTCGGTGATAGCTCCAGCATGGCTGCGCCTCCTGTTTGGATTCGTGTGTCTTGTAGCACGTGCGTATTATTACACGTGTATGCAATAATACGTCCATGTATCCGTTCTTGTCAAGGACAAATTCACAGGATCGGCTGTCAGATTTTGATTTTTTTCTCAAGGATGCCAGGGGGATGACACTGATAGCCACACGATTCCATGCCCGGAAAAGCAGAAAGACAAAGGAGCTCCCTTCAAAGGAGCTCCTGTCAGGTATACTGCGATCTCAATTCCTCAGCAGGCTGATGTTTCGCCTGCCGGCTTAATCTTTAATTTTCTGCACGATCCCCTGAAAAGCCTGGATCAGCACCGCGGCATCGAGACTATAGGCGATACTGTCAAACCCCAGCTTCACCCATTTCTCTGCGTCAGGCAGATTCCCGGCGAAGATATAGGCATCCCTGCACGCTGTGCGGCAGGCCTTCAGGATCCGTTCGATCGCCGCAAGCAGGATGGGATTATCAAACTGCAGCGGAATGCCCAGTGCGATAGAGAGATCGCACGGCCCCACAAAAATACCGTCAATTCCAGGAATGGAAGCAATATTCTCGATGTCTTCCAGGGCTTCCTTTGTCTCGCACTGTGGGATCAGTTTGCAGCGGCGGTTACTCTCCTCCATGAAGGCAAGCGGATCCGCTGCCCAGTCCGCCGCGCCCCAGCCGCTGGTACGGTTCGGGCAGAATCCCCGGTTCCCAAGCGGCGCGAAACGTGCATACTCAACCAGCTGCCGCACTTCCTCTGCGCTGTGGACATTCGGCACAATCAGGCCCCTGGCACCAATATCCAGCATGTGCAGGACGGTCTGGCGGCTGATCTCACCAATGCGCACATAAGGCAGCAGTCCACCGTTTTCCGCCGCTACAATAAAATCCGCAGCACTTTCGGCAGTGAAGCAACCGTGTTCAGTGTCAATAATGGCATAATCGAGGCCGGTATGCGTCAGGGCTTCCATCGCGCCGCGGCCGCCAAGCTCAAAGAATGTTCCAACTGTTGGCTTTTTTGTTGTTTCCACTGCAGTGTTCCTTTCTCCCGGATGGTTTTCTTTTCTTTCGATGCAGCCGCGGGGAATTATTTGGGCTGCAGAATCAGCAGATCCTTCTTGGGCGCGCGGGTGATCACTTCCGCGCCCTCTTCCCTGAGGATCATCACGTCCTCGATGCGCACACCAAACTTTCCGGGCAGATAGATGCCTGGCTCTGCGGAACTAACTGCGTTTACCGGCATAATCGTCTCGCCGCTCGGATTCGCCGTGGGAGGCTCATGAATATCGAGGCCAAGGCAGTGGCCGAAACCATGGCCGAAATACTGCCCGTATCCTGCATCAGCAATCACCTGGCGGGCAGCGCCGTCGATGGATTTTCCGCTTACCCCGGCCCGTGCAGCGGCAATGCCGGCCAGCTGGGCCTTCAGGACGGTTTCGTAGACATTTTTCATCTCATCCGTGGCATAGCCGATCGCCACGGTGCGTGTCATATCCGAGCAATACCCGTCATAGAGGCAGCCGAAATCCATGGTGACAAAATCCCCTTCGCAGATCACGCTGTCCCCTGGCACACCATGGGGAAGGCTGGTGTTCTTTCCTGTAACCACGATGGGGTCGAAGGAATTGCCTTCGCTTCCGTTTTTCAGCATGTGGTAGACCAGCTCTGCCGCGGCTTCACGTTCTGTCATGCCCGGGCGAAGCATCGGCAGCACCTCTTC
>CADBNC010000105.1 GCA_902795885.1 Oscillospiraceae bacterium
ATCAGGATACCGACATTCCAGGAATCAGACAGCTGCCCGATCATACCGTCCACAAACACGTGCTCCATCGCACCCACCGGGTTGAAATTGGCGTACAGCAGTCCGCCGACGACAATGCCGATGAACAGCGAAGAGTAGACTTCTTTTGTAATCAGTGCCAGAGCAATGGCGATGATGGGCGGCAGAAGCGCCCAGGGTGAATTTGCAAACATTGTTTCTCTCCTTCCAGGTTTACAGCTTGTGTCTGAAAGAGTCTGCGGGCAAAAAAGAAGCCATGACGGTTTCCCATCATGACTTCCTCGTTCCCTTTGAGCCGTCACGATAGCACTCCGCAAATGCGACAGTCCAACGGATCTTCTCCGCTGGCCCAGGAACTTATCGTTCCTTCGGCGGCATCCCCTTTCTTCCGCAAGGCGGAATACTCTTGTCAGCCGCGCCTCTATCAGACTGATAACACTTTCAGTATATTCTTTTTCGTTGCCTTGTCAAGGTCAAGCTTCTTCCTCCAGCATATGGTGCGCCAGCTCATAGTTTTTATACTGTTTCTCGCCGGTCACCTCGCGGATGACCTTGATGCCGGCCGGAATCCGGATCTCTTCCTCCTCATTTCTGAGCTCGATCTCCAGGATCGCCTGCCTTTTCCACTGCGGGTAGATGTCAAGTTCAAAATATCGGTTATCCTCCGCCAGACAGTATCTGGTCTTGCGGATCGGATGCGCGGTGATATCCGCATCCATCAGCTGCCTGAGGTACTCTTCCTGGGTCAGCCGCTCCTCGATCTCCACTCGTCTCGTCTCCGAGACCGCCCTCTTCTCGGTTCTGGTATAGATATAATGTCCGTCCATCCCCCTCTGGCGCACACGGATCTGCACATTCTGCGGGCTGTTCAGGTAGGTCTGGATGATTTCCACCTTCGACACGTTCGGCTGCGCTTCAAGCCAGTCAAGATCCGGGTATTCGATCAGGTATTTCCGCTCGATCTCAAACGGATCCGGCTCTCCGAGGAAGGAGAGAATCTCCGCCATCAGTCTCTCCAGTTTCTCTTCAAATTCGGTGCTGTTATCTATGATCCGCATGTGGGGGTGTCCGGTCCAGGCGGCGATCAGCTTGTCATCCAGAGAGCGCGCCTGCTCAATCGTCTCCGTCCGTGCCGCGTTGTTGGACAGCGTATAGGCTTCCTCCGCCCCTCTGGCCGCCGTCACAAGATGGAAAACCGCGTCATAATTGTCCCGAAGGTCGATCTCGTTGCTGCCGACATCCTTTAAAACCGCCTGCCACTCCTCATCGTTCATATAGGCCTTGTTGTCCAGCGCGCCGCGGTCACAGATCAGCAGGATCTTCTCCGCATCCATTGTGCGGGCCCCCTGCTCGAAAATGCGCTCCTTCGCAAGCTGCAGACGGACCTGGCATTTCTGGTAATCCAGGTTGGTACCCGCGGTCCAGGGCGCCAGGCCTCCGGAGATCAGCTCCGTCGCGGTTTCGGAGACAAACAGCACCCGGTATCCTCTCTGTGAGAAGTAGTTCTCAATCCAGCTGAGCGCCGTTGTCTTGCCGGCACAGGGTCCACCCGTAATGACAATTTTCCACAATTTCATAATCGTACTCCTTAAGCCGGCAGCAGCCCGGCGTTCTTCTCCTCCAGCGCCCTGATGGCATGCCATGTGTAGGTGCAGTACGGCACCGGAATGTCATCCTCTTTCGCCATCTCAATCAGTTTTCCCACAAACATGTCGACCTCGGTCCGCCGGTGCGCATCCAGGTCCTGAAGCGTGGAGAACCGCGCATCCGGCGCCGCCACTTTCTCCGTGTAGAACGAAAGATCGGGCACATCGACTCCGCGCGCCTTCCCGACCGCGCTTACCTCGTCAAACAGCCGGTCACGGATAAACGCCACATGTTCGCTCTTAAAATAGGCTCCGTAGCCGACGCCAAGCAGCGCCTGCGGCAGGTTGTAGGTAATGTTCCCGGCATATTTGCCCCACTGATCCCGCAGGATGTCATCCACAATACGATGATGGATACCGCCCTTCCTAAACAGGTCAGAGATGGCGAGAAGCCGCGGCGTCTTCTCACTGCTGCCACGCTCCGCGAATGTCACGCCGGCCGTGACCGCGGGGTCAAACCAGACGCCGCCCTCTTTCCAGGCGGAACTGATCCTCATCACGGACCAGACTATTCTCTCCGGCCCAATCCTCTTTGCGATCTGCTCCTCGCTGTCGATCCCGTTTAAGAGACTCATCACCACCGTGTGCTCTCCCGCCGAAGCCTCGATCAGGTCCATGGCCTCAGGGAGAGCATAGCTCTTGGTGCAGATCAGCAGTAGGTCCAGGTCTCCCGCTTCCTCGGGAGACTTCACATTCAGGCAGCAGTGCCTGCCGTTGATCGAACGGCCTTTTTCTTTCAGCTTCTGTTTCCGTTCGCCCTCGGCCAGAACGATAAAGTTTTCCCCAAGGAGGTCCGAAAGCCCCCAGATGAAATAGGCGCCGACGGCGCCTGCGCCGATGAGTCCCACGCGTTTGATCTCCATAAAGGCATTCTCCTTTCAGGTGCGCTTCGGGTCCTGTATGTCTATTCCGCTACTATCATACCCCAAAATGGCGGGCGTGCAAAGAAAAAACAGGGAAGATTTCTCTTCCCTGCCTTATGCCCTGCTCAGTTCTCCCCCCGCTCAGCGTTTCGATATTCCCGCGGCGTCATGCCGACCGTCTTTTTGAACACAAAGCTGAAATAGTGCGGGTCGCGGTAGCCCACCGCAGAGGCGATCTGCGCGGTGCGCAGCGACGGATCCTTCAGGAGCTCCTTCGCTTTCTCCATCCGTTTGCCGGTCACGTACTCGATAAAGGTCATCTCCATCTTCTGGCTGAACATCGCGCTGAAGTAGTTGGCGCTGACAAAGACCGCCGCCGCCACTCTGTTAAGCGAAAGATCCTCCTCACTGTAATGCTCGTCGATATAGTCCACCGCTTCTTTCAGGATCCTGCTCCCGCGGATGCCCTCGCAGGCGTCGCGCTCCCTGAGCGCCGCCAGGAACAGCTCGCGGATTTTGCGCCGCATCTGCCCCGGTCCGGTTACCGCCTCCTGAAGACCGCCCGCAAGCCCGTCGGGCAAGCCCTCATCCGTTCCGAGCTCTTTCAGGAATGCCGCAACGGTAAAGTGAATGCTCAGCATCATATAATCCCGGAACATCCTTGAGCGCAGCGGCTCCTGCAGGCCCCCGAGATAGCTGTCGAGGAAACCGTCGATCTCCTCGGCCTGTGCGTCCCGAAGAAAAGCGCGCACGATCTCCGGGTCCACCTGGCCCGGTTCGACCTGCTCCACATTCTTCAGTTCCCGCTCCGCCGCCGACGGCCCAGCCGTCTCCTTTGAGAGGATATGCGTGTGCGGCGCGACGAACCGGCGCGACAGCAGGTGATACGCCTCGTGATAGCACTCATCCAGCCTGCTGAACCGGTCGACCGGATCGCCAGATGCGACATACCATTCGAGATGGGGCCGGTGCTCACAGTGCGCCCGGATGAGCTCCGGGATCTTCTCTGA
>CADBNC010000106.1 GCA_902795885.1 Oscillospiraceae bacterium
GCAGTGTTTATGAACCTGCATGAGCTTGAACTAAACCGCATTCGTGGCTTCGGCCGAGGGAAACCGATCCTGATTTTCTCAATGCTGATGGGGCTCTGCGGGCTTGCCGGTATTCCCGGCGGCAGCGGATATGTTTCAAAAACCCTGCTGCACGAGAGTATCGTGGAATATATCGAGATTCTGGAGCACCACGGCCAGCATGCCGGCTGGTACCAGGCGGCAGAGTGGATTTTCCTTGTATCGGGCGGGCTGACGCTGGCATATATGCTCAAGCTCTTCATCTGCGTCTGCCTGGAGAAAAACGGGGATCCTGAAGAACAGAAACGCTTTGACGCGATGAATGGCCACTGGTGCACAAAGATTTCAGGTGCAGTGCTGTTCATATGTGCAGCACTGATCCCGCTGCTCGGATGCACGCCGTACCGCAGCATGGACAGAATCGCGGCGCTTTCGGAATCTTTTTTCCATGTGGAAGAATCCGTGTCGGTAAATTATTTCACACTTGGAAATCTCAAAGGTGGCGCGATTTCCATCACGATAGGCCTGGTGGTCTATTTCCTGGCGGTGCGGGGGCTGCTGATGAAGGGCAATGCCTATCTCGACCGCTGGCCGAAGGCATTGAATCTGGAAGAAGGATTCTATCGGCCGCTGCTGCTGAAGGTGCTGCCTTTCATCGGAGCGCTGGCAGCACGCGTGACAGGCACGCTGCCGGAGGTAATCCGCAAAGGGGTTTGTGTGCTGCTCTACCGCGGCAACAACAATGGCTATATTACACCGCGTGAAAACGACCGCTTCACGGTTTACGAGAGAGAGCCCGAAGGCACTCATGGATTCTGGGCGAGCCTGGATTTCAGCCTGATGATGTTCAGCCTCGGCCTTGTGATCGTGCTGGTCTATCTGTTCCTGCAATAGGACAGACTGCAGAACAGAACGGAAAACAACAGGCGGAAAAACGACTTTCAGCCTGGATAACAGAAGGGGTGAATTTATGGAAGAGGTGAACGATGTCCTGTTTTCCATAGGACCGCTGGAGGTAACGGGACGCGTGACCACCATGTGGGCAATTATTGCGGTGTTGACGCTTCTGAGCTGGCTGGCTACACGGAATATGAAAGAAGTTCCGGGCAGGCTGCAGAATGCTGCGGAGCTCGCAGTGGCAAAGCTCCTGGATTACTTTGACGGAACTCTGGGGAAAAAGCTCTGCAGGAAATACTTTCCGATATTTTCCACATTCTTTATCTTTATTATCGTCAGCAACTATTCAGGGCTGCTCCCTGGCGCCGGGCATCTGAAAGGCTTTCATGTGCCAACTGCAAGCCTGTCGGTGACGGCCGGGCTTGGGATCATCGCCTTCTTCACGACCCATGTGATTGGTGTGAAGGAACATGGCTTCGGCAGATACCTGAAGCGGACGCTGACTTCGATGACGCTGCCGCTGTTTTTCCTCGCGATCATTGAACAGTTTGTCCGTCCGTTTTCACTGGCGCTCCGTCTCTACGGCAACATGTATGGCGAGGAGGCGGTAACAGAGAATCTTTACAGTATTTTCCCGGTGCTTGTACCGCTGATCATGCAGGTGCTCAGTCTGCTGTTCTGCCTCCTCCAGGCGCTGGTCTTTACAATGCTGCTCTCGATCTATGTGTCCGAAGCAGCGGAGGAGGAACCGGAAAAGAAAAACCGGTGAAAAGTCTGCCCAATCCGGCAGATAACACAATACCAACAGTTTAGTAGGAGGAATAATTCATGACATCATCCGGACTTATTGCCCTCGCAGCAGCACTCTGCATTTCAATCAGCACCATTGCGCCTGCCATTGGCCAGGGACGTACTGCCAGCAAGGCCATGGAAGCCATTGCCCGCCAGCCTGAAGCCGCGGGCGAGATTCGTTCCACGCTGATTCTCTCACTCGGCCTGATGGAAGCGCTGACGATCTATGGTTTGCTGATCGCCTTCATGCTCGTCGCAAAGGTCTGATCCCTTCAGTATCAGGAGACTGTCCATGATCAGTATCAACATCTCGGAACTCATCTGGACCGTCATTAACTTCTTTCTGCTCTTGTTTCTGCTCAGACACTTTCTGTTCAATCCTGTTATCCGTATGATGGAAAACCGGCAGGCCCATATTGACGAAAAACTTGCGGAAGAACAGAATGCCCGTGCACAGGCTGAAGAAAACGATCGACGTCTGACCGAGGAGAAAGCAGCCAGCCGTGCGGAGGCGAAGCAGCTTCTCGAACAGACAAAGGAAGAGCAGGAACAGCTCCATAACACAGCACTTCATGACGCGCGTGCCGAATCCGTACTCTTCAGAAAAGAGGGCGAGGCGGCTCTGCAGCGGAAAAAAGAAGATGCATCCAAAGAGCTGCATGAAGCAGCACCGGAGCTGGCAGAGCTTCTTGCGAAACATCTGCTCGGTGACGAATGATCCCGGGCATGTGAGATGCAGAAGCGGAAAGGAGGGATGACCGGAGAATGGGGAGTTTTCACTATACACTTCTGTACGGACTGATTAACTTTATCATCCTGGCAGCAGTGCTGTTCTTTATCGGACGAAAAATGATTCCAGGCATTTTTGCCGGCCGACGTAAGCAGATTACGGATGCATTGAACCAGGCGGAACAGGCACAGGAAAATGCAAAGGAACTGCGTGCTGGGATTGAGACTGCCAACAGACGGGCGGAAGAGGAACGAGCCGGGATTCTGCGGGAGGCGCAGGAGGCGGCGGACCAGGAAAAAAAGAAAATGTCAGACGCTGTTGTGAAGGCGACAGAGGATCTTCATGCCGATAACGACAAGGCGCTTCGATATGAGAGCAGGCTCGTGCGGCGGGCGTTGACGCGGGAAGCAATGAATGAGGTTGTCTCGCAGGCGGCAGTGCTTCTTGCTGATGAAAAAAATGCCGAAGCGAGGGATAACCTGACGGAGCGGCTGATTGACCGTGCTGAAAAGAAACTGCATCTGACAATGGGAGACCGCATGTTCTTCCAGGAAAAGGGCTTCCTGGAAGCTGAGCTGCGGGGTATAACGGAAGCACCCGAAGCGCACCGGACACGGCTTCGGGCAGCGTTGCTGCGCGCCCTGAAGGAGACCGGTGAGGAAGCCCGGGAGGATCAGATTGTCCTGCACAGTGTGGTGGATGAAAGTCTGATCGGCGGTGTATTGCTGCGTATCGGGGATACCGTGTATGACAGCAGCCTGAAGGGAATGCTCGAACGGGCAAGGGAAAACATCCCGATGCCCGAAGACGAGGAGCAGGATCTCGTACAGGCGATGCGGCAAGCGATGCAAAACGCAGAACGCGATCCAGATGTTTATCAGACTGGCAGAGTGATCAGCGTTTCTGACGGGATATGCAGAATTTCTGGTGTTTCGGACGCCATGGCCGGCGAGATGATCGAGTTCCGGCAGGATCTGCGCGGCATGGTGATGGATCTGGAGCAGGATAACATTGGCGTTGTGCTGCTCGGGGATTATTCGGCGCTTCAGGAGGGCGATGAAGTCCGGCGGAGCGGGCGTATTATTGAGGTTCCGGTTGGCGAAGAGCTGATCGGACGTGTGGTTGACGCTTTGGGAAACCCCATCGATGGCGGAAGAGCAATTCATACCGGGGCGATGCGTCCGGTCGAGTGTCAGGCGCCCGGCGTCATCGAGAGACAGTCAGTCTCGGTGCCGATGCAGACCGGGATCAAGGCCATTGATGCACTGATCCCAATTGGCCGCGGCCAGCGTGAGCTGATTATCGGCGACCGCCAGACGGGAAAGACAGCAATTGCCATCGATACCATTATCAACCAAAAGGGTAAGGACATGATCTGCATCTATGTCGCCATTGGACAGAAGGAATCGACGGTGGCAGGCTGCGTGATGAAGCTGCGAGAGCATGGTGCAATGGACTATACCATTGTGGTATGCGCAGGTGCTTCCGAATCGGCGCCCATGCTGTATATTGCGCCTTATGCAGGGGCGGCGATGGGCGAATACTTCATGCATCAGGGGAAGGATGTCCTGATCATCTATGATGATCTCTCAAAGCATGCTGTTGCCTATCGGGAGATTTCCCTTCTGCTGCACCGGCCGCCCGGACGAGAGGCTTATCCCGGCGATGTGTTTTATCTGCATTCGCGCCTGCTTGAGCGCGCTGCCAGACTCAGCGAAGAGGCTGGCGGCGGCAGCATGACAGCTCTGCCGATTGTCGAAACGCAGACGAGTGATATTTCCGCGTATATCCCGACAAATGTTATCTCCATCACTGATGGGCAGATCTTCCTCGAGACCGACCTCTTCAACGCCGGTGTTCGACCTGCAATCAA
This sequence comes from Oscillospiraceae bacterium, assembly GCA_902795885.1. GTDB lineage: Bacteria > Bacillota > Clostridia > Oscillospirales > Oscillospiraceae > Limivicinus. The sequence continues at coordinate 4,311 of CADBNC010000106.1, forward strand.
CGTGGGGCTCTCGGTCTCGCGTGTGGGCGGATCGGCTCAGCTTGCTGCGATGAAGCAGGTAGCCGGCCGTTTGCGTATGGATCTTGCCCAGTACCGCGAGCTTGCGGCCTTCTCACAGTTTGGCTCGGAGCTTGACCGGGCAACGCGTGCTACGCTTGACAGGGGTGACCGGATGACCGAGCTGCTGAAGCAAAGCCAGTATTCTCCGATGGATGCGGCAGATCAGGTGATTGCCATCTTTGCCGTGAGTGAGGGCTTCGCCGATGGCGTGGAGACCACGGACATTGCGCGATATGAAGAAGGGCTCCTGCCCTGGGTGAACAGCCGGTATCCCGCATTGCGCACCCATATCCTGGCTGGCAGGAAACTCGGTGACGAGCAGACGGAAAAGCTGCGGAAGCTGATTACGGACTATACCGCCGGCTTCACAGCATAAGGAGGCGCGGACCATGGCAAATCTGCGGGAGATCCGCACGCGCATGAAGAGCATGGAGAATACAAGTCAGATTACGGCCTCCATGAAGATGATCGCCGCCGCGAAGCTGAGAAAGGCCCAGACTTCGTTTGAGAGCCTTCGGAATTATGCTGAACAGTGCGGCCAGATGCTGACAGAAGCGTCTGCCGGAGTGTGGGATCATGACAACCCCTATCTCACACCTCATCCAGTGTGCCGGAAGGTCTGCTATGTTCTGGTCGTTGGAAACCGCGGCATGTGCGGCGCATATAACCAGAACCTGCTGCGGTATTATGAGAACCTGGTCAAAGACAGTGAAGAGGAAAGCCTTCTGCTGGTCTGCGGCCGGTGGGGCAGAGACCTGATTGCTGCGGCTGGCCTGCAGGAGGATGAACGTCTGGAGCTGAGTGACACGCCCACACGCGAAGAGGCCATGCAGCTGGCAGAAAAACTCATGAAACTCTACCGCGATGAGACAGCGGACAGGATAGTCCTGGTGTATCAGAAGTTCCGCTCACTCCTGTCCCAGACCCCCTGTGAAACGCAGCTGCTCCCCCTGACTTTTGAACCGGGGAAGGCCCCGGGAAGAGATGTCATTTTTGAACCTGACCGGGATACTTTGATCGACACCCTGCTTGACATGTACATCGAGAATACTCTGCACACAGCACTGCTGGAAGCCCGAACCGGAGAACATGCGGCTCGCATGACAGCGATGACCGCCGCTTCGGACAACACCGAGAAGCTGCTGCGGGAGCTGAAGCAGGAATTCAATCACGCGCGACAGGATGCCGTAACCACTGAAATATCCGAAATCGCGGGGGGTGCTGAAGCACTTCGCAGCCATTCCGCCGGAGGAATCTGAATGAAAAACGCAATGGTCAAACGGGTCATCGGACCCGTTGTCGATATCCATGTTCCGGAAGGAAAACTGCCGGAAATCTATAACGCCATCGAAATCCGTCTTCCCGAACGAAAGGTTGTGATGGAAGTTGTGCAGCAGCTGGGCGGCAGAGACGTCCGCTGCATTGCCCTGTCTTCCACGGATGGCATTTCCCGCGGAATGGACGCTGAAGATACCGGCGCGCCCATCCTGATGCCGGTCGGTGAAGCAACGCTGGGACGGATGTTCAATGTTTTTGGTGAGCCAATCGATGGCAAAGGCCCGGTCGA
>CADBNC010000107.1 GCA_902795885.1 Oscillospiraceae bacterium
GTATGACAAGGAAACCCAGACAATGATGCTGCAATGCTACATTGATGTGAGTTTCATTGAGCAGGCAAAGGCATCCCTTGGTACTGACAGCTTACCGCTTTTGGTTCACATGACCGTCGGACAAAAGGATACTACCACGTTCGGGCCTGCTCTGTTCTCCCAGACGGAGGAACAGACCAGATACTTCGATTTCGGGCATGCTGTTTATCACGATGAAGAGCTGGATAAGGATATCGAGATCGTCGGCCTGGAACTGACGCCGTTCAGCGCCGTCTGGAAAGTAAGCTATGAAGGTGCGGAATCTTTCCATACACCGGAAGCCGATCAGAAAGCCTATGAGCCCTGGGGCATTCTTGAGGACAAGGTCTGCATCGAGACAAAGCTGGTCTTCTCCGATGGCTCTACCTTCTCCACCGGCGGCGCTCTGACCAGTCCGTATGAAAATGGAACCGTAAATCTCTTCTGCGGTTGGGGCAGCGCCATCAACATCGATGATGTTCAGCGGATCGTCCTTGGTGATCTGGTTCTCTGGGAAGCAAAGTAAAACAAAGGCAACGGCAAACCATATAAAGCAGGGCCGCCTTTCCACTTCGGAAGGGCGGATTCTGCTATTGCATGTAAAAAATGATCTCAAAAACTGAGCATTGTGAAACTCAAAAATGTTAAGAATTACTCGGTTGACAATTGTAAACTCTTGTGTTATATTACAGATGCTCGAGCTACAATTGTAAACTCTTTCCGGGAGGAAATCGCCATGTCAAACGATCTCGCCTGTAAAATCACCGGTTCTGAACTGGAGATTATGAAACTTCTGTGGCATGCGGAGGACGCTCTGTCTGTCACGGAGATTCGCGAAGAACTGCAGAAATCCAAAGGCTGGGAGCCGGCAACCATTAAAACCCTGGTGGGCAGGCTTGTCAGCAAAGGGGCTGTCCGTCAGGAAAAGCGAAACGTGTTTTATTATTCGCCCCTGATCACCGAGAAGGAATACGGCGAATGGGCTACGGAAGATCTTGTCAGCCGTGTTTACAACGGCCGTGTGAAAGATCTGGTCGCCGCCCTTGTCAACTCGGACGGCGTCACGCCGGAAGACCTGGATGAACTCCGGCAAATGTTTAAGGTGGTGGAATAAACTATGAGGTTGCTGCTGACGCTGACTCTCAGCGGCAGTGCGCTTGCCCTGCTTCTCCTGTCCCTGCGCTATTTTGTTTTGCGGCGGATGCCCAGCACCGTGTATTACTATGCATGGATTCTGGTGCTTCTGCGCTTTGCCCTGCCCATCCCCGGCCTGATTCCGCTCACTGCCGAGACCGGGACCTCCGAGTCTGCGGTTTACAGTGAACCCTATACGGCGAATCGTGACGGTCAGATCTCCGGCGTTCCCATTGCGGAACCCGATACGATTCCCGCCGGCCTTCCCGTTCTTCCGTCCGGATCGCAGAATACGGTCCCGGAACCGGAAACGGCAGACAGCGCCCGCACGCAGGCGTCTGCAGCACCGGCAAGACTGTCCGTTGACTGGCACTCTCCGAGGCTCTGGCTTTCCGTCTGGGCGCTCGGCACCGCGCTGAGTCTAGGGATGACCGTTTTTGCTTATCTCCGGTTTATCATTCGCCTCCGGCATGGGCTGCGCGGGCCTGACCGCTTCTCCCGTGAGCTCTATGCCTCGATCCCCGGGCGCAAGCCGGAACTCTTCCGGTCCAATCTCATACGTACGCCAATGATGTTCGGCGTGTTCTCTCCGAAGATCGTTCTCCCGGAGCGCGCTTATGACAGGGAAATTCTTCTCAACATTCTCCGGCATGAACTGATGCATTACCGCCGCGCGGATACGCTTTACAAATGGATCGCCAATGCAGTCCTCTCGGCGCACTGGTTCAATCCCCTGGGCTGGCTGATCCGGAAGGAACTGAACCGCGCCTGTGAACTGAGCTGCGACGAGATGCTGTTGCGCTCCATGACGCGCAAGGAAAAGCAGTCCTACGGTGAGACGCTGTTATCTATGGCGGCAACGTCGGCTCTGCCCGCAGGAGTAGTCGCCACCACGTTTGCCACCGAGAAGCGGAATCTGAAAGAAAGACTGATACAAATCATGAACTATAAGAAAAACGGAGCACGGATGCTGGCCGCAGTGTTGGCGCTTGTGCTTCTGGCGGGCTGCGGCATGGCTGCCGGTACCCATGCGCAAAGCGCGGGTGTTGAGGCAGAACAGCCTGACGGAGCCGTCCATGTGACGAATGTGGACGAGTTCCTCGCCGCCATTCAGCCCAACGCTGTTATCGAGCTGGCCGCGGGTGAATATGATCTCAGTACCGCGTCAAACTACAGCGCGGATACCCACAGCTCGTATTACTCCTGGAGCAGTGTCTTCAGCAACAGCGAAGAGGCCGCGGAACTGGTCATCCAGAACGTCGAAGGCCTCACGATCCGCGGCGCCGGAATGAATGAAACAACGATCGCTGCCGTGCCCCGCTACGCAAACGTCATCAGCTTTGTCGGGTGTGCAAATCTCACTTTGTCCGGTTTCACCGCAGGCCATGCGACGGAGCCCGGATTTTGCACAGGCGGTGTTTTGAAGCTGGAAAACTGTACAGATGTCAGCATTGACTCATGTGGTCTGTACGGGTGCGGCACACTCGGAGTCCAGGCGCAGAACTGCTCTCGA
>CADBNC010000108.1 GCA_902795885.1 Oscillospiraceae bacterium
CTCTGTCACCTGCTTTTTGAATTTAATTTTTTTCGGAAGATTTTATTGAAAATTTCTTTCAGCAATGCTACACTGTCAGGAGAAGAACCAAAGCACAATCCAATTACATAATTCAGATATAAAGGAGACTGACAAGTATATGGACAAAACCAGGCTTTCTGAAAGCCGCCGGTGGATCCGCGAGGAACTGGATCGCAGCCAGCGCTTCTGGCTGGAAAATGGCATGGACAAGGTAAACGGGGGCATTTACACCTGCCTCGACCGCGAGGGGAAAATCTATTCCACGGACAAGAGCGTCTGGATGCAGGGCAGATGCGGATGGATCTATGCCTGGCTCTGCCATCTCTATGGCGTGAAGGAGGAATGGCTCGCCGCTTCGAAGAGCTGCCTGGACTTCATGGAGGCGCACTGCCTCAACCATGAAGCGGGCGACCGCATGTATTTTACCGTCACGGCCGACGGAAAGCCGCTTCGCCAGCGCCGCTATTATTTCTCAGAGGCCTTCTATGCCATGGCCAATGCCGAATATTACGGCATAACAGGCGATGAGGCCTGCCTTGCCAGAGCACGCCGGGCCTATGATCTCTACTGGGATCTCTGGCACGGGATGCCTGACCCCACCGGCCTTGGCCCCAAGACGATCCCGGAAACCCGCACCGGGCGTGCCTTCGGCATCCCCATGATCTTCCTGAATGTAACCAGTGTTCTGATGCGGGTTGACCCCGCGCAGAAGGCCCTCTATGAAGAGCGGGCCAATGCCTGCGTGGAGGACATCTTCCGCTATCATGTGAAGGACGACCTGCACTGTGTGCTGGAGAACGTCGGTCCCGACGGCGAGGCGCGCCTGGATTTCACCGAGGGCCGCATCGTTAACCCGGGCCATGATATCGAAGGAGTCTGGTTCCTGCTGGAGCATGCGAAACGCACAGGAAACAGGGAGCTTGTCGGGAAGGCCGCGCGCATCTTCGACAACGCGATCGAAGCCGGATGGGATAAGGAATATGGCGGTCTGCTCTACTTTGTTGACTGTCTTGGACGTCCACCCGAGTCCTATGAGCATGACATGAAGCTCTGGTGGCCGCATGACGAGATCCTGATTTCTTCCCTGATGCTCTACCGCGATACCGGCGAGGAGAAATATCTCGACTGGTTCTTCAAGACCCTCGATTACAGCAGGGAGCATTTCTCTGACCCCGCCTATGGCGAGTGGTACGGCTATCTCCGCCGCGACGGTCTGCCGACCCAGCCGGCCTGCAAGGGCTCGACCTTCAAGGGGCCATTCCATTTGCCGCGCATGCTCTCGATGGTCGACGGAATGCTCGGCGAGCTGCTGGAGCGCTGAGTCCCGGACGGCAGGAATCAGACAGCCCTGTTTTCCCGGGCTGTCTGATTCGATGAATATGAGGAAAGGAACTGGTGCCAATGCCCAACGCCTCCATGAATGTCTTTGAAATCATCAGCCATTCATATTATGAACTGACGGCTGCCGAGCGGAAGACGGCGGACTATGTGATGCAGAACCGTGAGCGGACCCAGTACCTCTCCATCGGAGAGCTCGCGGAGGAGAGCGGAGTGGCCGAGGCAACGGTCTCGCGCTTTTGCCGGTCCCTGGGGTATAAGGGCTACAACGCCTTTAAGCTGGCCATTGCCAATGCCGGTGCGCCCCGCCGCAGCTACAAACCTGCCGCGGACCCGGAAAAAGACCCGGACGACACGCTGTCTCTCGCCCGAGATCTCTATGCGACGGAGAACGAGGCTCTGCAGCAGACGCTCTCCCTGCTCCGCCCTGAGGCGATCGACCGCGCGGTGGAGATCCTGCACACAGCCCGCAAGGTGCTCTGCATGGGTCAGGGCGGTTCCATGATTCTCGCCTCTGAGGCTGCGCACCTTTTCTCCATCTGTGACGGCAAATTTATCCCCGTCTCCGATTCGCACATGCAGGTGATCAGCTCTGCCACGCTCTCGGAGGAGGACGCCGTGCTCTTCTTTTCCTATTCCGGCGCCACGCGCGACATGATGGAAACGCTGAGCGTGGTCCGTGCCCAGGGGGCGAAGATTATCCTGATCACACGCTTCCCGCGCTCGCCGGGCGCGGCGCTTGCGGATGTGGTGCTCCAGTGCGGCTCGAACGAGAGCCCGCTGCAGCATGGCTCGGTCCCGGCGCGCATCGCCCAGCTTTTCCTGCTGGATATTCTCTTCGCACGCCTGGACAGGCTTGACCCCGAGCGCTGCCAGGAAAACCGGCAGCGGATTGCCGCTGCCCTTGCCGACAAGCATTTATAAACCCGTACAGAAAAACAAATCAGCCCCGCCGTACCCCCTGCAGGAACTGCAAACAGGGTGATATGGCGGGGCTGCTGCATGCGAGGGCGGCTGCCCTGAGAAAATCAGGCGTTGGGGTCTCTGGTGTAATACAGCGTTCCGGCAGAGCTGCGGAACGACGAGCTGTCGACCTTGATATAGCTGACGCCGGCTGTATCATACCAGCCGATCTGTGTCTCGTAAATCGTGGCGGTATCGCCATAGTCATCATAGACGGTCATCGGAGCGGTGATCTGCTTCTGCTCCTCGGGCGGCAGGATCGTGTCGGGAGAGACAACCGTGATCAGAGCCCAGTCGGTATCCATATAGCCCTTGTCATTGCTGAAGCGGCAATAGACCTTCCATCCGTTATAGTCCATGGTCACGTTCTCAAGCGTCATGTCCTTGTACATGCCGTCGGTGATCAGAGTTTCGGGATAGGCCCCCTGCATGTTGTCGTATTCAACGTCAACACGGCCGCTGGGGCTGACAAAGTGCCACACGGCGAAAATCGCATCGCTGTAGTTGGACTTGAAGGTGCAGGATTCGCCCTCCCGGACCGTCAGGGAAATCGGGCTTGCGAGGATGACCGGAAGGCCGGGAACGGGCTTGCCGGCGCGCATGTATTCGATTTTTTCCCGGGTATCGGCCTTCATCAGGGTAACTGCAAAATCAGAATAGAAGGGCGCGGTGGCGATGGTTCCACCGGGCAGGGGAATGTTCGCATAACCCTGGCGGATCAGATCCTGGATGGCGAAGACGGTCTCACCCTCCTTCTGGCTCAGTTCAGGCAGGCTGTCCTTCAGCTCAACGTCCGCAAGACCCCCGGCCGAGGGCAGCGCCCACAGGGCCACATCCGCGACACTGTGGGTGACGGCATACTGCCGGTTGGCAGGCAGGACGCTCACAGGCACAATACTTCTGCCGATGCGGCTGCCGATTTCCGCCAGCACAGCGAGGGCAAAGCCGGAGGGGCTCCCGTCCTCTGCGGTAAAGTCAAAGGGAGGCAGGTCTCCGGTGACGGCGAGGCGCAGGGGTTTGGCATCGGCAGCGGCTTCCAGGTTCACTGTAGCGGAAGGGTCAAAGCCCTTGACCCATTTTTCTGTCAGCTGCTGCAGGGTGCCGTCGGATTTCATCTCCTCCAGAGCGGCATCCATCTGCCCTTTCAGCTCCTCCTCCGAGGAAGAGAGCTGGAAGAGGAAATCATCGCTCATCGCGGGCTTCAGAACCTCCTGCACCAGGGGCGCTTCGTCCTGATCCCAGGTGATGGCAGGGGCGGTCAGCGTGCTGTCCATGATGCTGAGTGCCTGCGCGACGCTGAAATAAACGCTGGCGCTGTCCGCCGACCCGACGGAGAGGATGGTCTGCGCCTCGCTCAGAGAGCCGCAGAAGGTCACATCGGAGGAATCAAAATTCGTAAATTCATTCTCGGAATAGCCCCTGCGGCGCAGCTCATCCTCTGCGACCGAGCGCAGGATCCCAAGCTGCAGGAGTTTGGATTCGTCCGTATTCAGCAGGCTGTAGTCACATTCCTTCACCGTGACTGCCGGCGCTGCCAGGGCGCAGGTACCGCCTGAGATGAACAGAGCGGCGATGAGAAGCAGGGAAAGGATTCTTTTTTTCATGTCCGTTATCCGCCGGTTTCCCGGCTCTCCTTTCAACAGTGTTTCCGTATTGTTCCGCGCACTTCCTGCATTAACCCCAGAGGGCGGTGAGCATCGGGATAATCTGCTTTTTCCGGCTCATCACGTTCGGCAGGAAGAGCTGGTTGTCCTTGGGCGTGGCGCTGAAGGCCTGGGCGATCACATCGTCGTTGCCGAGGTAGATGAGGAAGGAGCCTTCCAGCAGAACGTCTGTGAGCATGAGGATAATGATGTCCAGTTCCTGCTCCTTCCGCAGTCTCTTCATGACCTCGAGGAACTCGGCCTTGCGGCTCATGAAAACGGAGGAATCGGTACAGGTAATCTGCCCGACGCCGATATTCTGGCCGGAGATGTGGAAGAGCTTGTAGTCGGTTTTGACCAGCTCCTCCGCGGTCTTCTCGTTCGCGTTGGACGCGGAGAAGAGATACTTGCCGATCTCATCCAGGGAGACCCCTGCAATCTTGGAGAGGCGCTCGGCCATGGCGATATCCTTTTTCGTGCAGGTGGGCGACTTGAACATGACCGTGTCCGAGAGAATCGCGGCGGCCATGATGCCGGCAATCTTCGGTGAGGGGATGACGCCGAGCTCCTGATACATGGAGGTGATGATGGTGTTGGTGCTTCCGACGGGCTCGTTGCGCACCGAGATCGGCTGCACGGTCTGGATATCCGCAAGGCGGTGGTGGTCGATGATCTCGAGAATATCCACCTGCTCAAGCCCGGCGACCGACTGGGCGGCCTCGTTGTGGTCCACCAGAACCACGCGCTTACGCCTCGGACGCAGCAGGTGATAGCGGGAGAGCGTGCCGACCACGTGGTCTTCCCCGTCCAGCACGGGATAGGCGCGGAAACGGCTCTTTAAAAGAACCTCGCGCACATCGTCCAGATAATCGCTCAGATGGAAGCAGATGATGCCGTTGGTGTTGCAGATGGTGCGCACGGGCTGCGCCTGATAGATCACGCGGGCGACCACGCGGCAATCCAGCGGGGTCGAGATGATGCAGGGGCTCTCCAGCTCGGCCCACTCCGGGCGAAGCTCTGCCTGGCAGAGAATAATGCAGTTGGCGCCCAGCTCAATGGCGTGCTCGACCATCTCGGGCTGGTTGCCGCAGATCAGGATACAGTCATTTGCCTGGGTGCTCTCATAGGCCGAGGGCAGGGCGATGACCACATCGCCGGAGACAGAGTTCGCGGTGTTGTAGAGCTCGTTCACTACGCGCCCCTCGATGACGCTGAGGAGGTTGAAAAGCGGCAGCTCGTCCACCCGGGCCGAATAGACCGTCTGCATGTCAAAGGTGGCGATATCCCCGGCGGAGAGCACACCGAAGAGCGTGCCGTCGTCATTGAGGATCGGCAGTGAGGCGATCTCGTTGCTGCGCATGGTGTTCCAGGCGAGGTTGATGGGAACCGAGGAAGTCAGCTCCGGCGGCTGGTCATAATCGAGGTCGCTGACCTGGGTTTTCATGTTCTTGATAAAGGGCGGCTCCTTCACTTCAAAGCGGTCCAGAATACGGCGGGTTTCATCGTTCACCGCGCCGATGCGGACGGCCTTGTATTCTCTGCCGCCGAGAGAATTGCGAAGATTGGCATAGGCAATGGACGCCACGATGGCGTCGGTGTCGGGGTTGCGGTGCCCGGTCACGTAAATATCATTCATGCTTGCGGTCTCCGGTCTTTCAGTATTAGCTCCCCAGAGCCTTCTCTGAGGAGCTTATGGTGTTTTCGGGTTGTGGGTTTCGGGGGATCCGCCGGGGGACTCTGTCAGATGTGCCCGTCCGGCGTGCGGTGAGTATCGGTTCTGATGCGGCGGCGCTCTCCCTTGTCGCGCAGCTGATAGAAGGCCCGGCTCTCGGACTCTGTCGCTTCGCGGATTACGCAGTTGCCTCCGGCCATTTCGCCGGTGTCCATATCGTAGGCACTGTCTGTAAACAGACGGCCGCAGTGGGGGCAGGCCTGCGGCGTCATGGTGGCTTCAAAAAGCTCGCCGCACCAGTCGCAGGCGTAAAGAGTGGGATGTTCTTCAAAGAAATCCATGGTTTTGTCGCTGTCCTTTTTTGATGATTTTCAGCGCTCCAGCTCGGGGTGTTTGAATCGGATCATATCTGGGCGGATCTCCGCAAGGCTGCGTGCCCCGCACATATACATGGCCTCAACAAGCTCGGCACGGAGTTTTTCGATGTACACGCCGACGCCTTCGCTTCCGCCGCCAAACCAGGCTGTCGCAAAGGGACGGCAGATCAGCGCCGCGTCGGCGCCCATGGCGAGGGCCTTGAAAATATCTCCGCCGGACCGGATGCCGCCGTCTACGATGACAACTGCCTTCCCGCCCACCGCCTGGACAATCTCAGGCAGGACCGCCGCAGTCGCGGGAGCATCGGCCAGAACACGGCCGCCGTGGTTCGAGACCATGATGGCATCGGCACCGGCTTCCAGTGCGCGTTCGGCAGCCCGTGCGTTCATGATGCCCTTGACAATGAAGGGCTTTTTCGTGTGGGACTTCAGCAGCTTCAGGTCCTCGATGGTCTTCGAGCCCATCCCGCCGGAGCCAAGCTTGTTCCAGATGCCCAGACCTGCGCTGTCCACAACAACCGCTACGGCGAAGGCAGAGCTCTTCTCGACCTCTTCCATCGTGCGGATGATTTTTTCATTCGGCATGGGATTGAGAACCGGGACTGAGGCGACGCCGTATTTCTCAATGGAGGCGAGGGCGCCGGGGACGGTCTGCGGGGCGAGCCCGTCGCCGAAGCAGTTGATGATACCA
>CADBNC010000109.1 GCA_902795885.1 Oscillospiraceae bacterium
GCCTGCTTTACATCTCCCACGAGGAAGAGATTGCTGCCATCCCGGCTGATCGCGTGAAAGATCGCATCCTGCACGCGGCTGACGTCCTGGTACTCATCCACCATGATCTCTTCAAATTCTTCGGCAAGTTCCCGGGCAAGGGTAGTCCTCTCTCCCCTTTCATCCGTCAGCAGGCGCAGGCAGAAATGCTCCAGATCAGAGAAATCCAAACCGTTTGCCCGCCGCTTCGCCCCCTGGAATTCGTTCTCCAGCTTCATGCAGAGCGACAGCAGCTCCGTCATGTCCGGGGCCGTGGCACGCCAGTCCCGCAGAAGGCTCTCAGACGTGGCACTGAGCACCCGCTCTTCCAGTTTTTTCATGTCCTTCCTGCAGGCATCCCGCGTCTGGCTGCAGCGCTCTGCCAGCTCCGTTCCCCGGCAGGCCTTTGGTGTGACAGCCCGCGGGAAGGGAATCGGCAGGCATCCCAAAGCGGTATCCCAGTCTCTCTCCAGCGCCGAGGACAGCCTGTTCAGGGCGGCCGCCGTCTCGGCATAGCTCCCGGAAAAGGCCCTGAACAGGGTCTCGTCCTCCCGCATTGCCTCCAGCGCGGCCTCCATTTCCCCGGCGTGAAACCGTGCGGTTTTCATCGCCTCGCCGGCAAGCTCCTTTCCCCATGCCGTATCCAAAACAGATGCAGGCTCTTTCTTCATCTCCTCCAGGCAGGAATCAACCCATTGCCCGGGCCGGGCGTGGCTCTGCAGCTCAGCATGGAGCCGGAGGATTGTTTCGGCCAGCCGGGTATCGTCGCGTCCTGCCCCAAGCCGGTCAGCCAGATGGAGAAAGCCTGCCTCTCCGCGAGCATATTCCTGCTCAAGGATTCTCTCCAGGGCGGTCTCGCGCAGGCGGCTGCTCTTTTCGGCATCCAGCACGCGGAAGGCCGGCGAAAGCCCCAGGCGGTCTGCGTGCCTTCGCAGAATTCTCTGGCAAAAGGCATCGATGGTCTCAATTCGGGCATCACGGCAGAGCATCATCTGCCGTCTCAGCATCTGGTTGTTCGGGTTGCGGGCGATCTCGGAAGCGATGGCGTCCGAAATTCTGCTGCGAAGTTCAGCTGCCGCGGCGCGGGTGAAGGTGATGATCAGGAACCGGCTGATGGAGACAGGCTCCCGATCGGATGCTTTGGGCAGCATGTATTCCAGCACCCGCTCTGTCAGGACGCGGGTCTTGCCGCTGCCTGCTCCTGCGGAAACCAGAACACTCCCTCCCCGGTATACGATTGCCTCCCGCTGCGATTCTGTAAAGGTCATGCCCGCTCTCCCATCTCTTTCCAAACTTCCTCATCGCTGCGCTTTTTCAGCACCACGCTGTGCTCCCCGTCCCGGCCCTCGGCAAACTGGCAGATATCATGATAGCTGCAGCTGTCGCAGCTCTGACCCCTGCCGCTCTGCACAAGGGGATTTGCCTGAATATTGCCTTTCTTCACAGCCTCTGCCATATCAGCTGCGGTCTGAAAAACATTCCGGCGCAGAGTCTCCATCTGCTCCGCGGAGAGCAAGGGCGAGCTGTCCCTTCCGGCCGTGGGGAGATAGGCTTTCTTCTCCCCACGATCCCAGGCGGCGACGGTCTCCGGATCGCCCAGCAGGGCACCGCTTCGCTGTTTTTCCTTTCCCCGCTCCTTTTCCAGTTCCTTCTGTCCGGGGATCGTATCGAAGGAGAGCTGCCCGGCCCTTGCAGGCAGATAGCTGATCCCGGCGCTTACGGCCGGTTCGCCGTACAGCCCTTCGCTTGCTTCGGTAATCAGGAACAGATACAACAGCATCTGGGTGTCCAGGCCGTACAGCACATCCGACAGCCGGAACTGCTTTTTCCCTGTTTTATAGTCAACAACACGCAGATAGAGTCTCCCGTCATGTTCCCAGCCGTCCACTCTGTCCGCAATCCCGGTAAGGCGCACGCTGCCGTCCTGCAGGGGCAGCTCCCGGTTCAGATCCGCCACGTTCAGCTCAAAGCTCAGGGGTTTGAAATCCGACTGGCTGAGCTCGGTAAGCACGTCCTTCACCACCAGCAGCACATCCTGCCGCAGGCGCGCGAACAGATAGCGAAAACGTGCATCCTTCTCCCCAAGGCCGCCCAGCTTCTCCTGCACATACCTGTCCACATGCCTGTCAGTTATGGCCTGCAGCCTGTCTTCCGATATGCTTTCCGTCTCCCCTGCCGCACAGACTTCCTGCAGTACATGCTGCAGCACATAGTGAAAGAAATTCCCCACCTGCGGAGCCTGGAAGGCGGCCGGGTCATCCGGCTTTGCGCGGAGGCCGTAGCGGCAGTAGTAGGCAAATCGGCAGCGTACAAACTGCTCCAGATGAGACGGGCTCAGGTGCATCTGTCTACCGTAGAGCGCCTCCACGGACTCACGTGACAGACTCCCCCTTCTCACGCTGGAAGCCTCCCGCAGCCACTGCAGTGTATCAGGCTCGTTCCTGCGAAACCATTCAGCCGCGCTCTCCTCTGCCTCTCCCGCAGCGGGGTAAGCTGCCCTGGCCGCGAGTCCCAGTGCCGGAAGCCGTGCGGAAAGACGCGCAAGGCTCACATCCGGCTCCTGCGGCGTAAGACTGAACATCCGCGCGATCTGGCTGTAGACAAAAGCCGGCTGGGTACCCTCACCCCGCAGGTTTGTCTTCGGGAAGCTGAGCGTCAGATGCTCGGACGGCAGTGTGAAGGTATGATAGATCATGGCATACTCCCGCCAGAGCTCGGTCTCGCGGCAGCCGATATCAATCCGGTGTTCCGAGAGCAGGTCTATTTCCAGGTCGGAAAACAGGCTCGTCTCGTCGCTCCCGGCAGGCAGCCTCTCGTCGCTGCAGCCCAGGACCAGGAGTCTGCGAATGTTTCTTTTCCGAATGCGATGGAAATCGCCTGCCGGTACACGGTCCAGCGCGACCGGGATGATGCTGAGATCCACCTGCGCCAGCAGCTGGAAAAACAAGTCCCGGAATTCCGACGCGCCGAGGCTGAGCTCGCCTCCCACCAGCACAAACTGCTCCATCGTCTGGATGCACTTCTCCCAGCTCTGCAGTGTCTCGGCATGAAGCTCCAGTTTTCCGGCTGCCAGACGCTCTTCCGCCCAGGTGAGCAGGTGGCCTGCTGCCCCCGTGGCCTTCAGAAAGTCTCTCAGGGCGCGGATATGCTCTCTCCCTGTCCCGGCCCTCTGATGCGCCTGGCCGAGGCTGAAGAGGGGTTCGCTGATCTCCCTGCGCATTTTGTTGATTCTTGCGAGCTGCCGGGCGCTTTCGGCCGTAGGCTCCTGGTCATAGCCGCCGGGATGCTGCTTCCAGGAGGACTTTCTCTCCCAGTCGGTTTTTTTCAGATTCCATTTCTGCAGATAGGCACAGAAGAGATCGAGCTCCTCCTCCGAATACCCGTTCAGCCCGCAGCGCAGGTAGGCGCAGACATCATCCGCCTCCCACTGGCCGGATAGCACGTCATAGGCACACTGCAGCCAGACCGGAAAGAGCTTCTCCCCCAAAGTAACAGGCCTGGTCAGGAAAAGCGGAATCTCATAGCGCTGGAAGGCAGCCTCCAGAATATCACGGTAGTCTTCAAAACCCCGTATCGCGATGGCATAATCGCGCCAGCGCAGGCCCTCCTCCCGGACTCCCTGCAGAATCCGGGCGGCCGCAAGCTCGCATTCCTCTCCGGGGGTTCTCGCCGCCAAAAGCTCCACAGCATCCCCCGCAGGAACGTCACTGACCGCATCATAGCGAAAAAGATTGGAGATCAGAAATTGCCGTGCTGCGTCAGAGGGGGACATGGCCCGAGTCTCCGTCTGCATCGTGATGCGCTCGCAGGGGACACTCTCCTCTTCAGCCTTTCTCTCCAGCTCCTCTACCGTCATCCGGGAGAGCATCAGATGCTCGCTTCGGCTGTCATCCCCATCTCCGGGCAGGCAGAAGGTCATCCCGACCCCGGCCCGCAGCATGGCAAAAATGACCTTTTTCTCAAGGCCGGTAAAATCAAAAAAACCGTCGAAATAGACATGACGGATGCCCGGGAGTCCCTTTTCCTCAATCAGCGCCGCCAACTGCTCCAGCGGGCTGCGGATTGTTGCGCCCGAGCGCTGCGCGACGGCCTCCGCCGCCTCTGCCAGCATCGCCAGTTCCAGCAGTTTGTCCCTGAGGCTGCCTGTAAAATCCGATGCAGCTGTCCGGAGGGTCTCCGCATCCATGCCGGCCTGGCTCAGGCGCTCCAGCTCCCGACAGAGCAGAAGCTGCATGTCCGGGGAGCTGTCGGCCTTCTCATAGACATGCAGAAGAGGCTTCAGCTCCCGCAAGGCCACTGCCATGCACAGAATCTGCCCGCTTCTGCTCAGGCGGCTTTCCGCCGCGCCCCCGAAGCGGGAGACCGCCCAACGCGCAAGGCCAGTAAAGCTCATGACCTCCGCATGCAGAGACATGGCCGGGCCGCACACCCGGCAGAGTTCGCGCTCGGCCTCATGGCTGTACTGCTCGGGCACCAGCAGAATCTGCATGCCCTGCCCGGCCTCCGCTGCACTGCGTATTTCGTTGTAGATCAGGCTTGTTTTCCCGCTTTTGGCGCTTCCGGTTATGATGCGCATGGTCTTTGTCCTCTCTGAAGGAAAGTCTCGTTTCCGCAGCAATTCTAATCCAGGCTTATCAAAAAAGCAAGCACCCGCCACCGGCTTCGATCACCGAACGGAAGAATCTCTTGAAATATGCCGCGGAATAGTTTATGATACAAGCAGTTTAACCGGTTTTTCTGCAGACACCACATGAACGGAGGTTTTTATCCATGGATATGCTATGCTTTGACCTTGAAGGCGTTCTGGTACCCGAGATCTGGATCGCATTTTCTGAAGTCAGCGGGATTCCCGAACTTCGGCGCACAACCCGGGACGAGCCGGATTACAATGTCCTGATGAACTGGCGCCTGGGCATTCTCCGGGAGCATCATCTCGGTATCAGGGAAATCCAGGATGTCATTTCGCAGATCGATCCGCTGCCCGGCGCGAAGGAATTCTTTGACGAGCTGCGCAGCTTTGCCCAGGCGGTGATCATCAGCGATACGTTCAAGGAATTCGCCGGTCCTCTGATGAAGAAGCTCGGATACCCCACGCTCTTCTGCAACGAGCTTGTCATCGGAAATGACGGCATGATCGAAGGCTATCGCCTGCGTATCCGGGATACCAAGCTTGCCACGGTCAGGGCATTCCAGTCCATCGGCTACGATACCATCGCCATCGGGGACAGCTTCAACGACCTTGCCATGCTGAAGGCGAGCAAAACCGGTATTCTCTTCCGCTCAACTGACAGCATCCGCCGCGACAATCCCGAGCTCCCGGCCTGTGAAAGCTATGAGGATCTGATGCGCCTGATCAAAGAAAATCTCTGAGACCATCTCTCCCCCGCCAGCCCCGGCAGGCACTTCCCTGCTTCAAAGCTGCATAAATGAAAGCGAACCGGATTTCAGCCAATACCGAAACCCGGTTCGTTCTTTTTGCGGAAACAGCCGCGACAGGCTTACTGCACCTCTACAGGATACATGGCCCGCAGCTTCTCGAAGCTCTCTTCACTGATGCCATGCTCCATGGCGCAGGCTTCCTTCTCCGCAACGTCGTCATCAATGCCGGCCTGTATCAAAAGGCCCTTCAGATAATTGTGCTTGGCGAGCGTCAGCTCCGCCAGTTCCTTGCCTTCGGGCGTGAAATGGATCATTTTCTCATTGTCCATGACGATCAGGCCGGCCTCAATCAGCTTGCTGACGGCAACGCTGACCGAAGGCTTGGTCACATCAAGAGTCTCCGCGATGTTGATGGACCGGCAGTGGCCGCGCTCCTGGGTGATCATCAGAATGGCTTCAAGGTAATCATCTCTTGCTTCGTTTCGAAAGTTTCTTAAATTCATTAGCATCCGCCTCCGGGTTATATTCTATTGGACGAAAGATAAGTTAGTTAATTCTACCATACTTTATCAAAACTTGCAAGCTCTGTTTTTGCAGTTTCTTGGTCTGTGGCAGGATCACCAGCCCTGCTCGCCTCTGCCTGGCTCTCCGCATGGTCTATCTTGGGCTGCGGCTCATAAGAGTCTCTCCGTTATCCCGCAGCCATTTTCTGGCGACCTGATAATTCGGCAGAACCGCCTCCACCTCCGCCCAGAAGCGGGGGGAGTGGTTCATCTCCTTCCGGTGACAGAGCTCATGCACCACCACATAGTCGCGCACAAAAGCCGGTGCCAGCATCAGCAGGCAGTTGAAATTCAGATTTCCCTTTGATGAGCAGCTGCCCCACTTGGTCTTCTGGTTTCGGATGGTGACCCGCCCATAACTGACCTGCAGAATCTCCGCGAAGCGACGCACCCGCTCGTCCAGGTCCTTCATGGCTTCCTGGGCCAGGGCCTCCAGCTCCTGTGCCGTCAGCGGAGTCACGGCAGCTCTCTGCCGCTGTCTCTGGGCAAGCTCCTGCTGCTTTTTCTCAATCCAGTCGAGATGCTTTGCAACGAATGCGCCAATCTCTTCCCCGGAGACTCTCCGCGGCGAGCGTACCAGCACGGTCCCGTCAGGCTTTACCACCAGAGCCAGTGTTTTGCGGCTGCTGCGTATGACATGGTAATTCACCTGTTTTTCTTTACCTCAGTAGACATCGTTGGTGTCCATCAGCTCCACGGAGATCTCCAGCGTCTCACCCTCACGCCAAATCGTAAAGTGAATCTCCTCCCCGACCTGCAGGGTGTTCTTGATGCGGTTGATGTCCTCAGTGGTTTTCACAGGCTCTCCGTTGACCGCGGTGATGACATCCCCGGCCTGCACGCCCTTTTTGGCGGCATCGGTGTTCTCCTGCACGGCAGAGACATAAATCCCTTCCGGAAGCTCATACCGGCTGGAGGCGGCCTCCGGGATCTCGCCCACCGTGATGCCGATGGCCGGGCGGCCGACAACTTTCCCGTCCCTGATAAGTGCGTTTACCACTTCACAAACCGTCGCCGAAGGGATGGCAAAGCCGATCCCCTCGATGCTGGAGTAGGACGACATCATTTTCATGTTGGTAATGCCGATCACCTGCCCGTAGCGGTTGAAAAGGGGCCCGCCGGAGTTGCCTTCGTTGATCGCCGTGTTCGTCTGCAGCAGCGTCATGGTTCTCCCGTGATAGTTCATGCCGCGCTCGATGGCCGAGATGATCCCGTTCGTCAGCGTGTTGCGGAAGCTTTCCCCGAGGGGATTTCCGATGGCTGCGACCTCGTCTCCCACCTGAAGATTGGCGCTGTCCCCGAACACAGCGGGCGTCAGGCCTTCAGCCTCAATGCGGATGAGGGCGATATCGCTGACGGCGTCCGCGCCGATCAGCTCTGCCTCGTATTCGGTATCATCCCCCAGCATCACGACGGCTCTGTCACTGTCTTCCAGCACATGGGTGTTGGTCAGGATCAGCCCGTCCGCCGTAACGACCACGCCGGTGCCCCAGTTATACCCGACCTTGCTGCCCTCGTAAGCCCGGATGGCGACGATGGAGCCGGAGCAGTTTTCATAGATTTCCTGCAGGGAGAGCTTCTCGCCGTCGCCCTGCTGCAAAACCATGGTATAGTCCGGGCGGCTTTCGGCTTCCTTCAGGTTGACCTCCACATGATCAGACTGCACATCCTCATAATACTGAGAGAAGAAATCCCATGCATTCTCCGGCAGCTCGTCCTCTTCGCTGTCGAAAATGGAATCGGTCTTTTTGGCGGTGCCTCCCCGGCTGAATGCCACCGACGTAGCGGATATCAGAACCAGCAGGGCAAGGATCAGCGCTATGATCCGTGAAGGAGTCAGTCTTCTCCCCTTCGGGGCTGTTTCGACAGGGCTGATTTCCCCCTCCTGCTCTGCCGGTGGCGCCGCCGTCTCCGCCGGGCGCCTCAGTTCTGTTCTGTCGGACTGATACCAGTCATTTCTGTCATACCAGCTTCGGTTCATATGTTTCCTGCCTTTCCGGCATGTGCCTGTGGTCTTATTTTTTGATTCCCTGATTTTCTGCCAGCGGCAGCGTGAAGACAAACTCCGTCAGGCCGTCCTCGCTTCGCACCGCAATGTCCTCGTCATGGGCATTGATGATCGATTTCACAAGATAAAGCCCCAGCCCGACGCCTTCCTTGTCGACGCTTCTCGAGCGGTCGGACTTGTGGAAGCGGTCAAAGATAAAGGGAAGATCATCCGGCGGGATGGTCTCGCCGTGGTCCTTGATCGAAACATAGGCCTTGTCCGCATCCTTATACAGCCGGATGAGCAGGCAGCTGCCCGGGCTCGCAAATTTGACGGCGTTGTCCAGCAGATTGTAAACCACCTGGGTAATCGCGTCCTTGTCGGCATAGACCATCAGATGGCTCTCCGGCAGCTGCGGGTCAACATCCAGCTGTTTTTTTGTCGCCCGGCTCTCAAAGCTCAGCAGAATCTGCAGAATCAGCTCGGTCAGATCAAAGGAGGTTCTCCTCTTGATGTCGGCCGCGTCAGAGCGCATGCGGGATACACTCAGCATGCTGCGCACCAGCCGCGAGAGACGCCTGGTCTCATCACGAATGGAGATCAGGTATTTTTTCTCATCCTCCGGTGGGATCGTCCCGTCCAGGATTCCGTCCGCAAAGCCCGCAATGGTTGTCATGGGTGTGCGAAGCTCGTGGGAGATGTTGGCGATAAACTCTGACCTGCGAATCTCAGCCTGCTCCAGCGAATCTGCCATTTTGTTGAAGGACTCAATCAACGCGCCCATCTCATCCGTGGTGTCAAACTCCTGCTTCACACGGGGGGAGAAATCACCGCGGGCAAACTTTCTGGAGGCGGCTGCCATCTCGTCAAGAGGCCTTGCCATGCGCTTTGTATTAAAGATGATCAGAAGCATCGCGACGATCGCCACCAAAATCAGAGCAAGCATGGACCACGTGAGATAGTTTGTCCACGTGCCGAGCATGTTCGACACGGTGGACGAGACAAAGCAATAGCCCAGCACAGCGCCCGTGGTCTCCGCCGTGATCCGCTGTGCGGCGACATAGCGCAGCCCCGGGAAAAGACCGTCCAGACTCGTGCGCTGGTTATAGGTGCCGTTTTCCATCTGCAGAAGGACATCCTCCGGGATTGTCTGGCCGATATGCTCGCAGTACGGGAAGCGGTCCGAACAGCTGACGATCACACCATCGGCATCCGTGATGAAGATATGATTTCCTGTTGACCCCGCAATCGACGTAATCGCCATCCCCAGCGTCCAGTCCGAAAGCGAACTCACCCGGGACACGGCCGACGCCGTATGCGCGACTTCCTTCGCGGTATTGTTCATATCCCGGCGATAGTCTTCAATCAGGTAGGTTCGGCCGATGCCGATAAAACTGACCGCCAGGAGAAGCAGGCAGATGGCCAGGACCATGGTTGTCACGGCAATATTTTTGATATAGATGCTTTTCAATGCTGCCGTCCTCTCCGATCGCGCAGAAGGCTGCGCGCATGAATTCTTCCTGTTACTATACCACATTCCCCCGCGGCACGCAAGAAGGCCTTCCAGATAACAGGCTTCCGGATTCCCGCCGGGCAGTTTTGCAGGTGAGGAGAAAAAGCGCGGCTCTGTTTGAAAAGATGTCTGATCATTTTACAAATGTGAAATAAAATATAGGTTACTTTTGAAATATATTCTCTTTATTATAGGTATTGCAAGTAACAGTTTTTCATCTTTTTCATTTTGTCCTCAAACATATAGAAAGCAGAGCGGAGTTTTTCGCTCTGCTTTCTATATGCCTTTTTCTGTGCTGCAGGCGGCAGAATTCTGACATTGCCAAGCTCTACCGGGCATGATATAATACTGCATTAGTCTGCAAGCTATTACATTCAAAGGATCAGTGTCTATGCATTTTTCTGTCAGGGCAAGTTTTGCCATTCTTGTTTGCCGTCTTCTCCGGCTTGTCTCGCGCATTCTGCATCGCGGCGGTACGGCCATGCCGGGCCGCGTGGCCCTGCGGATCTGCCCGGATCTTCTGTCTACTCTCTCCCGCGGTGTCACCACGATCGCTGTAACCGGCACAAACGGAAAAACAACCACCTGCAGGATGATTGAGGAAATCTTCCAGAACAGCGGGCTTGACTATTTTGCCAACCGTTCGGGCGCCAACCTGATGAGCGGCATCGTCACGGAGTTTGCGATGCACGCCAATCTCTCCGGCCATGTGAAGAAGCAGTATGCCGTCATCGAGTGCGACGAGGGCGCAGCCCGCACGGTTTTCGGAAAGCTTCGGCCGGCGGCCGTTGTTGTCACCAATCTTTTCCGCGATCAGCTGGACCGCTACGGGGAGATCACCCATACCCTGGCGAATATCCGCGAGGGCATCTCCGGATGCCCGGACGCGCTGCTCTGCCTGAACGCGGACTGCTCGCTGACTTCCTCTCTTGCGGATGCTTCCCTGCCCAACCGGGTCGTCTGGTACGGGATCGATTCCACCGCCGGTGTGAACGAAGCTCCCCCGGCCCTCTCAGATGCCAGCTACTGCATCCGATGCAAGCATGAATACGAATACGATTATCACACCTATGCCCATCTGGGTGGCTTCCGCTGCCCGCACTGCGGATACAGAAGGCACGAGGCTGAATTTGCCGTCACCGGTATTCTCGGTATGGACGAAAACAGCAGCCGTGTGCGTTTCCGCGGCCCCTGGGGCGAGGACGATGTGACAGTCAACCTGCCGGCGGTCTATAATCTTTACAATGCCGCCGCGGCCATCTGCGGCTGTGTTTCCTGCGGCCTGCAGCCGGAAATCTGCATGGATTCGGTCGGGCGCTTTTCCTGCGGCTTCGGCCGGATGGAAAGATTCCCCCTGGGCGAAGCCGGGGCCTGCATGATCCTGGTCAAGAACCCCGCGGGCTGCAGCCAGGCGCTGCACTATCTCACCGGCACGAAGGAGCCTTTTGTCCTCGCCGCCTGTCTGAATGACCGGCCGGCGGACGGGACGGATGTCTCGTGGATCTGGGACGCGGATTTTGAAAGCCTCGCCCCGCTGGCGGACAGGATCCGGAAGATCTATGTCTCGGGAGACCGCGGGCCGGATATGCGCATCCGGCTCAAGTATGCGGGGCTCCCTGATGCTTCGATCACCCTGGTCGAGCGGCCGGACGAGCTGGCCGCCGCCCTCGGGCGTGAGACGCTGCCTGTCTATATCCTGCCGACGTATACCGCGATGGTGGAGCTGCGCAGCGCTGTCATCCGCCTCTGCGGCGGGAATGAATTCTGGGAATAAGGAGGGAGCGCGCATGAAGTGCCGGATTTGCCATCTCTATCCGGATGTCCTGAATCTTTACGGCGACGGCGGCAACATCATCTGCCTGCAGCAGCGTCTCCGTTGGCGTGGCATCGAATCGGAGGTCCAGCGCGTGCCCATCGGGGCGCCGCTCCGTCTCGCGGATTTTGACCTGGTTTTCATCGGCGGCGGCCAGGACTTTGAGCAGGAGGTACTGCTGGAGGATCTGAAGCACGGCAAGGCCGATGAGATCCGCGCCGCCATTTCCGACGACATCTGCATGCTGGCTATCTGCGGCGGCTACCAGATGCTGGGCAGCTATCATGAAACCCATGACGGGAAGCGCTTTGATTTTATCGGCGCCCTGGATCTGTATACCAGGGGCTCGCCCGACCGCATGATCGGAAACACGGTGTATGAGTGTCTCCCCGCCTGCGGCGGCGGAACCCTCGTGGGCTTTGAGAATCACAGCGGCAAAACCTGGCTGGGCTCTTCCGTCGAACCTCTGGCAAAGGTCATCGCGGGCTCCGGCAACAACGGAGAGGACGGCACAGAAGGCGCCCATTATCGCAATGTTTTCTGCAGCTACAGCCATGGTCCCCTGCTGCCGAAGAACCCCGGGTTCTGCGATTATCTTCTGCAGACGGCACTCGCCAGACGATACGGCAGCGCGGAGCTAGCCCCGCTGGACGACGCGGCAGAAAAGGCCGCCCACGACGCGATGATCCGCAGGGTCACTTCGCAGGCGGGATCGGGCAGGCATAAAAAGAAATGAACAACGAATGGATTGATCTGCACGTACACACAACCGCCTCCGACGGCACCGTCCCGCCGCGGGAGATTGTGAAGCTTGCGGCCGACATAGGTCTGAAGGCCATCGCCATCACAGACCACGACACAACGCTCGGCTGCGCAGAAGCCATGGCCGCAGCCCCCGCCGGGCTCGAGGTCGTCCCAGGGATCGAGATCAGCACACGGTATCATACGGCTGTCCATATTCTGGGGTATTATATTGACAGCAGCAATGCTCAATTGCGTCAGGCGCTCGATTGGGTTTTAAATGACCGCGACCGCCGTAACCGGCTCATCTGTGATACCATGCATGCCGACGGGCTGCCGGTAAACTATGAGCAGCTGAAGCAGCGCTTCGGCCAGGTGATCGGACGGCCCCATTTTGCGCGGCTCTGTGTGGAATTTGGCCTTGCGCAGGATGTGCAGGACGCCTTCCGCCGCTTTGTCGGAAAGGATTGCCGCTATTACAGCCCGCGCAACTTTCTCACCATCGAGCAGTCCATTGCCCTGATCCGCGGGGCCGGCGGCATCCCCGTGCTGGCCCACCCGTTTCAGTACAGGCTGGATGACGGGGCCCTGCGGGAGCTGATCGAGCACTGCATTGACAGCGGTCTGCGGGGGATGGAATGCTTCTATTCCGGTTACACAGAGGAGCAGTCCAGGTATCTGCTCTCTCTCGCCGGGGAATATCATCTTCTGGTCACAGGCGGGAGCGACTTTCACGGGGAGAACAAGTCCTGGATCCAGCTCGGGACAGGGACGGGCTCCCTGCAGGTTCCGGCGGCCCTTCTGGCTGCCCTGCGCGAGGTCCATGAAGCCGGCATCTGAACCCCCATCCGGCAACCCCTTCCGGCAACTTCTTTTATCCCCCGGGACAATGCGCACGATATTGTCCGGACACCCCCCAAGGAGCATACCATGAGAAAAACAGAAACCTTCCCTCTGGAGAGAAACGCCATTGAAGAGGCGACGATGTTCGTCCAGCAGAGTCTGAAGGACAGCCGCTTTCCTTCGCGGGATCATACACAATAATAAAATGCAGATCGTTGATTTTGCGCTTTCATATTGTGCGCAACCATGGATATTATTTCACTCATCGGAGGAAAACCGTCAATTCAGGAATTTAGCCCTGCTTCTCATAATGAGAAAGCAGGGCTAAATTCTCTCATTCGTTTTTCCGCAGGAGTTCCAAAAGCGGCAGGGGCGCTGCATGCCGGAATACTTCGTCCGGCGCTATACGGAGCTCGTAAAAGAAAAGCCGGGCACCGATATCATCGATACCCAGCTTGCCTACAGCATACGTTTTTATTGTATGGGTTCTGTCGGCATGACACAGGAATGGGTGCTGAACGACAGCATTACCGCAGGTACAGGATTCACGCCCTGTTGTTTTTTTCCACAGAGCGTCTTTTTGTCCGCGGCAGGAGATAGTCATTGAACACAAAGCTCAGGATCGCCGCAGCCGGGATGGAAAGCAGCATGCCCAGGATGCCAAACATGTTGCCAAGTACAATGCTGGCCACCAGGATCACCAGACCCGAGACGCCCATGGAGCTCGCGAAGAGCTTGGGCTTGAGAATATAGGCATCCACGAACTGCAGCACCACGCAGAAGACCAGGAACATCAGGGCATGCAGGGGGTTGACCAGGAAGAGGACAAAGCCGCCAACCACCGCGCCGATGATAGGGCCGAAGTTGGGGATCAGGTTTGTCACCCCGACCACCACCGACACCAGGCCAACATACTGCATCCGGCAGATGAGCATGAAGATGGCATTGGCGATACCAACGATGGTGGAATCCAGAAGGCTCTGGCCCATAAAGCTCATCAGAATCGTATCGCAGCGCAGGGAGAAGTCCATCACCTTCATGGTGGCCTCCCGACTGAGGAAGGTGTTCACCAGCCGCCACCATCCTCTCAGGACCCGCTTCTTGTCCGCCAGCAGATAGACCGCGAGAATCAGGCCGATCACCGTGGCGATGACGCCCTTGCCCGAATTGGCAGCGCTGTTCAGAATCCGGCCGGCATTTTCCCGCACAAAGGTGATGATGCTGTTCAGGGCGTTCTGGGAGAGCGTCTGGATCCGTTCAGGATTGAGGAATTTCTCCAGAAAGCTGCCTTCCAGCATCCGGATCAGGGCGGAGGAATAGCCATCGATGCTTGCGGAGAAGGACGCGATACTCGTCACCAGCTGGGGAATCAGCGTCCCGATCAGGAAAAGCAGCACCAGCAGCGCTGACACCACCGCCAGAATCACCGAAACAGCCCAGCGCCTGCCCGGCTTCTTCATTTTCTTCAGCACCCTGTCGGAGAAGAACTTCGCAATGGGGTTGAGGATATAGGCAAAAACAATTCCAAGGAATACCACCTTGAAGTTGCCGAGGAAGCCTCCCACTGCCGACAGCACCGTGCTGAGGTTGGTCAGCAGCACATAGAACGCCACCCCGATGCAGGCAA
>CADBNC010000110.1 GCA_902795885.1 Oscillospiraceae bacterium
TATCCGGATGGTTCGGGGCACTTCAATCTCTACAGATCGCTGTACAGGTCTTCCTTATAGACGCCGGAGACGATCAGCTTCCGGAAGCTCCCGACCACCGCGGGGAGATCTTCCTTATACGTGACGCCAAACCAGCTGTCATCCGTGGGAAGAACCGAAAACTCCGTGCCGTTCTTAAGCATCCCGTCGGCGATGATGGGGAGAAGATACTCATCCTTCATCGGGTCGGTCATCCGCGCCAGAAACTCCGGAAACCCGATTCTCAGCACATCCAGGAACGCGGTCGGATAGCACCAGAAGTTCATGGAAACCAGAGACTCCACGTCCAGCACCTTTCCGTCCGCCTCCGCGCCGTCGCCCGCCTTCACGATGTTCTTCGTCTCGGCGATCCCGGTGAGCTTTCCGTCGGCCAGCGAGCAGATCCCTCTGGTCACTCCGCCGTTGTCTGACAGCGTATTCTTCATCTGATACCCGATCAGGGCGTACTGCTCCGGGCAGGCCTCCAGGAACTCCGCTGCCCTGCGGAATCCGTTCTTCCCGTAGTAGTCATCCGCGTTGATCACCGCGAAGGGCGCGGAGATCTGCCCGGCAGCGCACAGGACGGCATGCCCGGTTCCCCACGGCTTGGTCCGGCCGGCGGGCACGGAGTCCACAAATTTGTCCTTCTCCTGAAACGCATAGGAAACCGTGACCCCGAGAGGCCCGCAGACGCTCTCGATCCGGTCCCCGATCCGCTCCCGGAAGTCCGCCTCGATCTCATGCCGGATGATAAAGACGATCTCATTGAATCCGGCGGCGATCGCGTCGTGAATGCTGTAGTCGATGATCAGGTGCCCGTGGTCATCCACAGACTCCAGCTGCTTGATCCCGACACCATACCGGGAACCGATCCCGGCCGCAAGGATCACAAGTGCCTTCTTCATCATGTTTAATCTCTCCTGAACAGATCTCTCGTGTACACCTTTTCTTCAACATCCGCCAGGGTATCATCAAAACGGTTGGCGAGGATGACATCGGAACCGGCTTTGAACTTCTCGATGTCATTCACAACCAGAGAGCCAAAGAATGTCTCGCCGTCGTCCAGGGTCGGTTCATAGATGATTACCGTCGCGCCTTTCGCCTTCACGCGCTTCATCACGCCCTGGATCGAGGATTGCCGGAAGTTGTCGCTGTTGCTCTTCATCGTGAGGCGATACACCCCGACCGTAATCGGCCGCTCCTTTGCTGCGTTCCAGATGCTGTTCGCCGTATAGTAACCCGCCATCTCCAGCACCCGATCCGCAATGAAGTCTTTCCTTGTCCGGTTGCTCTCCACAATTGCCCGAATCAGTTCTTCCGGCACATCATTGTAATTTGCTAAGAGCTGCTTGGTATCCTTCGGCAGGCAATAACCGCCGTAACCGAAGGACGGGTTATTGTAATGAGAGCCGATCCGCGGGTCAAGGCAGACCCCGTCGATGATCTCCTGCGTATTCAGGCCTTTCATCTCCGCATAGGTATCCAGCTCGTTGAAGTAAGATACCCGCAGCGCGAGATAGGTGTTGGCAAAAAGCTTGACTGCCTCGGCCTCGGTGAAGCCCATGAAGCGCGTCTCGATATTCTGCTTCACGGCGCCCTCCTGGAGGAGGCCAGCAAACTGCTCAGCCGTCGCCCGGCTTTCTGCATCACATCCCACAATGATGCGCGAGGGATAGAGATTGTCGTAAAGAGCCTTCGATTCCCGCAAAAACTCGGGGCTGAAGAGGATCCGCCCGGTATTGTATTTTTCCCGCACAGACCCGGTATACCCAACCGGGATGGTGGACTTGATGATCATATACGCATGGTCGTTGCAGCGCATGCAGGTCTCAATGGCGTCTTCCACCGCGCTGGTATCGAAGTAGTTCTTCTGACTGTCGTAGTTGGTCGGCGTGGCAATAATAACCAGCTCTGCCGAAGCATAGGCAGCCTCTTTATCTGTGGTAGTTCTGAAGTTCAGCTTCCGCTTCCCTTCTCTCGCCTCTTTAAAGAATCGCTCTATCTCCTCATCCAGAATCGGGCTGATAAAGCGATTCAGCTTTTCGGCCTTGGCCTCAGTCGTTGTTATAGCCGTAACCTCATGATGCTGTGCCATCAAAACAGCCAGCGAAAGCCCGACATATCCTACACCCGCAACTGTAATCTTCATATCTGATCATACTCCTCATACATGAAATTTTTGCGGCATCCGCATTTTTTTCGTGAGCATTGGTTATTGGAAAAGGAAGCCCTCATCCAGCAGAAAATCTTCGATTCCTACATACTGAATGCCATTTTCATCCCGCCAGGGTTTCACATAGTCTTTTACGACAACAATTTTCCTGAAGGAATCGGGGATTCTGATCAGAGAGGCGATCTCCTGTTCCTTCTTTTCCGGATCATCGATGGAAAGCGCAGATTGAATATAACATCGTTCATCCCCTCTGTTGACGACGAAGTCAACCTCCAGCTGCCTGCGGATTTTCTTTCCGGAATCATCCCTTACATTCTGCTCGATCACGCCAACATCCACATCAAAGCCCCTGCGTACCAGATCGTTGTAAAGGACATTCTCCATCAAATGCGTTTCTTCCAGTTGTCTGAAGCCCAGCCTCGCGTTCCGAAGTCCCGGATCAGAATAATAGTACTTGACGGGCGTTTTGATGTACTTTCTTCCCTTCACATCGTACCTCTCGGCCTTCCGGATCAGAAATGCTTCCATGAAGAATCCGATATATTTGTCAATGGTATCAGGGGCAATCGGAATGTGCCTCTCACTGGCGAACGTGTTTGAAAGCCTGCTTGGATTGGTTAAAGAGCCTGTCCCCGACGCCAGCACATTCAGAAGAATCTCCAGAACTTCTTCATCATTCTTCACCTGATGACGTTCAAGAACGTCCCTGATATAAGTGCGGTTGAACAAATCCCGCAGATAGCGGCTTTTCTCCTCATTGGACTCCATCGCCCAAACCAGGGGCATGCCGCCGTAGGTGTAGTAGTCACGCCATGCTCCGCGCTTATCCCCCTGATAATGTTCATATATTTCTGCGAAGGAAAGCGGATTGACGCGAATCTCATCACCTCTGTCACGGAACTGGGTGAGTATATCCGAGGAGAGCATTTTCGAATTGCTTCCCGTCACGTAAATATCCGCGTTGGGAAGCTTCATGAGACCCAGTACGACATCAATAAAGGTGATCTTCCCGTCCGGATCATCCACATACGGGTTCTGCACTTCGGTCACAAACTGGATTTCATCAAGAAACACATAATAACGTTTAGCCCCATCCGTCATCCTGGCCTTCACGAATCTGTTCAGTTCAAAGGGGTTTCGGTATTTTACGTTATCGATCTCGTCCAGAGCGAGACCAACAATCTGGTTCTCTTCTACGCCATTCTCCAGGAGATACTGACGGTAAAGGGTGAACAAAAGGTAGGACTTTCCACTCCGCCGGAGACCAGTGATCACTTTGATACGCCCATTGTCCTTTTTCCGGATCAGCTGATCCAAATATTGCCTCCGTGCATATTGCATCGTCCTGACCTCCGTGAAATTTTTGCGGCATCCGCATTTTTTTCATGATACATTATAGCAGATGACACATAAACCAGGCAAGTCCTATATTTGATTTTTTGCTCCACCATGGCCGCCTCCGGGCGGCCATTTTCTATGCTGATGCCCACACCCGCTCTCTGCCGGGTAGCAGTATTTTCGAGAACTGCTACCCGCTTTTTCTACGCTCTGAGGAATCCTTATCTCTGGCAGTGCTTCACAATTGCCAAATGCAAGATGTTTTTCTCTTGACTTCAGATTATTCCTGTGATAAACTTTGGATCGTTCCCAGATTAAACTTTGGATTATTCTCACTTGATGTTTTGGATTTTTCCATTTTGGAGGGAAATATGATCAACCGAATTGCGAAGGAAGCGCTTCTTCGCCTTGCATCCCAGTTCCCGGTCATTGGGATTACCGGCCCCAGACAAAGCGGTAAATCAACGCTGGCCAGGGCAGTTTTCCCGAATAAGCGCTATGTCACCTTTGACGACAGGACAATGCGGGAACTGGCTGCCTCCAACCCATCGGATTTCATTGCAGCCTTTCCGGAAGGCGCTGTGATCGACGAAGCGCAGAAGGTGCCTGAAATTTTCGATGCTCTGAAAATGCATGTTGACAGCACCGGTTTTATGCCCGGCAAATTCATTCTGACCGGTTCCAGCCAATTCCGCCTGAAGCAAAATATGACGGACAGCATGGCGGGGCGCGTGTCTTTTCTTAAGCTGCTTCCTTTTTCTGCAAGAGAATTGATCGATGCTGGTATACTCCCCGACAATCCATATGACCTGATTTACAGCGGACAGTATCCTCCGCTTTATGATCCGGAAAAGCATTTCATTCCTGAGGACTGGTTTGAAAGCTATATCGATACGTATCTTGATCTGGATGTCAGAGACCAGATCAACGCTTCCAATCTTTCAACTTTTAAGAAGTTTATCCAGATCTGTGCTTTTCACAGCGGGCAGCTGCTCTCAATGGAAAGCATTGCCAGAGATGTCGGTGTATCTGCGCCCACCGTTAAGCAATGGCTGTCAATTCTGGAAACGTCCTTTATCATCCATTTCCTGGAACCGGATACCAGCAATCTGGGCAAAAGCATCGTAAAAACACCGAAACTCTATTTTGTTGATACCGGCCTGCTCTGTCATCTCCTGCGGCTGGATTCCAAAGAAGAGCTGCTTTTAAGCCGGCACAAAGGCGCTGTTGTTGAGACATTCGCCGTAGCCGAGCTGCTGAAGCACCGAATGAATCTCGGCAGGAAGCCAAATCTCACTTTTTACCGGGACAGCAAAGGCTTCGAAGTGGATACCATCGCCGACTGGAAACATACCTTTGCGATCGAAATCAAGAGCGCAAACGCGCCGGAAGCAAAGCTTTCTGCAAATACAAGGAAGTACCTCGAGCTTCGTGGTGAACCCGACGTCCGAAATGCCGTCTTTTATCTGGGCGATCTCAGCATGAACATCAATGGGACTACCTATGTCTCATGGAAAGACTGGGATACATTTCTCTCATAAAGCGGCTTATAGAATTCACACCGGAGGGTGGCGGCACTTTTCGTCCACCGCCCTCCGGTGTGGTATTAAATCGAAGCCCGGGTACGTTCAGGACGCGGCTTTGGAAACGCCCGCCGGCATCTGTCAATTTCCAATCTGTTTATCCCATTCCCCGTTCTCAATACCCGCGCTGCACAACAAACGAACCAGCACCATGAAGGCTGCCTTTTTCTTTGCTTTCACCTTTCCCACGGCGCAGCCGAAGCCTTCAAAATCACCGACCCTGCATTCGCACCGCCAGCCGGAAGCCTGCGCCTCAATGCTGTATTGTGGCTTCTCAATGTACTTCTTCTGCCAGAGCTCCTGAAGCTGGTTGATTGCGTCCTCCATTTGTGGCTCAATCCCGGCGTCCTTCAGATTCATCCACAGACCATTATTTTTCACAAAGCTGATCGCCGTCTCTGCTGCCAGCTCCCTCGCACCCGAGCGGGTTCTCTCCTCCACATCAACGCGCTGGGATGTCCAGAGGCCCTTATCATTTTCCGGAATCAGATACCGGAGAGTGCAAAGATACCTCTCTCCACCGCTGAGCAGATGATGCAACTCATAGGACGGGACACTGCCAAATCTCTTCTGATGCCAGGTATTCATCCGTTCATAGGCCGACTCTCTGAGCAGGACCGTGGAATCATCCAGTTGAATATTGATAAGCCGATCCGCAACATCCTCCAGCACATGCCGGTTCCAGCCACTGTCCACGGCTACGGCACCAAGCAACGCCTCCATCATGTCTTCCCGGGCAGCATCGGTCAGCTTCTCATCATCACCAAGAAGAATGAAACGATCCAGCCCAAGATACGCTGCCCGTTCCGCCAGATGCTCCCGGCTGATAAAGCGGGATCTGAGCTTTGTCAGTTTTCCCTCATTGATGGCAGAGCAGAATGGCGCATCGGTCGTTTCTGTTGTGATGCACGAGAATTTTTGCCACATCTCCCGTGTGACAATGATGTTCAGAATCGAGTCCCCATAAAATTCCAGCTCTTCGCACGCCCCTGCCAGATGATACTGTGCTGCGAACGACCGCCTGGTAAAGGCCTGTCGAAGGAGATTCTCATTAATGAAGTCGTATTCGATCACACCACGGACAAAGATAACAGGGTCATCCTCGGGGTCACAGACATCAAGCTTCAGCAGATTGATGTGATCCGCCATGTCGTATTCCCACGCCTCAAGATCGAAACCGTCTCCCCAGTAGTCTGCACCCTTCTCCGGGATGAATTCTTCCTCGTCGAGCTCGCTGTCTTCAGCGTCATATTCTTCGTTCAGGCTGTAGTCGGGATTGAGCCGCCCCTCTTCTACCAGTTCGTCCATATATTCCCTGATTTCTCTGAGCTCTTCCCCTTCTTCATCGAGCTCTTCCAGATCCCAGAATTCGGCGCTCCAAATCGGGCCCTCGCCACCCCAATACGGCTCCGGCCAGGGACAGATATCCGGCCATGTTTTCTGTTCATTTTTCGACATAAAAAATCCTCCTGTATTTTCCGGCGCAAAAGCCGGCTGTAATACATGGAGGCATGATCGGGACACAACAACGCGACAGCCCATGGAAGAATGCCATATCGCTGCTGTAACGACAGTAAAAACCAGAGCATCGATCCCATAATCACATCATTCTGCTAACTGCCACTCTGCCTGCCGGCCAAAACCCGCCGGCAACCAGGAAGCATGCTCACAGTCAAATGCCTCATGCCATCCACGTTCCAGTACAGTTTATCGCACCTGGAAGAATTTTGCAAGTGGCTTTTCATTTCAACCTGGCAGGGCAGCCTCCGGGCGGACATTTTCTACTCAACCACACCGGCGGGTGGTGGTCTCTTTGCCCACTGCCCTCCGGTGACACCCTAAGGACACGCACTTGCAATTGTTTTACTTTTGCATTATACTATTCTCAGGAGGTAATTATTATGCCAACACTTGTAAAAGATACTAACTTCAACATGAGAATGAATCGCCAGAAAAAAGCGAATCTGGAGGCTCTGTATTCTCAGCTGGGAATGACGCTTCCGGAAGCAGTAAACATTTTCTTTGAAAACTCTCTCCTTGTAGGTGGTCTTCCCTTTGACGTACGTCTTCCCAGATTCAACAAAGAGACGGAAGATGCTATCCAGGAAGCCCGCGATATCATGGCAGGTAAAGTTGAGGCAAAATCCTACAGCTCTGCCCGGGAATTATTTGAGGAGTTGGATGCAGAATAATGCTGTCTCATAAAACAACCTCCCGGTTTCGCAAGGATTATAAGCGTGTAAAGAAACAAGGTAAGGACTTACGTCTTCTGGAATCTGTTATTGATGATCTGTTAGCTGAGAAGAGCCTTGACGCA
>CADBNC010000111.1 GCA_902795885.1 Oscillospiraceae bacterium
CGAGCCCCAGGAGGAGCAGGACGACATGATCTTCGCCGAGGAAGTCTTCGGCGGCTCCGTCCCCAAGAACTTCTTCCCCTCCGTTGAAAAGGGCCTGCGCAACGCGGTGCAGAAGGGCGTGCTGGCGGGGTATCCGCTGGTTGGCCTGAAGGCCACGCTGTATGATGGCTCCTATCACCCGGTTGACTCCAACGATATGGCTTTCCAGACGGCTGCTCGTCTTGCCTATCAGGATGGTATCCCCAAGGCGAAGCCCACCATCCTTGAGCCGATCGGCCTGCTGCAGGTTACCATCCCGGATGCAAACCTTGGCGATATCATGAGTGATATCAGCTCCAAACGCCGCGGCACCGTGCTTGGCATGAATGCCGAGGATGGCATGCAGACTGTCGAGGCTGAAGTCCCGATGGCCGAGATGGGTTCCTATACCATCGATCTTCGCTCCATGACCCAGGGGCGCGGTTCCTTCACCTGCAAGTTCATCCGCTATGAAGAGGCTCCCGGCAACGTGCAGCAGAAGGTTATCGAAGAGGCCAAGGCCCTGGCTGAGCAGGAGTAAACCTCCCCTTAACGAATTGGAATCAGACTGCTGAAAAGCTGCCTGAACCGGTGGTAAGCCGGCAGATTATCCGGCGGGGCAGCCCGACAAAGAAAAGGAAGCGTAACAGACAAGATGAGAGGCAGACTTGCTGCAATCAAGAATATCGTCTGGGCGTTCAGCATAGTGCTGTGCCTGCTGGCCGTCTTTGTAGGGCTGCTGTTCGCTGCGTTCACGCGAAGCAGTGAAGAGCAGTTTCGCGGTGCACTGCCCCTCGGCTCAGGTCCTGTGAAGGAAGCGAGCGAGGAAGCCGACGCTGTCGCCGGGACCCGGCCGGCCGAACAGGGTGACGGTACACTGAAAACCCTGCCTGAGACCGCTGATGCGGGGCAGGCCTATCTTGATTCTCTGACTTTCCTGTGTGACAGCACCACGATTGGCCTGCGGGACTACGGCATCCTCAGCGGCGGGACGGAGACTGCGCAGGTATGGGCAACTCCTTCGGGTGTTTTGTCGGCCGTTGATATTGGTGAATCCAAAATTGTCTTCCCCAATGACGGGTCGATTGTCTCGGCGGCGAATGCGGCCATGGTGCTGCAACCCCGGATTCTCGTGATCTCCCTCGGGAATGACGGCCTTGGCGGAATAGACCAGTACGAGTTTATCCCGCTTTATGAGATGCTGATCCGCAGCATCTGGGAGAACAGCCCGAACACCTATATTCTCTGCCTTCCGCTCACTTCTGTTACGGAGAGCTATGATGCGGGTGATGGCGTTTCTCCTGCGCGCTGCCAGGAGGCCAGTGCATGGATCCGCACGGTATGCGAAAATACCGGCGCGTACTATGTGGATGCGGTCTCGGCAGTGCAGGATGAGAACGGCGCCCTGATGCAGGAATATGCCTCTGCAAACGGGAAGACGCTCAACTCCTCGGGCATCAACCAGATCCTGCAGTTTCTGCGCTATCACGCGGTCACAGGCTGACTGCCCAACAGATAAGAAAAACCGGCGGATTCACAGCATGCAGATGCTTTGTGATTCGCCGGTTTTATCCTTTTTCATTTTACAATACCGGGAGGAAACAGTATGGGAAAAATCATACGCGCCATCGCCGCGGAGGAACAGATCCGGATCGCGGTGATCAGCGCAAAGGACATGGTGGAGCAGGCAAGGAAGATCCACCGGCTCAGTCCCACAGCCTCGGCCGCCCTGGGGCGTACTCTTCTGGGGGCATCGCTGCTGGGAAATGACATGAAAGGCGAAAATGACAGCCTGACCATCCGCATAAACGGCGGTGGCCCGGCCGGCAATGTTGTCGCGGTATCCGACAGCAGAGGAAATGCCCGCGGGTATATGGACAATCCGGAGGCAGACCTCCCCACACGCCAGGACGGCAAGCTGGATGTTGGCGGACTGATCGGCCGGGACGGCACGATCACAGTGAGCCGGGATCTTGGCATGCGTGAGCCCTATATCGGCAGCGTGGAGCTGCGCAGCGGTGAAGTGGCCGAGGATCTTGCCGCCTATCTGGTGGAGAGTGAGCAGGTCGCATCAGCCTGCGGGCTTGGTGTGCTTGTGGATACGGATAAGAGCATCCGTGCAGCGGGGGGATTTCTTGTTCAGCTCCTGCCGGGGGCGCCGGAAACGCTGATCGAACAGCTGGAAGAAAATATCTTCCTCATGGACCAGCTGACCACCATCCTGGACGAGGACGGTGCCGAGGCAGTCATCCATCAGGTGCTGAAGGGCTTTGATGTTGAAATCCTCTCTGAGGAGGAGGTCTGCTGGCGCTGTCCCTGCAGCTGGGAGCGGGTTGCCGCCGCCCTGAGAAGCACCGGTGAAGAGACCCTCCGCGAGCTTGCAAAGGAGCCCAGGACGGATGTCTCCTGCCAGTTCTGCGGAAAGGAATTTGTCTTCCTTCCGGAGGACCTGCTGGGCCTTGCAGAGAGAACAAACGAAGAACAGCTCTGAAAAGAAAAACCGAGGGGGGTATCTCCCCCCTCGGAAGTGAACAGCTGGCCGGTGCGGTGTAAGCCGTGCCGGTTTTTTACAGGATTTTATGAATGAAAGGCGGACGGGTGACCGGTCCTTCACTGATGTCAAAGCAGGCGCGCAGCGCTTCCAGAGCCTCGTGTGCATGGCTCTCGTCCGGCGCGTGCACCGTGGCAAGGCTTTCCCCCTTGGCGACACTGTCTCCGACTTTATGATGCAGCACCACGCCAACAGCTGGGTCGATAACATCTTCCTTGGTCGCGCGGCCGCCGCCGAGCTTCATGCTGACCAGACCCACATTTTCTGCATGGATGCGGGCAATCACACCATTTTGGTCACAGGGGAGCTCCCACTGAACGGGGGCGGAGGGAAGGAGCTCCGGATGATAGATAACGGAAGCATCGCCGCCCTGGGCGCTGACCATCTCCGCCAGCTTCGCAAGGGCACGGCCACTGGTGACTGCGTCAAGAAGCATCTGCTCCGCCTCTTCCCGCGAGGCGGCACTGCCTGCCTCTGTGAGCATGCAGCTTCCCAGTACCAGGCAGAGCTTCAGCAGATCACCCTGCTCCTGACCGCTGAGAACCTGAACAGCCTCACGGACCTCCAGTGCATTTCCGACGGCAAAGCCGAGGGGCTGGTCCATGTCGGTGATAATGGCCGCGCACTTTTTTCCTGCAAGCCGCCCGATACGGGTCAGACTATCGGCAAGAACCTCCGCCTGTTCCGGCGTCTTCATAAAGGAACCATCTCCGCATTTGACGTCCAGGACAATCACATCGGCGCCGGAAGCAAGCTTCTTGGACATGATGGAGCTTACGATCAGCGGTATGGAGGGAACCGTGCCTGTCACGTCCCGCAGCGCGTAGAGTTTCCTGTCCGCCGGAGCCAGGTCCGCGGTCTGCCCCATGATGGCGATGCCGTGGCGGTTGACATTGTCAAAGAACTGCTCTTCCGTGAGCGCGGTCGAGAAGCCCGGGATACTCTCCAGCTTGTCGATGGTGCCGCCGGTGTGGCCAAGCCCACGGCCGGACATCTTGGCAATCTTCAGCCCGCAGGCGGCAACCATCGGGCAGAGCACCAGACTTGTCTTGTCGCCAACACCTCCGGTGGAGTGCTTGTCCGCCTTGATACCCGCGATGGGGCTGAGGTCGAGAACCTCACCGGAATGAAGCATGGCCATGGTCAGATCCAGTACTTCACGGTCTCCCATGCCGCGCAGCAGGATGGCCATACACATGGCCGACATCTGGTAATCCGGGATGGAGCCTGCGGTATAGCCTGCGATCATCCAGTTTATCTCTTCCTGAGAGAGGGACAGCCCGTCTCTCTTTTTTTCGATCAGATCAGTCATTCTCATGGATCATTCTCCTTTCAGCCGGATCAGAACAGAAAACCGCCGTCGACAGTCAGAACCTGGCCGGTGATATAGTCTGCGAGGGCGAGGTGCAGAACCGAGCGTGCAACATCCTCCGGTGAGCCGAAGCGCCCCAGGGGCATTTCCTGCAGCAGGCCTGCGAGTGTCTCTTTGCCCAGAGCCTGGATCATTTCGGTGTCGATAACGCCGGGGGCAACGCAGTTGACGCGGATGCCTGAGGGGGCAAACTCGGCAGCCAGGGAGCGGGTGAGCCCGATGATGGCATGCTTGGACGCGGAATAGGCGCTTTCACAGGAGGCTCCATGGCTTCCCCAGATCGAGCTGATATTCACAATGCAGCCGGCATGGGCGTGCAGCATCGGCCGGATCACGGCCTGGGTGCAGTTAAAGCATCCGCCGAGATTGACCGAGAGAATGCGGCTCCAGACTTCCTGCGGAATATCCTGAAACTGATGCTGCTCAGCTATACCGGCGTTGTTGACCAGCAGCGTGACATGGCCGAGCTGCTCTTCGATCGCGCGAACCATGGCGTCCACCTGAGCCCTGTCCGAAACATCCGCCTGCCGACACATGACCGTGCAGCCTTCCTCGCGAAGCGTGTGCACGAGAGCCTCGGCCCTGTCCTGCCGGACGCGGTAATTGATGCAGACCGCCCAGCCCTCCCGGGCGAGCAGGGAAGCCGTGGCGGCGCCGATGCCACGGGAAGAGCCTGTAACCAGAGCAACCTTTTCCATATCAGGCATCTCCCTCCACAAGATCAAGCTGCTGCTGGATGCGGGCCCTGATCTGATCGGAAAGCGCCGGTGTGCGGAGAGCGCAGACAGTCTCGGCAGGGATAACCTCGAGAATATCGAGGAAGACCTTCTGCCCGGAAAAGGGGCGAAAGCGCCTGATGTTTTCACTGCCATGGACGCAGGCGACCACGATCGGTACACCGGCCTTCTGGGCAATCTTCAGGGAGCCTGCGTGGAAGGGGAGCATCTCACGGGTTTTGCTGCGGGTTCCTTCAGGATAGACCGCGATGTTGCAAATGTCGTTTTTCAGATAGTCTGAGGCGGCCTGGATGGTCTTCATGGCTTCACGGGCGTTCTCCCGGTCAATGGCAAGATACCCGGCCGCGTGGACAATTCTCCCGCCCATGGGTATCTTCATGTTGGCCGGCTTCGAGATGAACATAATGTTGTAATCCCGCAGCCTGTCTGCGACAACGATCGGGTCGAACATCGAGCGGTGGTTGCACACGAAGAGAAACCGGCTGTCCTTCGGAAGAAGCTCGATCCCCGTGATCTGCGGGCGGATGCCGGCATAGATGCGCAGGATACCGAAGCCGACTCCCGTGCCGAAACGGCAGATGGCATTCTGTTTCTTCAGAGGCTGGTCGTTCGGAACCGTAAGAGAGACGACCCAGAAAAAGGCAACGAACAGAAAATGCAGCAGCAGGAAAACCCCCAGCGCACAAAGAAGGGCGGGTACAAACGAAAGCCCGCCGACAGTCAGAAAGAGCGCCAGAGCGCCCAGAGACACAAGGGCAAAACAAAGTATGGTGATCATGACAGGCTTTACCTCGATTGAATAAATTGTGGCAAGGCGCGGTATTCCCGGCGGATTTCCCTCAGATCCATGAAGGCCTCCGGCCGCCGGGAGGGATCGCGCAGAAGTGCGGAAGGGTGAAAGGTTGCGAGGATCTTTCTTCCACCGTAGGGGAACCATCGGCCGTGCTCACGGGTTATGCGGAAATCGCTGTGGATTAGACAGCCGGCGGCAATCCGGCCGAGGCACACAATCAGCTGCGGATCGACGAG
Source organism: Oscillospiraceae bacterium (assembly GCA_902795885.1). Lineage (GTDB taxonomy): Bacteria > Bacillota > Clostridia > Oscillospirales > Oscillospiraceae > Limivicinus. Next base: position 5,708 of record CADBNC010000111.1, read on the forward strand.
GGCAATCTGCCGCTCCAGCCAGCCACGGCAGGCGGCAGCCTCCTCAGGGAGGGGATCACGGTTGCGGGGCGGCCGGCATTTGACAATGTTGGCGATATAGACAAGCTCCCGATTAAGATCAATAATCTCCAGCATATCATCCAGAAGCTGTCCTGCCGGTCCGACAAAGGGAAAGCCCTGCAGATCCTCCTGCTCACCGGGGCCTTCCCCGATCAGCATGATATCCGCCTGTTCATTGCCGACGCCGAACACCAGATTGTTGCGTGTGCGGCAGAGCTCACAGGCATAGCATCCGGCGCATTCCTTCTTCAGGAGATCCCAGCTGTCGTTTTGCGGGACAGGAAAACCACTCATCCCTTCCACCTCTCGAAAAAGCTTGCAAACCCGTTCACGGGCGTGTATAATAGGCCGGCACAAAAATCGGCAGGATGGCGCAGAAGACCGACAGCCGGTAAATTCTATTTTAACATCTGAAAAAGCGAAACTCAACTGCTTTTTCTCTACGGAGTAAACATATGGCGGATTTTTCAAATTACATGTCTCCTGGCCGGAAGGGCTACCTGATCGGAATTGGCGGGGTATCGATGTCCTCTCTGGCAGAGGTGCTGATGGGGATGGGCATCACCGTAACCGGGTCGGATTCAAACCGGGGGACTAATGTCATCTCGCTGGAAGAAAAGGGGATTGCTGTCAATATCGGCCACCATGCGGAGAACATCCCCGCGGATGCGGATTTCGTTGTCAGAACTGCGGCTGTTCACGACGATAACCCCGAGATTCGCCGTGCCAGGGATCTGAATATTCCGGTTTTCGAGCGGACGGAGGCCTGGGGCGCCATCTCGCGGGACTACAGCAATGCCCTCTGCATTTCGGGAACCCACGGGAAGACCACCACCACCTCGATGTGCACCCATATCCTGATGGCGGCGGACAAGGACCCGACTGTGATGATCGGTGGGACTCTCCCTCTCCTGAACGCCGGGCACCGCGTGGGCCACGGGAACACCATCGTCATGGAGGCATGCGAATACTATAATTCCTTCCTCTCTTTCCACCCGACAATCGCGGTGGTTCTGAATATTGAAGCGGACCATCTGGATTTCTTCAAGGATCTGTATGACGTTGAGAAATCCTTCCGGGAGTTTGCCTCCCGTGTGCCGGAGGACGGATATGTGGTCGCAAACTATGATGATCTGAACACCATGCAGACATTGCTGGGTCTGGACAGAAAGATTATCACCTTCGGGCTCAATCCCAAAGCGGATGTGAGCGCACGGAATGTGGAATATATCGGGGCCAATTCTCATTTTGATGTAATGTACCGAGGAAAAAAGTTCACCGATGTCACGCTGCACGTGCCTGGTGAGCATAACGTCAAGAATGCCCTTGCGGCAACGGCAGCGGCCATCTGCCTCGGGATCCGCCCCTACGCGGTGAAATACGGACTGGCCGGCTTCAACGGCGCAGGCAGAAGATTTGAGTTTAAGGGTAAATACAATGGGGCCGATGTCTATGACGATTATGCCCATCATCCGGGCGAGCTGAAGTGCCTGCTGGATACTGTGGAGAAGCTGAACTACAAGAGAACCGTTCTGGTCTTTCAGCCCCATACCTATTCCCGCACCGCGGCGCTCTTCAGGGATTTCGTGCAGCAGCTGAAGCGGCCGGATGTCCTGCTCCTGGCAGAGATTTTTGCGGCAAGAGAGCAGAACACCATCGGGATTTCTTCGGCGGCTCTTGCCAGAGAGATTGAAGGATCGCGTTTCATCCCGACATTTGACGAGATGGAGGCTGTTCTCCGGGAGACCGCCAGACCCGGCGATATCATCCTCACGGTCGGCGCGGGCGATGTCTATAAAATCGGTGAGCGGATTGCGGAATAAGCCGCAGCGTATAAAGCGTATAAAAAGGACACCAGCCAGCCGGGCAGATTAATCTGCCGGCTGGCCGGTTTCACATTCCGGGCCGATTTTGCAGCCCGGGTTCTCATCACGCGCCCGGAAGGGCGCTTTTCATTTGCCTGTTCAGTGGTGCTCAGTGTGTCTCGTCCAGATGATGCTTTTCCGCATATCCTGTGAGGAAAAGAGTCAGGGCGCCGTCGCCCGTCACATTGCAGGCGGTGCCGAAGCTGTCCTGCAGGGCAAAGATTGCGAGCATCAGGGCTGTGCCCGCATCGTCGAAGCCCAGCACGCTGGTGATCAGCCCGAGGGAGGCCATCACCGTTCCGCCCGGGACACCGGGAGCGCCGATGGCAAAGATACCGAGCAGGACACAGAAAAGGATCATGGTTCCGATGCCGGGCAGCTGGCCATAGAGCATTCTGGAGATGGTCATGCAGAAAAAGACTTCCGTAAGAACAGAGCCGCAGAGGTGGATGTTGGCAAACAGCGGAATGCCGAAATCGACCATGTCACGGCGCAGAACACTGCTTTTGCGTGCGCCGTCCAGTGCAACGGAAAGGGTTGCGGCGCTTGACATCGTGCCAACGGCTGTCAGATAGGCGGGGCCATAGTGGCGGAGCACCTCCCAGGGGCTGCGGCCGGAATAGGCAGCTGCGATCAGATACAGCACCGCAAGCCAGATATAATGCCCGATCATGACTATCAGGATAATCTGGACAAACGCGGGCAGCTGATGGGTGATCATGCCCTCATAGCTGAGATTGCAGAATGTCGCACAGATATAGAAGGGGAGAACCGGGATCATCACGCACTCAACAATCTTCAGCACGATGTTCTGGAATTCCTCCAGCAGGCTGCAGGTGAGCTGGCTTCTGGTCCACACCGCGGCTAGCCCGACCAGAAGGGAGAAGGCAAGCGCGCTCATGACAGGCATGATCTGTGGGATGTTCAGCTGGAAGACAAGCTCAGGCAGCTCCTTCAGGTCTTCGATATCTGTTACAATCGAGAGATGCGGGATCAGGGCATATCCGGCCGCCGTACTCATGAACGCGGCGCAAATAGAGCTCACATAGGCAATTACCACCGCAACGCCGAGCAGGCGGGAAGCATTGCTGCCAAGGCGGGTGATGGAGGGAGCGATGAAACCGATGACGATCAGGGGAACACAGAATGTGATCAGCTGGCCAAGGACGTGCTGCAGGGAGACGACCACCTTCATGGCACCCTCACCGAAAAACTGCCCCAGCAGAATACCTGCCAGGAGGGCCACAAACAGGCGGAAGGGAAGACTGGATGCGAACTTCTTCATGACATTGGATTCCTCATTTCTGAATTCATGAAAACAGCACCTGCATGTTCCTGCAGATGCGTTTTTCGTTTTACCGGCGTATTATACCCATATAACCGGCAGCTGTCAACATGGAGACCTGCGTTCTGTGTCAGACTGGAAGCTGCCTGGGATGCTTCAGCGGGCTGAGCAGCCCGGAGGGAGGCACCACGATGAAAGGGAGGTGTCAGACGGAGGGAACAGCAGAATGCGTTTTCCGCCACTCCCGCGGGAGCATTCCGTATTCAGCCCGGAAGGAAGAGGAAAATTTGCTCTGGTTATCGTACCCGACGCGCCGGGCAATCTCTGCCACGGGGAGAGACGTTTCCGAAAGAAGCTGGGCTGCGCGCTCCATGCGGTGCTCGCGGATATGCGCGGCAAGAGAGGAGCCGTATACGGACTTAAAGACAGACTTGAGGGTGGTCGCGTTGACATGAAACTGCCTCGCCAGAAGCTCGATGGTGAGACGCTCATCGAGATGCTGAACCAGATATTCATGAACCTCTCGAATCAGCGTGACCTGATCCGGCCGGCAGTCCGTCAGCAGGGCACCCTCCTCCGGACAGGTAATACACATCACCTGCTCGATGATCTGATGCAGCAGCCTTGCGGATTCTGTTTCCGCAGCGTGATAGAAAACCTCACGTCCTTCGCGCCGGCTTTCGATCAGGCCGGTGGTATGAAGAAGCTTCAGATGATGGGAAACTGCCGGGCTCGACATTCCCAGCAGCGCGGCGATGTTGACCACGCACTCCTCGCAGTGGCAGAGCATCCAGAAGATGCGGATGCGCGTCGGGTCCGAAAGCTGGGAAAAAACGCCCGCAACCGCGCTGAACTCTTCCACACCTCCCAGCGCCTGCTGGAGAAAGAGCCGGTTTGGGTGGTCGGTATGCTGATGAGGGAGAGGGGTATCCTGATTAGGGGAATACATGGAAGGCTCCTTTCAGTGCCGCACGCCTCCGGAAAAAAGAGAGCAGCGCGGGAATGGTCCGGCCAGACGGAGAAACAGCCCGAACAGAAAAGAATTTCTCCCGATTGGAAGGAAATGCCCAATCTGCTTGCATTCCGCGGCCAGAGAAAGTATACTCCGGTTGTAACAAATAAACAAGTGTTTAATTGTCCGACGGCTTTCTGAGCTGCCGGCAGTATAAAAAGGAGGGGTAAGCCATGAAAAAGAGCTATAAAATAGAAGTTGACTGCGCCAACTGCGCGAACCTGATGGAACACGCAACAAAGAAAACCCCCGGCGTGGCGGATGCGGTCGTCAGCTTCATGACCCAGAAGATGACGGTGACCTTCGAGGAAGGCGCAGATGTGAAAGCCGTCATGCAGGAGGTCTTCAAAGCCTGCAGAAAAGTGGAACCTGACTGTGAGATTGCCTTCTGAGCAACTTTCTCCTTGATTAATTCCTCAAAACGTCCTATAATAATAATTTGGAAATAACTGATGCGGCATGCACATGCAGCGCTGCAGAAATCGATAATCCAGCGGGAGGAGGAAGCAGAATGATCAGGGAACTGCGAAAATGGACGCGCCAGGTACGCGGATATGACGAAGCCGGACAGGTGGGAGAATGGAAAGAAAAAGACCCGGCTCTCCGCAGACTGCGGGCCTCGGCGGCAGGCGCTGTCTTGATAACGGCTCTCCTTGTGCTTCCCTCTGCCCCTGAGGCATCGGCGGTAGGCCTCTTTGGAGACGGCGGCCCGCTGGATGGTATCGCATCCGGCGCAGCCGATCTCGGCGCGGGGCTCCCCGGCGGGCTTGATCTGGGCAGCCTTGGAAACGGCACTCTGGGCGAGGCAGCCGATGCGCTGAAGTCCGGCCTGGAAGGAACGGGTATTGCCCAGGGAATTGACGATCTGCGTGAAGGAATCGGGAATGCGGCTGAGAGCCTCGGCCTTCCTGCGGCCGGCACACAGGGCGCTGTGAATGCGGGCGCAGATTCCGGGAATACCTCCGGCTCCGGGCTGAATCTCCCCGACCTGGACGTGGACAAGGTGGTTTCCGGCGTGGAGGAACGCCGCCTGGCGATGGAAGAGCGCCTGAAGGCAGCTGCGGAGGAAGCCGGCCTGACCGAAACGATTGAAAGCGCAGCCGAAAATATTCACAGCCGGGTGGGTGCCCAGGGTGATTCCGGCAGCACGAACAGCTCCGCGGCGGATTCGCAGTTTCTGACAGATGTGAAGGAGCGCTTTGACAGCCTCCGCAATCTGGTAAGCGAAGCGGCCGGGAATGCGGGCATGGCCCCGGAAGAGCTGCAGAAGCTGACTGACGCCATCAACGAGGTGGAGCAGACTATCCGCCAGGGCGCCGACGGAATTCGGACCGCGGTTGAGGAAGAACGTCTGCAGAAGCTTGTTGAAGATATCAAGGAAGCCTTCAGTAAGCTTGGAATCCGGGACAAGAGCTTCCTGGAGCGGCTCACCGAATGGGCAAGACGCATGAAGGAAATCCGGGATTCCCGCAATGCTCGAAACAGCAGCAGCTCAACTGACTGGACCGCCCTCCTCGCGGCGCAGGGGGCCGGGAACGGCACGGCCAATACGGATCCGAATTATGCCACGGCCATTCCGAATGAGAAACCCAAATCCGAGGAGCTGACCGAAGAGATCCAGGAGGAGATTGGCGAAGAGGCTGTCCCGCTGGCGGCATATCCGGAGCTTGTCCCCTGGAAAACGGACCGCATCCCCTGGTATCGCAGCGTCGGAGCGATTGCGGCAGGCATTGCTGCCTTGGGCGCCGCGTGCGTGCTCTCCGGGATGGCGCTGGGAAGAAGAATAAAATCGAGAGCCTGACCCGGGAGGCCATGCTCTCCAGATAATCCAGTAAAATAAACGAAACCCGCGGCATTCCGATGCTGCGGGTTTCGTTCGTGTGCCTGAGGCACATATGGCCGGGGCAAAAGCTTTCTTACAGGGCGGCCTGAACAGCAGCCTTGACGTTTGCCATGTCCTCGGTGGGCTCAAAGCGGGCAAGAACCTTGCCTTCACGGTCAATCAGGAACTTGGTGAAGTTCCAGCGGATGTACGCCTTGTCGCCGAACTTCTTGTTGTTCGCTTCCGAGAACTTGTTCAGCGCGGCGTTCTTCAGACCCTTGCCAAAGCCTGCAAAGGGCTTTTCCGTTGCAAGATAGGCAAACAGAGGATCGGCAGTTTCGCCGTTGACGTCCAGCTTGCCGAACTGGGGAAACTCCGTTCCGAACTTCAGCGTGCAGAAGGAATGAATTTCGTCGTCACTGCCGGGGGCCTGGTTGGCGAACTGGTTGCAGGGGAAGTCCAGAATCTCAAATCCCTGATCCTTCAGCTCTCTGTACATGGCTTCCATGGGCTCGTAATGCGGGGTGAAGCCACAGCCGGTGGCTGTATTGACTATCAACAGGACTTTACCGCGGTATTCCGAGAGGCTGACTTCATTGCCGGCTCTGTCCTTGACGGTAAAATCGTATACTGTTTTCATGAAACTGTCTCCTTTGGGTCAAATTTTTTTATACATCTATACACTCCGCAGTGGGGTGGTGTCCGGCCGGCGGACAGAGGTTGCATCTGCCCGTATTGAACCACCCTGCGGCAATGTCAGCTCTCTGCCGATGGGTCGCGGTCGAGAATCTCATACAGAAGACTGTAGAGAGACTGTGCATGCTCCCTTGACAGCGGGATGCAGCTGCCAACTTTAAGAGGAATATCCTTCGCCTTCTCCTGCAGGGCCCGGCCTTCCTCTGTGAGCGAGATCAGAACCACTCGTTCGTCCGCAACCTGGCGGGAGCGCAGCAGAAGGCCTGCCTGCTCCATTTTCTTAAGAACCGGGGAAAGCGTTCCGTTATCCAGAATCAGCCTCTGGCAGATTTCACCAACCGGGAGATTGTCTTTCTCCCAGAGGACCAGAAGCACCAGATACTGGGTATACGTAATCCCAAGAGGCTTGAGAAACGAGGTATAGTGGTTGATCACATTCCGCGATGCGGCGTACAGGGGGAAACAGAGCTGATTGCTAAGCTTCATCGCCTCCCGGTAATCATAGGTTGGGGTAGCGCCGGGAAGACTGTCGATGCCTTCGATGCGAGGAAGTTTTTCCATATCAGTTAAATTCCTGTCCTTTTTTCAATTATTATGTGATTATGGTCATTTGATCATAATGAGATTGCGGTAAGACTGCGGTGCTGGGATAGTGCTGAATGATGGTGTTGTTACTTTTTGCTGTGAGCTGCTGCCCCTGCCGGCCGGAAGCAAAGGTTAGCAACTTCTATATTTGATACAATCATATTGTAACACACGTGAAAAAAGTTGTCAAGAACCGGTTTGAAGTTTTATAGCGGTAATTCTTTGGGCTTTTTCCCTTTTTTGCCCAAATAATCCGGCGACAGACAGTTGGAATCAAGCGGATATCTCCCGGTATATCCCGAGCAGAGAGCGCCTGGATCCAGA
>CADBNC010000112.1 GCA_902795885.1 Oscillospiraceae bacterium
GCGCAAGACGGGCGCACCAGATGATGGCGAACATGAAGCCCAGGGCGATGATGATGCCGTAGAAATAGATGGATCGGCCAAAGACCGAGACCGAGGCCGGCGGGTTGAAGGGGCCGATGCCGAGGCCGGGGAAGCTGATCAGGGAATCGCGCTGGATGGTGTCATAGAGGAAGGAGGTCATGCCTGTGATGCCTCCGGCGGCTGCACGATGCTCATGACAAGGCGCTCCGGCTGCAGCCAGGTCCGCACGAAGTCCTCGCATTCGGCGAGGGTGAGCTCCATGCTGATGGCGGGCATATCCAGATAGCAGTAGCCGTCGAACTCCGCCGAGGCGAGGGAGACGCACACGTCTTCGAAATCCTCCATGACCCGCAGGTTCCCACCGATTGCAACGCGCTTCATGCGCTCAAAGAGGGCTGGGTCAAAGCCGTGCTCGCTGACCCGGCGGATCTCTTCGCAGAGAGCCTGGAAAACGGCCTCGGGGTCCCGGCTCTCGCCGCCGAAGATCTCATACGCCACCCCACGCGAGCGGTCGGCCCCGCAGTCAAAGCGGCGGTTTAAAAGCCCCTGCTCATAGAGCCGGTGGTAGAGCGGTGAGGACTGCCCCGCCAGCATCACGGCTGCCAGCGACGCGACCAGATCCTGCCGGCAGAGGGCAGGGCCTTCCTTCTCGGGAAGAATCTTCGCGCCGATCAGAAAGAGCGGCTGCGAGACAGGCATCTGCAGGACGCTGCGGGTTTCGGCGGGAACAAGATCCTCGTCCGATTCCATCAGCACCTGCGGGCGCTCGGGATCCGCGGGGGCGAGCTCCTCATCCACGATGCGCAGCACGTCCTCCGGATCAACATCGCCGGCAACGGCCAGCACCATGTTGGAGGGGCGGTAAAAGGCGCGGTGGCACTGATAGAGCGTCTCGGCCGTGATGCGGGAGATGCTCTCGACCGAGCCGATGACCTTCTCGCGGATGGGGTGCTTCTGATACAGCAGGCCCAGCAGGCTGTAATAGTTGGCGTTGCCGGGACTGTCCTCGCCCATGTGGATCTCCTGCTCGATGATGCCGCGTTCCTTCTCAACGGTTTCCTCCGTGAAGTAGGGCGTGGAGACAAAATGCAGCAGCGTGCGGAGGTTTTCCTCAAAGCCCTCCGTGCACTGGAAATGATAGGCTGTGATATCCGTGGAGGTGAAGGCGTTTACATCCGCCCCGCGGGAGGAGAGAATGGTCAGGGCGTTTTCTCCGTCCGGCAGGTCGAACATCTTATGCTCCAGATAATGGGCGACGCCGGCGGGCGTGTCCATCTCCTGCCCGTCGAGAACGAAACGGCGGTAGGTCCCGCCGTAGTCCGTCGCGAAGACGGCATAGGAGCCGGTGAAGCCCTTCTTGGGCAGAACGCGCACACGGAGACCGCAGGCAGCCGTGCCGCTGTACAGCACATCGCCTGTCATGGGATATTCTCTGCGTTGCATCATGTGGTTTCCTCCGCCTCCTCTTCCTGGATTTCTTCCTCCTCATCCCCCTCTTCGGGAGAGAGAAGATAAATCTGGTCACAGACCACCGACTGGGCGATGCGGGCAACGCGCTCGGCCGTGACCTCCTGTGCGAGCTCGGCCAGCTCCTCCGGGCCGAATTCAAGCCCGCGCAGCACCTGTGCCGTGCAGAAGGACTGCAGGGAAGCCTGGCTGTCGGGGACCGAGCGCATATCCGAAACAATCGCCGCGATGGCAGCGCCGAGCTCCACGTCCGAGATCTGCCCCTCGGCAATCAGCCGCAGCTGGGAGAAAATCTCGTCCCGGGCGAGCTCATAGTTTTCGCGCTGAATGCCGGCGCTCACAAGAAGCAGACCCTTTACCTGGTCGAGCACAGAGCTGGCATAATAGCACAGGTGCAGCTTCTCGCGCACGTGGAGGAACAGGCGGGAATTGGGGCTGCCGCCAAAGACGGCGTTGAACACATAGAGCGCAGGGATATCCGGCTCCTCCATGCATTCGCCGAGGCGCCAGCCGATGACGAGGTTCGTCTGCGCCACGTCCATGTGCTCCTCGGTGATGCGGGGCTCCTCCTCCACGCTGTTCATGCGGATGTCCGTGCCGATCTCGTCATCCAGCTCGCCACGCGGGAGCGTAGCCGTGAGATCCGAGAGAATTTCCGTAATCTTCCGGAAAGGCGCCCTGCCGCAGTAGAACATCTCCACCGGGGCATGCTGCAGCAGTTCCTTGTAATGGCGGCTGAGCTTCCTGTAGCCGATGGAGCGGCAGCTCTCCTCATCACCGTAGCGCCCGATGGCATAGTCCTCGAAGCGGCACATCTCTTCCATGCAGCGGAAGACGGCATAGGTGCGCTTGTTGTTCACCCGGGCTGCGATCTGGTCGGCGAGGTTCTCCCTCTCACTCTCCACATAGGCCGGCAGAAGCAGCCCGCCGCGGGTGGCGGGGGAGAGCAGAAGCTCCATCGTCAGGGAAAGGGCGCCGCGCAGTACATCCGAGCCCTCCGGCAGAAAATCGTCTTCGGGGAAGCTCGCGTAAAACCCGGAGGACTGAATCTCGCCGCTCTTGAAGACAAGGGGATCGACAGACGTGCCGTAGAGATTATCGAAGCGTTCCTGAATCGCCTGCAGATCAGGGCTCTGGTTTGTCCCGCGCTTCAGAACATACGGGATCAGGGCGTTCATGGAGGCGGTATCGCGGCAGAGCTGCGACAGGAGACTGACGCTGAAGCAGGCGGTCTTGAACTTTTCTTCCATCACATAGGTGAGCCAGACACCGGGCCTGAGCTGCACTCTTTTCGTTTCCATAATGGCCTCCTCAGATTATTTGCTGAATTATAACACAGAACCCTGAAAAATGGTAGTCTCCCGGCAAAAATCTTGTGAATTCGGGGTGTCAGGAAAAAATACTTGACAGATGGAAAATTGGGGAATATAATCAGCACGCTCAAGCATCAGGGCGTGCGATGGTGCATGCCGCGGAGAACCATACGGAGGAAGGAAGCAATGCCCGAAGAACCGCTTTACCGCAGCCTGCTGCTGGATTTCTACGGGGAGCTTCTCACCCGCCGGCAGAGGGAGTGCTACGAGCTTCACTACAACGAGGATCTGAGCCTTTCGGAAATTGCCGAGCAGTGCCGGATCAGCCGTCAGGCCGCGTGGGAGAATATCCGCCGCGCTCTTGCCGCGATGGAGGATCTGGAGGAAAAAACCGGCCTGATCAGGCGCTTTCTTCTCACGGAAGAGCAGCTGAAGAAGCTGAGAGCGCGCCTGGAGGAGCTCCGCAGGAAAACAGCCGAGGCCGAGACAGCCGAGGCGCTGCAGGATGCGGAAGAGACGCTCACTTCGCTTCTGCTGACAGAGCAGGGCATGTGACGGGGCGTATCACGAAGACAGAATTCTTTTGAGGGGGCGGATGCATGGCTTTTGAGAGCCTTTCAGACAAGTTAACTGCTGCTTTTAAGCGCCTGCGCGGCAAGGGCCGCCTTACCGCCTCGGATGTAAAAGAGGCCATGCGCGAGGTGCGGCTGGCTCTGCTGGAGGCGGACGTCAGCTATAAGGTCGTCAAGGACTTCACCAAAACCGTCACGGAACGCGCCAGCGGCGCCGATGTGCTGGAGGCGCTTTCCCCGGCGCAGATGGTCATCAAGATCGTCAACGAGGAGCTCTGCAGCCTCATGGGCGGGGAGAACCAGAAGCTGAACATCGGCTCCCAGAGTCCCAGCGTGGTGATGCTGGTTGGCCTGCAGGGCGCCGGCAAGACCACCAACGGCGCGAAGCTCGCCGCATACATGCGCAAGCAGGGGAAGCGGCCGCTGCTGGTCGCCTGCGATATCTATCGCCCGGCCGCCATCAAGCAGCTGGAAACCGTCGGCGCGCAGCTGGATATCCCTGTTTTCCAGATGGGGCAGACAGACCCCGTGGATATCGCAAAGGCGGCGATCGAGCACGCCAAACGCCACGGCAACGATCTGGTCTTCCTCGATACGGCAGGCCGCCTGCATATTGACGAAGAGCTCATGGCCGAGCTGCAGCGCATCCGCGA
>CADBNC010000113.1 GCA_902795885.1 Oscillospiraceae bacterium
CTGCCGCAGGATTATGCCCAGGAGGAAGCCGATGCCCTGTTCGGAAGTGACCCACGTCTGTTCGGTCAGGCGGTTGCCGGGCTGCAGGCGGATGCGGACGGCCGCCTCTGCGGAATCGTCACGAAAAAGGAAGAGACCATGCCCTGCGAACTGCTGATCGGTGCGACCGGCTTCAACGGCTGCCGGAAAGACGTGTGTGAGGCCTTTGGCGTTGACTGGAATCGTCTGGTCAAAACCGAGCCCGGCCATTATCAGACAAGTGTGCCGCATATTTTCACAGCAGGGGATATGCACAGGGGGCAGTCGCTCGTTGTGCATGCCATCGCAGAGGGCCGTGCGGCCGCGATTGAAGTGGACCGCTTTCTGATGGGATATACCAACCTGATCTGACCGGCTCCAGACAAACAGCACAGATTGACAATAGCGTTTTCATATGAATGCACCGCGGAAAAAAATATTGTTTTCCCTGCACTTCCTGTGATAAACTCCCGGATGTGAATCCGTAACGAACAAAGGAGGAGAATGATATGAGCACAGTACCGGAATTGTTTGGCAGCATGGTTTTTGACGACAAGGTCATGCGCGCGAGGCTTTCGGCGGATGTTTACAGAAGCCTGAAGGATACGATCCGCAAAGGCAAAAAGCTGGATTTGTCCGTGGCCAATGCAGTCGCCGATGCCATGTGTGAATGGGCAGTTGAGAATGGCGCCACGCACTATACCCACTGGTTCCAGCCGCTGACAGGCATTACGGCGGAAAAGCACGATGGTTTCCTTACGCCGGCTCCGGACAGCCATGTGATCATGAAGTTCTCCGGAAAAGAGCTGATCACCGGTGAACCGGACGCCTCCAGTTTCCCCTCAGGCGGGTTGCGCGCCACCTTTGAGGCAAGGGGCTATACGGCCTGGGATCCGACTTCCTATGCCTTTATCAAGGAGAAAACACTCTGCATCCCGACCGCCTTCTGTTCCTACGGCGGCGAGGCGCTGGATAAAAAAACGCCTCTTCTGCGAAGCATGGAAGCGCTCAACCGGCAGGCACTGCGGGTACTGAAGCTGTTTGGAAACAGCGATGTGCAGCATGTGGTGACGAATGTTGGCCCGGAACAGGAATACTTCCTGATTGACCGGGACATGTATCTGAAGCGGAAGGATCTGATCTTCACCGGGCGTACCCTTTTCGGCGCGAAACCTCCGAAGGGGCAGGAGCTTGACGACCATTACTTCGGTGCCATCAAGCCCCGCGTGAAGGCCTTCATGGAAGAGTTGAACGAGGAACTCTGGAAGCTGGGCATCTACGCCAAAACCGAGCACAATGAGGTTGCCCCGTGCCAGCACGAACTTGCGCCGATTTTCACGGTTACGAACATCGCCTCTGATCATAACCAGTTGACGATGGAGATCATGAAAAAGGTCGCCCGCAACCACAACCTGATGTGCCTTCTGCATGAAAAGCCCTTCGCCGGTGTAAATGGAAGCGGCAAGCACAACAACTGGTCCATGTCCACCGATACAGGCGTTAACCTCCTGAGCCCCGGCGAAACACCCTACGAGAATGCGCAGTTCCTCCTTTTCCTGGTAGCAGTGATCAAAGCAGTGGATGATTACCAGGGGCTTCTGCGGCTCAGTGTTGCCACGGCGGGGAATGATCATCGTCTTGGCGCAAACGAAGCGCCGCCGGCTGTTGTTTCCGTCTTTCTGGGAGATGAGCTGACCGCTGTTCTGGAGGCCCTCGAGACGGACAGCCCCTATGAGGGCACCGAACGTCACCGTCTGCGCCTGGGGGCAGATGTGCTGCCGCGTTTCAACCGTGATACCACCGACCGCAATCGCACCTCACCCTTCGCGTTTACCGGCAACAAGTTTGAATTCCGCATGGTGGGCTCGAACGATTCGATCTCCAGCGCAAATATCGAGATCAACGCGGCGGTGGCCGAGAGCCTGAGGCAGTTTGCCGACCGCCTGGAGGCGACAGACGGAGAGGGCGATTTCGACACTCGCCTGCACGATCTGATCCGGGATACGATCCGCAAACACAAACGGATTCTCTTTAACGGAAACGGCTATGACGATGCCTGGATCAAGGAAGCGACGGAGGTGCGCGGACTGAAGAACCTGCGCACGACACCGGATGCTCTGCAGATGCTGCTCGTCCCCGAGAATATCAACATGCTTGTGCGCCATAGGATCTATTCGGAGATGGAGATTCGCTCCCGTTATGAAATCCGTCTGGAGAACTATATCCGGACCGTTCGTATTGAGGCACTCACCATGGTGGATATGGCCCGGCGCGAGATTCTTCCTGCTGTTATGCGCTACTGCGGCGACCTGGCGGGCGGTCTCAGCACAAAAAAGACAGTCTGCCCTGAGCTGAAATGCGGATCCGAACAGAAGCTGATTGCGAAGCTTTCTGCGCTGATCGACGAGATTGATGAGGCGACAGAAGCTCTGGAAAGCTGCATCGATGAGAAAGCCGGAGAGAACCTCACTGAGCAGGCCTTCCACATCCGCGACACGGTGCTGAGCCGGATGAATGCTCTCCGTGCCGTCTGCGACGAGGCAGAGACCTTGACAGCAGCCTCCTACTGGCCATTCCCGACCTACAGCGATCTGCTGTTCGGGGTATAAGCTGATGAAAACAGAAAACGGATGAAAGACAAGCATGGGCGTCTCCCGCGGGAGGCGCCCATGCTGTAGAAAGAGCTGTGAGGTCATGACTCCAGCTGTTTGTAGTATTGATATGCCTGTTCTCCGTATTCGCTGATTGTTTTGACATTGCCGTTGTAGCGGGTGAAGATCATCTTCTTTTCGGTGTCGCTGTATCCTTCAAAATCAATTCTTCCGGTCATCTGATACGCTGCATGGAGGATGTTTAGCGCCGCGCATGAGAGGTTGAAAACTCTGTCATGGTGCAGCCTTTTCCACACCTGTTCCAGATCGTCCGGATTGAGGGGATACAGCTCGTCCTTTGTGCCGGTAAAAAGAGGAATGTGCTGATCGCGTGCAAACAGAATTGCTTCGATGGCTACCTGGGCAAAGATCTGGCCGTATCCTGTGGAGCTGTCATATTTGCGGAAGGGGTTTCGGGTGTGGCGGTCCAGCGTGAAGGAATGAAACAAGGAATAGCGCAGCCAGTTCAACCCGACCACGGCATCCGCTGCTATATCAGCAAGGTTGACCATGGGCAGCTCCATCAGGAGAATTGCCTTCAGATAGGCGGGGGGAAGATGATAAGATGCGCAGATGTTTTCAATCAGATCATGATTATCGGAAAGAATCTGTTCGGCTTTCTGCTTGGGGTAAAGGGTCAGGCTGATCATGTTGCACACTCCTTAAAAAACAGGGGATGGCCTGAAGATACCAGACCATCCCTGAAACGGCAAGTTGAGATCAGATCTCAATTTTGGCGCCCATGAGCTTCGCAAACTCACGGACAATGGCGGTGTCGCCGGGCCATGCGGGAGCGGTGACAAGATTCCGGTCCACCACGGCTTCGGATGCGTCTACAGGAACAAAGGTGCCTCCGGCAAGGGTGACATCCGGGCCGACTGCGGGATAGGCGGTTGCCCTGTAGCCCTTCAGCACGCCTGCCGCCGCGAGGACCTGCGGGCCATGGCAGATTGCCGCAACGGGCTTTCCGGCCGCAAAGAACTCCCGGACGATCTCAAGAACGCGCTCATTGAGGCGGATATACTCCGGTGCGCGCCCGCCGGTGATGAACAGGCCTTCGTATTCTTCGGTCTTCACAGCGTCAAAGTCCGCCGTCAGAGCGAAGTTATGGCCGCGAAGCTCGGTGTAGGTCTGCTCTCCGAGGAAATCATGTACCGCGGTAGCAACCGTTTCGCCGGCCTTCTTGTCCGGGCAGACAGCATCCACCTGATAACCCAGTACACCAAGCGCCTGGAACGGAACCATGGTTTCGTAGTCTTCTGTGAAATCGCCGCAGAGTAACAGTACTTTCTTTGCCATTTTGAATACCTCCTTAAATTGCATTATCCGTATTGGGGATGCTTTCATTATAGCAGGTTGTTCCCCGGACGACAAGGGAGAATTGCGGCAAAGAAGCCGTACCCGGTGAAGGGTACGGCTTCTGGAATTCAGAACAGGAATCAGGCGTTGAGATACTCGACCATGCAGTCACCGGCGACAATGCCGCTGGTGAAGGCAACACCGAGAGAAGCGCCTTCGTTTTCATAGTACGGGCTGCAGTATAGGCTGCCGTTATCGACACCGGCTACATACAGGCCCTTGATCACACTCTGGTCAGCGGCCAAAGCACGGCAGTAATCGTCGGTCTTCACACCGCCGAAGGTGGACCAGATGGACGGTTCATACTCAAAGACATAGAAGGTGTCACCTTCCAGTTTGTGCAGCAAATAGGGGGACTTGTAGAACTGGCTGTCTTCGCCGGCCTCGCAAAGGGCATTGTAGGCTTCAACAGTGGCGTCCAGGTGCGGCATGCCGAAGAACTCTGCGCACTCCGCCAGCGTGCCTTTGGCTGCCCAGCCCTGCTCGAGAGCGAGCTCCACATCCTCCGGGAGCTTTTCCAGAACCTTGCCCACAAAGCCGGTCTGGCCAACATACCAGTCCTGCGGATTACCGTAGTACTCGAGAATACCCACGGTGCTGACGGCATCGAACATCTCCTGGTCGAGGACGGCGTAATAGAGGCCTTCGCGAAGGCTCATTTCACCGCCGAGGGCGAGAGGACGGTCGGAGAGGTACTGCTCATTCATGAAGCGGTCGCCGTTCTTGTTGACCATCAGGCCGCCGTAGATAGCCGGCTCCAGTGCTGCATTGGCACTGCGCATGGCAGGGCCGTTGACGGGGATCTTGTGGTTGGCGCCGCCAAACTCATTGCAGCAGAGAGCCCAGTTGCGATCGGCAATACCGCCGGCAGCCATGACCATGTCGAAGCCCTGACCGGTGGAGAGCGTGTTGCAGAGAGGCCAGACAGTGATGTCACCGAAGATCTGGCGCAGCCGCTCATCGTTGCCTGCGTAGCCACCGGTGGCGACCAGCACAGCCTTGGCGTTGTACTGGATAATGCTGTCATCCTGGGTGTTGCGCACCAGCACGCCTGTGACGGTGTCCCCGTCCTTGACGAGCTCCAGAGCTTCGCTGTTGGGGATGAACTGACCGCCGTCAGCTTCAAACTTCGCTACCAGCGGCTCAAAGCGGGCAGCGCCGCGAACCTGGGTGCCTTCGAGATCGGCAAAGTTGTGGCGGGCACGGAACCCCATGCCATAAGCATCCTTGCGCAGACCCATATTGATGCCATTGTCCATAAAGTTGCCGACAACACGGTCACCCTGCTCGGTGCACTTCTTGAGCAGAGAACCATTGACAGTGCCGCGGCTGAATCCGTATTCGCAGTTGTAGAGAGTCTCAACACTGACAGTTGCATCCTCGGCTTCCTGAACACGGGTTTCGGCGAGGGCAGGACCACCTGCCATGCAGCCGTTGGAGATACCGCAGGAACCACCCTTTTCAAGGAGAATGGTCTTTTTGCCGGCAGCTGCGAGAACCAGAGCGGCCTGAAGACCTGCGGCGCCGCAGCCGATTACGACGGCCTCGGTGTCGACTGTGCTGGAGGGAACGAGAGCTTCTTTCTTTTCTTCGGCAGCTTCATCAGCTGCGAAGGCGGGGGCAATGCCGGTCAGGCCGAGAGCGGCAGCTGCCGCAACGGAGCCCTTCAGGAAATCCCGGCGGGAAATGTTTCTCATGGCAAAATAACCTCCATAAATAAAATGTGAGCGCATTGTATCATATCGCCGGAAGCCGTGTCCACTGTTTTTTATAATTAAGCTGAAAAACCGAAGCAAAACCCGGATAACATCAGGCTGGCTCTGTCAATACCAGGCCAGATACATTCCAGGCAGACGATTTGTACTTCTGGGTTTTGGAAAAGGGTGACGGTCGTTGACAGTCTCCTCTAAAACCCCCTTTAGGGCGATTTTTTCCGGAAAAACCTCTATAGAGGACTTTTGTTTATGACCGTCAACGACCGTCACCCTCCTTAAGACCCGGATGAAAAATCGAAAAACCATTCCGCTTTTTGCTGCAGATAAGAGTGAGAGCTCTCAATCAGAAGCAAGTTCAGCATGGAGGACAGGCTAATGTTTGAACTGCTTTTTTTAGCAGATTCTTAACCTGATTTATGGTACAATCCAACGGGAGATAGTATGAAAAACAGGGAGGTGAGTGTCCTGCAGAATCTGCGGCAAAAACTGAAGATCTATGCCCCATTTTCCCTGAAGGGCTGGCTGGTCTATTTGCTGGCAATGCTGATCGCCTCTATGCTCTGTGTTATGCTTCAGCATGTGAGCACTTCGGATGTGCATGTACCGATCATATTCGTTTTGGTGGTACTTGTGGTATCATTGCTGACAGAAGGTTTTTTTTATGGAATTCTGGCTGCGCTGACCAGCGTCGTTGCGGTAAACTACGCTTTTACCGCGCCATATATGCAGATTGATTTTACTCCCTATGGCTATCCGCTGACATTCATGACCATGCTGGCAGTCGGCGTAGTAATCTCCGCGCTGATGACTCGCGTCAAGCAGCAGGAAAAACTGCGTCTGGAAAGCGAGCGGGAAAAGCTCCGGGCGAACCTGCTGCGGGGAATGTCCCACGATCTGCGGACGCCTCTGACCGGGATCAGCGGCTCTATTTCTGCTGTACTGGATAATGAAGAGAATCTGACCAGAGAGCAGAAGAGAGAGCTGCTTGAAGGCGCGAGAAAGGATGCCGACTGGCTCTGCCAGATGGTAGAAAATCTTCTCTCTGTCACGAGAATCAGCGACAACACGGTCGGCTCGCTGCACTCCCAGGAAGAAGCTCTGGAAGAAGTAATTGGAGCAGCAGTACTCTCCTTCCGCAAGCGCCATCCCAGCATCGAGGTGGAGGTTTCTGTCCCGGACTCTGTGCTGATGGTACCTATGGATCCGGTCCTGATCCAGCAGGTGATGCAGAATCTGCTTGAAAATGCGGTGATTCACGGCGAAACGACCACCAGGATCCGGGTGCGGGCTTCAACCGAGAACGGCGACGCGCTGGTCTCGGTTGAAGACAACGGTATCGGGATTGAACGAAGCCGTCTGACCCATCTGTTTGACGGAGCTCTGCCTTTCTCCGGCATGCAGCAGAATGCCGATCAGACGCGCAGCCTTGGAATCGGGCTGAGCGCGTGCATGACGATTATCCAGGCCCACGGAGGCAGCATTATGGCGTATAATCTGCCAGAGGGCGGCGCCTGCTTCACATTCACTTTACCGCTGGGAGGTTTTTCTGTTGGAAATCCATGACCGTATCATGATTGTAGAGGATGAAAAGAGTATTGCCGGCTTTATCAAGGCCATCCTCAACTCCAATGGCTATGACGCTATGGTCGCGCAGACCGGCGGTGAAGCCCTCACCATGATCAGCTCGCACTGTCCGGATCTTGTGATTCTCGACCTCGGTCTCCCCGATATGAACGGGACTGAGATTATCACCAAAGTGCGAAGCTGGACTCAGTTGCCGATTATCGTTGTTTCAGCAAGGGGCACGGAACAGGATAAGGTATCTGCGCTGGAACTTGGCGCGGACGACTATATTACCAAACCTTTCGGCACGGCGGAGCTGCTTGCCCGGATCCGTGTTGCGCTCCGGCATACACACAACAGTGCGGGGCCGCAGGCAAACGGCGGGTGCTTTGTAGCCGGAGATCTGACTGTGGACTATGACAAGCATCATGTTCTTGTCTGTGGAGAGAACCGGAAACTCACGCAGAGTGAATACCGGATTGTTGCACTATTGTCGCGCTATGCGGGCAAGGTGCTGACCTATGATTATATCATGAAGGAACTCTGGGGGCCTCAAAACGGCGGAGGGAACCAGATTCTGCGAGTGAACATGGCGAATATCCGCCGAAAGATTGAGAAAAACCCCGCAGAGCCTCAATACATTTTTACGGAGGTCGGTGTTGGCTACCGGATGATTGAGGGTGACTGAGAGGCCGCTGAATACAGACGAGCAGCAGAGAGCAGGGGAAAACCGAGAATCAAAGAGAAAGCAAACCGGCAGAAGCTGAGAACTCAGGACTTCTGTCGGTTTGCTTTTCTGTGAATATCAGATGAAGTTTCAGGTGATGGGTATTCTTCCTTTCAGGACAGCCTTGAGCCCGTTCAAGTCGGCCGGTGCGTAGAAGACAAAGCGCGTACACCCATTGCTTCCATCGGAAGTAGTCTGTCCAACGACACAGATCTCACGCCATTTGTCCGGTTTGGCACTCATGGCTTCTTTGCCGCAGAGAAGGCTGACATGACCATCCGCATCTGTGCCGAAGCTTGCCTCATGAATGGCACTGAAGGGCATCGCCCGAAGCGAGTCACGAAGAACCAGCAGGCGCTGGTCTGTGACAACGTATTCCATTTTTCTGAGCTTGGAAGCATCCCCGAGTACGTTGAAGGCAGGAATCTCGCAGAGCAGCAGAACAATAAGCGGGACATAGGGTTTGATCTTCATATCGCTGTGTTGTGCAGTGGTGATATAGCCGATCGTTACCAGAATCGTGATCAGCAGACCGATACACGCGCAGATGGTGAACTTCTTTTTGTGGGTCTTGTCCAGGGTCGTGAAGGCGTCCGCTTTGCCGCGCCAGAGAATCTGCTCGTCGGACTGCAGTCCTGCCTTTAACATCTCGTCCATATTCATTCCTCCGTTTCAGCCGTTTATTGTCCGGCTTCTTTGCCGTATATTTTAACATATTGTCCCGAAAAGAATTGGTTAAGACGAGGCGGGGATGCGTTAATCTATATTAAGGAATGGAGGAAATCCGTTAATGCTTTTTGCGCCGTGCCGACTCCAGCTGTTGCTTACCATCTGTAAATCATCCGGTAACTTTGAAGCACTGTACAGCAGACAAACCAGCGTCAACCTACCATGTCAGTAGTTTGACATGTTTTCTGCCGCGTAGTATATTTAAAACAGCCGTTATAACGGAAATATACTTCATGGAGGAATCAGTATGAAAAAACTTGCAGCTCTTTTCCTAATCTTCGCATTGGTCTTAAGTCTGTCCTGTGTGGCTTATGCTGATGCACTCCCGGCGCCGGAACCCGATGAGACCAGCATGTTTGGTGTGGACAAAAACATCAATATGAAAACGCTGGATGAGTATATCGGCCGCGATGATGTGGTTTATCGGGATGTGCGCATGCTGTTCGACCCGGCGGATTACGCCGCGATCGGAGGAAATGCGGATCTGGCTTCTACGGTAGAAGGCTTCCGTATTGTGCCCTATCCCTATCTTGCCACCTTGTCTGAGCTGCCCGTTTCGGGTGCATATGACGCAGAGACTCTCTTTACCCTGACTTGGAATGAGGACGGCAGCATTGCCACTGCAGAACCAAACTATGAAGAATCCATGCTCGTCCTGGAAGACTGCTTCCCGAAGGACAAGCCGATTTTCCTGATGTGCGGCGGCGGCGGATATGCCGGGATGACCAAATCACTTCTCATTTTCCTCGGCTGGGATCCGGAACTGCTCTACAATGTTGGCGGCAACTGGGAATACCAGGGTGATCACAGTGTGGAACTGGTTGAGTATTCCGAGGACGCAAACGGCAACGATTATTTCTGCACATGGCGTGCTGACTATGCGCTGATTGACTTCTCGCGCCTGCATCCTGTCGCATGATGAAAAAACTGACAGCATGCGTGATCTGTGTTGTTCTGCTGCTTTCGGTCGGCGTTGCCGCGCACGCTGAGCTGAACACCTTCACCTATACGCAGTATGCCAGCGGAGGTGTACCGACCGAACTGGAGGCCGTAATTCTGTTTGAAAACAAGAACAAGACCTTTACGCGGTATCAGGTCGCTTTCACCTCATGTACCTGCCGCGGCCCGGAGAGAAACTACAGTTCCGTCATGTATATTGAGCTACTCAATACCAAAGATACCGCAGATGAGGCATCCATCCGGCAGATCAGCTTTGGCGAGATCGATGGCGTTGCAGTTGGCCTTTGGGGTGACAGCAATCCGATTATGGGTCATCCGGACTACACGGCGGAATACATGGATGAAAACCTTGTCCAGCCTCTCGTGGGGACAAACAAAGCGCAGTATGATGCCTGGGAAGGCTATGGTGATGTCCTTGATGCGGTTGAACCGGATGCAGTCAGCGGCGCAACTGTTTCAACAAGCAACATTACATCTGTGATTAAGGGCCTGTTCCAGTATCACGCGGACAAGTATTATAAATAGGCACAATATCAGCAAAATGCGCTGCTCCGGGAAAACCGGGCAGCGCATTTTCTTGGGCTATTTCCGTCGTGATAGTTTTTTGCGTCACGTCTGTGGCGCTTATTTCAGCTTTGCAGTCCATTCCTCTTCTTTGAATCCGGTAAGGACAAATCCCTCGCCAACCAAAAGAGGGCGCTTTACCAGCATTCCATCGGTTGCCAGAAGGGCCAGCTGATCATCCTCGCTCATCTCAGGCAGTTTTTTCGAGAGGCCCATTTCCCGATAGGGAATGCCGCTGGTATTGAAGAAACGCCTGAGAGGCAGACCGCTTATGGCATAGTACTCCCGCAGTGATTTTTCATCCGGATGATCCGCTTTGATGTCTATGACTTCATGCTCAATTCCATTTTCCTTTAGCCATTTCAGCGCCTTCTGGCAGGTGGAGCATCTGCTGTAGCAATAAACCTTAATCATCGTCTTCCTCCTATTATCTCAAAGACTTTCCGCTTGTTGTGGCACATTCTGTTGCCGGCCCGAGAGCAGAACCATTCCTCCGCTGCGGGCATACTCGTAATGGGGTGAGGGTAATGCTCACCCCCTCTGGCATATGTGAAAGAATACAGGGGATTGTGCCGGAAATGACCGGTCAACGGATTCGCATCAGCAGCTGTCCGCCCTTGACGGTGTCGCCCTCCCGGACAAAGATTTCCTCGATCACGCCGCTCATACGCGCGGCAGTGGCAGTTTCCATCTTCATGGCCTCAATGGTGACAATCGTCTCACCCTCTTC
>CADBNC010000114.1 GCA_902795885.1 Oscillospiraceae bacterium
CGCGTCCTATGCCCGGCAGCTGGAAGCGCTCCGGCCGCAGACAGAGGTCATCTCGATCCCTGCGCCCGGGATTGTCACCTGGGTCGAAGGGGGAATGGCCGGCCGCGAGAGCTTTCTTGCCTGGCTGCGGGATCTGTTTCTTCCCGTGAAGGACAGGCCGATCGACGCTGTCGTCCTGGGCTGCACCCATTTCCCCTTCGCGAAGGAGGAGATCCGCACCGCCCTGGACAGAGAGGTCCGGTTCTTTGACGCGAGCGAGGATGTGGCAAAGCAGGTCGAGCAGACGCTCCTTTCCTCCGGGCAGAGAAGCCATGACCCTTCAGGCGGCAGCATCACCTTCCGCAACAGTCTCCGCAGCCGCGAGGCTCTTGCCCACGCCTGGGAGCTTTTTGCAAAGCCCTGCTGACAGTTGCCCGACAGTGTACAGCAATGTACAGCAAAACCCGATATGGCCCTCAGATCTGAGGATACGCCATATCGGGTTTTGCTTATTTCAGCACCACATTTTCTTCGCCCAGAAGCTCGCGCAGCTCCAGCAGAAGCCCCTCGTGCAGAAGGCACTGTGCGCCGAGGCGCTTTTTCTCCTTCTCGCACCAGATGACCAGCGGCGTCCGGCCCGGGAACATGTTCAGAACCAGCCGGATGCGCCGCATAAGCGGATCCTCCCGCGAGGGGATGCGCAGGAAGAGGGTCTGCGGCTTTTGCTGCCCGCCGTTCTGCCCTGCCGGGCCGTTTTGCCCGCCTGTGTAGCCATCCCCGCCTCTGCCATAGCCGTTTCCGCCGGCAGGGCTCATCTGTGAGGCAGAAGGTCCGGAGGAGCCCTGCATGCTGCGGGCAGCCGAGACTGACTGCAGGTCGGAAAGCGGCCGTATGGCATCCGCCACCAGCTGCGCTTCCTTTTCATCCCGGACCGAGATGCGCCCCCGCACCATGACGGCCTGGTTGTCCACCAGATAGGAGCCGCTCTGGTCCAGCACCTTCTGGAAGACCAGCAGCTCCATCGTTCCGCTGTCATCCTCCAGCTGCACATAGCACATCAGGGAATTGTTGCGCGTGGTCCGCGTGCGGTGCGACTGGATCACCCCTGCGATCGTGACCACCTGCCCGTCCTGGAACCGGCCGGGGCCGCCTTCAGCGGAAAAATCGTTGAGTATCGCCCCGATGCCGACAGCCCCGATGCGTTTGATGGCATCCCGGTATTCATCCATCGGGTGCCCGCTGAAATAGAGCCCGGTCATCTCCTTTTCCATGGCCATGCGCTCCCGCGGGGTAAAATCCGGCACATCCGGCAGCGGCATGGCATCGGCGGGGGCGTCATCATCGTCCATCCCTCCGAAGAGATCAAACTGCCCGGAGACGCGCCTGCGGCTGTCCCGGCTGATGGCGTCCATCATGCGCTCAAGCGAGAGAACCAGCGCCCTCCGCCCCGCACCCAGGGAATCAAAGGCCCCTGCGCGGATCATGTTCTCGATGGCGCGCCGGTTCAGGTCCTTGTCCGCCATGCGCCGCAGGAAATCCTCAAAGCTGCGGAAGGGACCGTTCTCATCCCGCTCCTGCTCCAGCTGGGCCACGGCTGCCCGGCCGATGCCCTTGATGGCGGCAAGACCGAAGCGGATATTCCCGCCCGAGACCGAGAACCCCGCGTGCGAGGTGTTCACATCCGGCGGAAGCAGCGCGATGCCAAGCTCGCGGCATTCGGCGGTGTATTCGGCGATCTTCTGCGCGTTTTCCAGCACGGACGAGAGAAGCGCCGCCATATATTCGCCGGGGAAGTGCTTTTTCATATACGCCGTGCGGTAGGAGACGATCGCATAACACACGGCGTGGGCCTTGTTGAAGGCATAGCTTGCAAAATCCAGAATCTCGTCGTAGATGCTGTTGGCCACGTCTTCAGGAACGCCCTTTGCCACCGCGCCCGCAATGCCGCGCTTCGGATCCCCGTGCACAAAGGCAACGCGCTCGGCGTCGATCACGGCGTGCTTTTTCTTGCTCATGGCGCGGCGGATCATGTCCGCCTGCCCGAGGGAGAAGCCGGCCAGCTGGCGGAAGATCTCGATCACCTGCTCCTGATAGACGATGCACCCGTAGGTGACCTCCAGAATCGGCCGCAGAAGAGGATGCTTGTACCGCACGTTTTCCGGATGCGCGGAGCATTCGATAAACCGGGGGATGCTGTCCATCGGCCCCGGCCGGTAGAGGGCTACCACGGCCGTGATATCCTCGATGCTCTTCGGGCGCAGATTCATGCACACGCCGGTCATGCCGGCGCTCTCCAGCTGGAAGACGCCCTCCGTGGAGCCCTGTGAGAGCATCTCAAACACGGTGGGGTCGTCATCCGGAATCTCTTCCACGCGAAAGTCCGGGATCCTTTTGCGAACCAGAGAAGCCGCGTCCTCCAGAACTGTCAGGTTCCGCAGCCCGAGGAAGTCCATCTTCAGCAGGCCGAGCTCCTCCAGCGTGGTCATCGTATACTGGCACACGACGGATTCGTCGTTTTTGGCCAGCGGAACATATTCATAAACCGGGCGCTCGGTGATGACAACGCCGGCCGCATGGGTCGAGGCGTGCCGCGGCATGCCCTCCAGGGCCTTCGCGACATCGATCAGCCGGTGCATCTTCTCATCGCTCTCGTAGAGCTCCCGCAGGGGCTTCGACAGTCGCAGGGCCTCTTCGAGGGTCATGTTCAGAGAAGTGGGAACCAGCTTTGCCACGGCATCCGTTTCGGCATAGCTTACGGACAGCACCCTGCCCACATCCCGGATGACGGCCCGTGCCGCCATCGTGCCGAAGGTGACGATCTGCGCCACGTGGTCAGATCCGTAAAGGCGGTTTACGTAGTCGATCACTTCGCCGCGGCGGTTAACGCAGAAGTCCACGTCGATATCCGGCATCGACACTCTCTCCGGGTTCAGGAAGCGCTCGAAGAAGAGGGAATACTTGATGGGGTTAACATCCGTGATATCCAGACAGTAGGATACCACGCTGCCTGCCGCGCTCCCGCGCCCCGGGCCTACGGGGATGCCGTTGCGCTTGGCGTATCCGATAAAGTCCGACACGATGAGAAAATAGTCCACAAAGCCCATTTTCTCAATCACGCCGAGCTCATAGTCAAGCTGGGCATGCACCTCGGGCCTGTCGGGATAGCGGCGGGCAAAGCCCTCCTCACAGAGCTTCCGCAGCCAGGCGGCGCTGTCCGTCTGGCCTTCCGGCAGCTTGAACCGTGGCAGGTAATAGTGCCCGAAGGTAAAGTCATAATTGCAGCGCTCGGCGATCCGGACGGTGTTGTCCGCAGCCTCCGGGAGCTCAGGGAAGAGCTCCCGCATCTCGGCCTCGGTCTTCAGGTAGAATTCCTCGGTCTCGAAGTGCATGCGGTTTGTCTCGTCCACTGTTTTCCCCGTCTGGATACACATCAGCACATCCTGGTAATACGCATCGGATTTTTCCAGATAGTGGGCGTCGTTGGTCAGCGCAAGGGGAATGCCGGTTTCATGGCTGAGCGTAATGAGCCCGTTTGCCACGCGACTTTCCTCGTCGATGCCGTGGTTCTGGATCTCCAGGAAAAAATCATCGCCGAAAAGCTTCTGCAGATCGCGTGCACGGGCGCGGGCGGCGTCCATGTCCCCGTGGAGGATGGCCTGGGGAATTTCGCCCGCGAGGCAGCCGGAAAGGCATACCAGCCCCTCAGCGTGCTCATGCAGAAGATCCCAGTCGATCCGTGGCCGGACATAGAAACCATCCGTGAAGCCCGCGCTTACCAGTGCGCAGAGGTTGCGGTATCCGGTCTCGTCCTTGCAGAGAAGAATCAGATGGGAATACTGATTGTCGATGCCGTGCTCCTTCTGAAAGCGGCTTCTCGGGGCCACATAGACCTCGCATCCGATAATCGGCCTGATCCCCTCCTGCCTGCAGGCACGGTAAAAAGCCACCGCGCCATACATGACGCCGTGGTCCGTAACCGCAATGGCAGTCTGCCCCATGGACCTGGCCTTTTTGGCAATCTGGTCAATGCGGCAGAATCCGTCGAGTAGCGAATACTCGGTATGCACATGGAGGTGAACAAAGCTCATACAGGCTCCTTAATCATGAAAGCTCCTTCTCCGCCAGGAGAATGATTTTCTGCAGCCGGTGCGAGAGGCAGCTTTTCGAAACCGGCGGATCAGAGAGAAGCGCCAGATCCGCGAGGCTGACCTCGGGATTGGCAAGGCGCAGAAGCGCGGTATCCCGAAGCGGCTCCGGAAGGGCCTCCAGACCATCGCGCTTCACAAGCCGCCTGATGGCCTCGGTCTGCCGCATGGCGGCGCTCACGGTCTTGTCGGCATTGGCGGAATCGCAGTTGATCTGCCGGGTGACGGTGTTGCGCATTTCCTTCTCCACCTTGCTGGTGAGAATCTCCATCGAGGAAACCGGCGCCCCGATCCGCGCGAGAAAGTCAGAGATCTGGTCTGCCTTCTTAAAATACAGCAGCGCGTGGGGTCCGCGGGAGGCTTCCCGGGGATCCAGATCCATCTCCAGCAGCAGCGCGCGCAGCTCGCGGCTGACGCTCTGATGGCTGGTGGAAAGCTCCAGATGAAAGCGCTTCCCGGGGTCGGTCACGCTGCCCCCGGCGAGGAAGGCACCCCGCACAAAAGCCTCGGCGCAGCCGGGCTCTTCCAGTACGCTCAGGTTTATATGCATCGCCCGCAGACCATCCGCCTGCATGCCGAAGCTCTCCAGAATCCGCCGCAGCTTCTCGGAATCCGTGATGCAGAAGCTGCGCTTGCCAAGGGCATCCTCAGGCGGCAGCTTGTCGAAGCCCAGCGAAAAGGCCTTTCGGAACAGCCGGGGCAGGCGCTCGGCCACGGCGGCGTTTGCCGTGATGATACGCACCTCGCCTGCACGGAAGCTGTGGCAGTAAAGAAGCGTACCATAGGCCTCGGCCACGGCAAGGCTGCGTTTTTCCAGGCGGCTGGAGCAGAGTTCGTTTTTGACATCTGAGGAAAAGGACATTGCGGTTCTCCTTTTATCAGCCGCCGATCTGGTTCATGTTCCGCTTTGCACGGCTGCGGGCGGTATACGAAAGCTCTCCGTGCCACTGGGGTTTGCAGAAGATGGCGCTGCGCAGCTGCTCGCGCATCTCATCCTCGGAAAGCCCCTTCAGCGAGAGCTCATCCGGGGAGTGCAGGCATGGCTTGATCTTGCCGTCGCAGGTGATGCGGATGCGGTTGCATTCCTTGCAGAAATGGGCGCTCACCGGGCTGATCAGCCCGATGTTCCCCTGGGCTCCGGGGAGACGGTAAAGCCGGGCGACGCTGCCGTCGGCGGGGAGAGGCTCCAGCTCCGGGAGTGCCTCGGTTACCTTCGTATAGGGGATAAAGGCCTCCGGACCGAAATCGCCGCTGTCGTACATGGGCATCAGCTCGATAAAGCGGACGTCAATGGGAAGGCGCTTTGTAAGCGCGGCGAGATCCGCAATCTCGTTGTCGTTGAAGCCGCCAATCAGCACAGCGTTGATTTTGATTTTCTCAAAGCCCGCCTCCAGTGCTGCGTCAATGCCGCGCAGCACATCCGCGAGCTTCCCGATCCGCGTGATATAGCGGAACTTTTCTTCATCCAGCGTATCGAGGCTGATATTCAGACGCCGGGCGCCTGCCTCGTGCAGGGGCTTTGCCAGCGCGGGGAGAAGCACCCCGTTTGTGGTGAGGCAGAGTTCTTCAATCCCCTCCACCTGCGAGGCCTGGGCGCACAGGGAAACCAGATTCGGCTTCACAAGAGGCTCACCCCCGGTGATGCGCAGCTTTCGTATTCCGAGGGAGGCGCAGGCGCGGATGGCACTGAGCATCTCCTCCTCCGTCAGCATGTCCTCGTGCCTTTTTTTACAGACGCCATCCTCCGGCATGCAGTAACGGCATCGCAGATTGCACAGCTCTGTGACGGAAAGACGAAGATAGGTGATATTACGGCCATATTGATCCAGCATGGTTGCTCACTCTCCCGGGGAAACAGATAGTAAATAAGAGTAAATATTAGTATAACGCGGGGAATTGCCAAGGTCAAGCGGAATCCATGGGCAGGCTTGACAATGCAGCCCCCGCGGGCTTATTCTGCAGGCAAAAGACAAAAGGAACGGAGAAAGACGGATGGAAAAACATATGGAAACACCGGACCCTGCCATGAGCCGGGAGACCGATATTCTCAGCGAAGAGGGCACTCTGCGCTATCTCCGGGCCAAAGGCGTCCGCCTGCGGGTGGAGCGCTGCGTGCCCTCCACCAACACCCTGCTGATGGACCTGGCCGAAAAAGGGGAGCCGGAGCTTCTCTGCATTGCCGCCTGTGAACAGACCGCGGGAAAGGGCCGGGTGGGGCGGAGCTTTTTTTCCCCCGCGGACAGCGGCCTGTATTTCAGCCTTCTTCTGCGTCCCCGGGAACGGGCAGAGGATGCCGCCCGCCTCACGGCCTGCGCTGCAGTGTCTGTGTGCGAGGCCATCGAGGCCATTGCGCCCGTGCACCCGCAGATCAAATGGGTGAACGATGTGCTGGTGGACGGCCGGAAGGTCTGCGGCATTCTGACCGAAGCCTCGGCCGGTTTCGGCAGCGGGCAGCTCAGCCATATGGTCATCGGCATCGGCATCAACACGCGCATGCCCAATGCCGGCTTCCCCGGCGAGCTGCGCGAAACCGCAGGCTCCGTCTTCGGAAGCAGGGTCATCCCCGATCTCCGCAACCGCCTGCTTGCCGGCACGCTGGACCGCCTGCTGCACTGGTACCGCTGCCCGGAGGACCGCGACTGGTTGCGCCGCTACCGGGAGCGCTCCGCGGTCCTTGGAAAGAATATCCTCATCCTTGCCCCCGGCAGAGAGCCTGAGCCTGCCCGTGCCCTGGCGCTGGACGATGCCTGCGGGCTGGTTGTCCTCACCGAAGCCGGGGAACAGAAAACGCTGACCGCCGGGGAGGTGAGCATCCGCCCCGGGACGCCCTCCGGCCGCGGATAAACCGGGCGGCCGCTGCGGCTTTCGGACGTTCCGCGGCCCGGAAAAAAAGAAACGCGCCCTTGCGGACGCATTTCTTTTAAGGAGTAAAAAAGAGAGGATATTGAGAGGATATGGAGAAATCTCGTTCTGATGCCTGTATCCTAACATGCTCATATTAACGGAATGTTTTCAAGAGATGAACATGATGTGAATTCGGGCAGAATCCAGCATTGTTTCGAGAAGTTTACCTGCGTTTTTCCTCTCCCCGCGCCGGTTGAAGTATACGCCCGATTCTGATATAATCCCCCTGTTATTCAAGCGCAGTGAGTCCTTTTAATTCACTTAAAAAGAACCGGAAATCTTTATGAAAAAACTGATTCGATCCCTGATCCTGTTCATCCTTGTGATGCTGGTGGTTCCATTTCTGCTTCGGACCCCGGTCGCCCGGGTTCTGCAGCTTACGGGTGCCGCGGAAGCCGGCGGGGGGCTGGAATATGCCTATGATATCTCCGTCTTTCTGACTCTGCTTCTCTGTCTGCTTTTTGCCGGCCGCCGTCGTCTTGCCGCCGCCCGCCGGCGCAGAAAAGAGGCCCGGGCTGCCCGGCGCGAGAGGGACCGCATCCGCAACAGCTATGTTATGAATCTGGACCCCTATGAATATGAGGAATATGTTGCCGAGGAGCTTCGCAGCGACGGCTTCACCGATGTCGACACCACCCCAAAGAGCGGCGACTTCGGCGCGGATGTGCTGGCCCGCGATGGTGACCGGAAGGTCTGCGTGCAGTGCAAGCGTTATGCCCCGGGGCACCTGGTCGGCGTAAAGGCGGTGCAGGAGATCTACAGCGCCAAAGACTATTACGGCTGCGACGATGCCTATATCTATACCACCAGCGACTATTCCCCCGCCGCTGTCGAAATGGCAAATGAACTGGGCGTTGTTCTGGTGCGCACGGAGATCTGAAACCGCGCGGAAAACAGCGTATAAAATCCTTTACTTCTGCAGTCAGGTGTCGTATAATGCCTGCGTGAAAATTGGCCGGATACGGCTTAGGAGGAATACAAAGTGAGAACCATAGGAACCGTCGTGCGCGGTGTGCGCGCACCCATCATCCGCCAGGGTGACAACATTGCCCGGGTCGCGGCGCAGTCTGTGATGGATGCCTGGAAGGAAGCCGGCATCACCCCCTGTGACCGGGATATCGTTGCCGTTACCGAATCCGTCGTGGCAAGGGCGCAGGGCAACTATGCCACTGTTGACCAGATTGCGAAGGACGTCCGGGAAAAAACCGGCGGCGGCACCGTGGCTGTGGCTTTCCCGATCCTCAGCCGCAACCGCTTCTCTCTTTTGCTGCGCGGCATGGCCCGCGGCTGCAGCAAAATCGTTCTTCTGCTCTCCTATCCCTCTGACGAGGTTGGCAACCACCTGGTCGACTGGGACCGCCTTGACGCTGCCGGGGTGAACCCCTACAGCGATACCCTCACGCTGAAGCAGTTCCGCGATGCCTTCGGCCATATTATCCATCCCTTCACAGGCGTGGACTATATCGATTTTTATTCTGATGTCATCCGTGCCGAGGGCTGTGAGGTCGAGGTGCTGTTCGGTAATAAGGTCACCACGGTTCTGGACTATACCGATACCGTCATCACCTGCGATATCCATACGCGCGCCCGCTCCAAGAAGCTTCTGCATGCCGCGGGGGCAAAATGCGTCCTCGGTCTGGACGATATTCTCAACGCGCCGGTGGACGGCAGCGGATACAACGAAGAATACGGTCTGCTGGGCTCCAACAAGGCCACCGAAGAGACCATCAAGCTCTTCCCCAGAGACTGCACCGCGGTCGCCGAGGAGCTGAGCTCCATCCTGTCCGAAGCCTCCGGCAAGCACATCGAGGCGATGGTCTACGGCGACGGCGCCTTCAAGGATCCGGTCGGCAAGATCTGGGAGCTGGCCGACCCTGTGGTCTCCCCGGGCTATACGGCGGGTCTTGTCGGCACGCCGAACGAGCTGACGCTGAAGTGCCTTGCCGACAACGAGTTCGGCAGCCTCTCCGGTGACGCGCTTCGCCGCGCCATTGAGGATAAAATCCGTGCCAAGACCGGTGACAGCCTTGTGGGCAACATGGTTTCGGAAGGCACGACACCGCGCCGCCTGACGGATCTGATCGGCTCGCTCTGCGACCTGACCTCCGGCTCCGGCGACAAGGGCACGCCCATCGTCTATATCCAGGGTTATTTCGATAACTACACCAACGAATAATCCGGCGTCCCGCCCCCTGAACAGAACTTACAGAACGGAGAACAATATGGCCAAAGATAAAAAAGTAGAACAGATTACCGATATGGAAAAGGACTTCGCCCAGTGGTACACGGATATCTGCCGCAAGGCCGAGCTGGTGGAGTATGCTTCCGTCAAGGGCTTTACGATTCTGCGCCCCTATGGCTATGCCATCTGGGAGAACATGCAGCAGATCATGGACGGCGAGTTTAAGAAAACCGGGCACGTCAACGTCGCCATGCCCGTCCTTATCCCCGAGAGCCTCCTGAAGAAGGAAGGCGAGCTTGTCGAAGGCTTTGCCCCCGAGGTCGCCTGGGTTACGATGGGTGGCAGCGAGCAGCTGGAAGAGCGCCTGGCCTTCCGCCCCACGTCCGAGACCATGTTCAGCGACCACTGGTCCCGCGTGCTGCATTCCTGGCGCGAGCTTCCCATGCTCTATAACCAGTGGTGCTCGGTCATCCGCTGGGAGAAGACCACCCGCCCCTTCCTGCGCTCCCGCGAGTTCTGGTGGCAGGAAGGCCACACCATCCACGAGACCGCCGAAGAGGCCCAGGCCGAGACCATGCAGCAGCTGGAATGCTATGCCGATTTCTTTGAAAAGGTCCTGGCCATCCCCGTTGTGCGCGGCCGCAAGACCGATAAGGAGAAGTTTGCCGGAGCCGAGGCCACCTATACCGTCGAGTGCCTTATGAAGGACCACAAGACCCTTCAGGGTGCCACATCCCATTACTTCGGCGACAAGTTCTCCCGCGCCTATGATGTCACCTTCACCGGGCGCGACAATACCCTGCAGTACCCCTTCCAGACCTCCTGGGGCTCCACCACGCGCATGATCGGCGCGGTGATTATGGCCCACGGCGATAACAAC
The DNA here is from genome assembly GCA_902795885.1 of Oscillospiraceae bacterium. GTDB lineage: Bacteria > Bacillota > Clostridia > Oscillospirales > Oscillospiraceae > Limivicinus. Next base: position 10,091 of record CADBNC010000114.1, read on the forward strand.
GGTCTGGTTCTCCCGCCGAAAATCGCCCCTATTCAGGTGATCGTGGTGCCCGTGGCCGCCCATAAGCCCGGCGTCACGGAAAAGGCCGAGGAGCTTCTAAACCGCATCACGGCCCTTGGCCTGCGCGCGAAGGCGGATTTCTCGGACAACAGCCTTGGCTGGAAGTGCGCCCAGTACGAGATGAAGGGCGTGCCCGTGCGTGTCGAGATCGGCCCCCGCGATATCGAGAACAACTCCTGCGTTGCCGTCCGCCGCGATAACGGCGAGAAGACGGTCCTCTCCCTGGACGAGCTGGACACCGCCCTGCCGAAGCTGCTGGATGCCGTGCAGCAGGGCCTGTACGATGCCGCTCTGGAGAACCTGAATTCCCATATCTCCGCTGCCTCCAGCATCGAGGAAGCCAAAAAGCTGCAGGAAGAGCGCGGCGGCTTCATCAAGACCATGTGGTGCGGCGATAAGGAGTGCGAGCAGAGGATGAAGGACGAAGGCGGCATGAGCTCGCGCTGCATCCCCTTCCATCAGGAACAGCTTGGCGAGACCTGTGCCTGCTGCGGCCGCCCGGCAAAGACGATGATCTACTGGGGCGTCGCCTACTGATCCGTATCCTGCCGATCCCTCATAAAAATGAATAAAAAACGGAGCGCCGGGGAATAAGCTTCGGCGCTCCGCAAATTATATTCTCTTCTCCCGACCTCAGGCCGGCTGGGCGCTGCGGTCCTTTTCCTTCCCGTCCCAGATGCACCAGGCCGTCACGGCGATGATCACGATCACGCCGCCCGCCAGGGCAAAGATACCGGGCTTCTCCCCGTCGAAGATCAGAACCCACACCGGGTTTAGCAGCGGCTCCACCGCCCCCAGAAGGCAGCAGGCCAGAGCCGGGCAGGTTGCCGTGGCCTTCACATACAGGATGTACGAGATGCCCAGCTGGAAGACGCCCAGCGCCAGAATGCTGAGGATGGTAACACCGTTCAGCACCGGCCTCGTGGCAATCACCATCGGAAGCCCCACCAGGAAGGCAAAGCCCTGGGCGATCACAATGGCGCTGAAGCGGGCGACCGGGTCCAGCCTCCCCACCGAGATGAACATCCCCGCCATAAACATGCCCGCCGCGATGGCCACAAAGTTCCCCGCGATGGTCGAGGGCCCCAGCTGGTCAAAGAAGAACAGCGTGATGCCCCCCAGCACCACCAGCACCACGGCCAGATCGGGCTTGCGGATTTTCTGCCCGAAGAACAGGGCGGAGAAGATGAGGATAAACACCGGCGATGTAAACTGCAGGACGATGGCGTTGGCCGCCGTGGTCAGCTTGTTTGCCACGGCGAAGCATACATACACGCTCCCGGCGAGGATGCCCGAGAGCAGCGTCTCTTTGCTGAAAACAAAGGGATAGCGCTTTATGGCCATATATACGGCAATCGTCAGCCCCGCCAGCAGGCTGCGCAGGCTTGCCACCGCAAAGCCGTTCCACGGCAGAAGCTTGATAAAAATCCCCGCAATGCTCCAGAGAAACGCGCAGACCACCATCTGCAGGATCCCTCTGTGTTCGTCTTTCATGCCGGCATCATCTCCGTTGTGCTTTCACGCGTTATTGCGCGAAAGAGAATACCACCCGCGCAGGATATTTGCAAGACCCCGCGTAAAGAAATTGAAAGGAGGCTGACCGCCATCGTTGAGACTGTTTACCGCCTTCCGGTTCCGCTGCCGGTTGCCCTGCTGACAGACCTGCACAACCACCCCTTCGGCGCTGTCGGCCGCTCTCTCGCCGCCCGCCGGCCCGAGCTCATCTGCCTTGCCGGCGATGTGTTTTTCGGCGGCCTCCCCGGGCGGGATGCCCCTCTTGTCCTCACGCAGAAGCACGTGCTCCCCTTCCTGCGCCTCTGTGCCGGCATCGCGCCCACTTTTCTTTCCATTGGCAATCACGAGCTGACCCTCCGGGAGCCGGATATTGCGCTGATCCGCGAAACCGGTGTCACCCTGCTGGATAATGCCTGGGCCCGGTGCCGCGGCGTGTGGGTCGGCGGGCTCACCTCGCACCACGCGCTGGATTACCGCCTTTACCGCGAGGGCAAGGCCGAGCTCTATCCCGTCCGGGGAAAGATCGCCCACCTGATCACCGAACCGGAGACCGCCTGGCTGGACGGTTTTGAGCGCCTCCCGGGCTATAAAATCCTGCTCTCGCACCACCCGGAGTATTATCCGAAGTACCTGCGCGGCCGCGATATCGACCTGATCCTCAGCGGACATGCCCACGGAGGCCAGTGGCGCATTGGAAAGCAGGGCATCTTCGCCCCGGGTCAGGGCCTCTTCCCGAAGCTGACCTCCGGCGTCCACGATGGCCGGCTGGTGATCAGCCGCGGCCTCTCGAACACGGCGGCGCCCGTCCCGCGCCTCAATAACCCCACCGAGATTGTGTATATCGAGCCTGCTTGAACGCCGGCCCCTGCCGCCCCGGAGCCCGGTCAGGGCGGGGCAGATCGGCATTGACGAAAAGAAAATATCTGCTATAATCTCCCTTAATGAAAATAATTACTCTGAAAGGATGAACCATCATCATGAGCGAAGTCACAAGCGAAAACTGCACCCACGACTGCTCTACCTGCGGCGCCAACTGTTCCTCGCGCCAGCCTGAGAGCTTTCTGAAGGCGCTCAACCCCTATTCCAAGGTCCGCAAGGTCATCGCCGTTGTCAGCGGCAAGGGCGGCGTGGGCAAGAGCCTCGTCACCAGTATGCTCGCTGCCGAGATGCAGCGCCGCGGCCATCGCTGCGCCGTGCTGGACGCGGATATCACCGGCCCCTCCATCCCCAAGTCCTTCGGCATCCACGAGCACGCCACCGGCACCGAGGAATTCCTGATTCCTGTCACCACCCATTCCGGCATCCAGATCATGTCCATCAACCTGATCCTCGAGAACGAGACCGAGCCGGTTGTCTGGCGCGGCCCTGTCATCGCCGGCGCGGTGACCCAGTTCTGGACCGATGTGGTCTGGTCGGATGTGGACTATATGTTCGTGGACATGCCTCCCGGAACCGGCGATGTGCCCCTGACGGTCTTCCAGTCTCTGCCCATTGACGGCGTCATCATCGTCACAACGCCCCAGGATCTGGTGAGCATGATTGTCGCCAAGGCCGTCAACATGGCCTCGATGATGAATGTCCCCGTACTCGGCATGGTCGAGAATATGAGCTATTTTGTCTGCCCCGACTGCGGCAAGAAGCATGAGATTTTCGGCGAGAGCCGCGCCCAGGCCGTGGCCGATTCCTTCGGTATCCCTCAGGTGGCGAAGATCCCCATCGACCCGGTCATCACTACCATGGTGGACGCCGGCGAAGTGGAGCACGTCAGCGGCGAGTTCGTCAGCGACCTGGTTGACAGCCTCGAGAAGAACCTGCCCGCACGCGAAGAGGAGTAAAGCAGACCGCAGAGCCAAAACTGCATAAAACATGCCTGCCGCGGTACCCTGTTCGATACCCCAGCAGGCATTCCTTATGAGGGCCGGCATCACGCCGCTCGCTTTTTACGCGTCCGGATCAGAACCCCGGGTCTTGGATCCTTTGATCAGAAGCCCAGATCCTCGTCCACGAGAACCAGCTCCATTTTGTTCACGTCGATGGGGCGGTACATGATAATCTGCATCACGCAGCATCCCCGTGCCGGCGAACGGCAGTCCCAGCACTTGCCGGTGGTGTTGCAGGGGCGGTCGCCCGGCAGCTTCGGCACGTTCCTGGGCGCGGCGACCTGCCTTGCCCGGTCCATGGCGCTCGTCAGATCGGGACATACCTTTTTGGCGGAGGCAATGAGGAAAACGCGCTTGCCGTATACATAGGTCGTGGCGGCCACACGGTTCCCGCGCCCGTCGATGTTGACCAGCTCGCCGGTCTCGGCAATGGCGTTCACGCTCGAGAGATATACCTCGGCCTCGGCCGCGGCGCGCCAGACCTCGGGGGTGTTGCCGTCCTTCCAGTGCCAGTGCACCTCGTTACATTCACAGAGCGGCTCGTATACTCCGAGAGCCGCCACCGTCTGGCTGCCGCCGATGCCGACGGTGGTGTTCTTCACCTGCTCCAGAATATGCTGCCTGGCCTCCTCGGCCGTGGCTGCATGGAAAAACTCCAGCCCGCGGCCTGTTACGTTTTTCTTCAGTTTTTCAAGATCCATGGGTGTGCACCTGCTTTCGCTCAGAATAGAATCATTTTTACACGGGATGCAGGGCCTTGTCAAGCCGCCGGTGACGCCCGTCCGCAAAAATAAAAAAATGACAGGAAATCGCTTTTGCTGCATTGAGTTTCCCAAAAGAGTGTGCTATAATCTTAAATTGCTATACAGCGCTTTGCCCATCATGTATTCCGCGTCGGCGCGGAGACGGAAGGATTAAAGATATGAGCATGACGAACGAAAACAACGAGTTCACCGTGGACGAAGAGAAGATCCCCGTCCCGGAAGACACCGCAAATGAATCTGTGGAAAAGACCGTGGAAGCTGCACCGTCTCCGGAAGTAACGGAAGCGGCGCCTCCTGCCGCGCCCGAAGCGGCGCCGGAAAAGGCCGCGGAGCCGCAGCCTGCCGAGCCTGCCCGGGCTGATGAAGAAGAGCCCGAAGAAGACGAAGACGTCCTGCAGATCCCCTCGATGGATCTGCTGGAAAAAGAGCTGAAGCGCTCGCGCTACCGCAGCAACTATGGCCGCGTCCTGCGCAGCACCTTCTTCTCGCTGCTGGTTGTAGCCGCTGTCGCGGTTATCATTGCGGTGCTTCTGATGCCGGTCATGCAGATTACCGGTATCTCCATGACGCCCACCCTGGACGACGGCGATCTGGTCATCGCCCTCAACAACGGTAAGTTCCAGACCGGCGATGTCATCGGCTTCTACTTCAACAACGGCATTCTGATTAAACGCGTGATCGCCACCACCGGCGACTGGGTCGATATCGACGAGGAAGGCTCGGTTTACGTCAACGGTGTCATGCTCTACGAGCCCTATGTCAGCGAGAAGTCCATCGGTGAATGCAACATCACCCTGCCCTATCAGGTGCCGGAGGGCAAGTGCTTTGTCATGGGCGATCACCGCTCCACCAGTATTGACAGCCGCAACACAGCCGTTGGCTGTATCAGCAATGATGTTGTCGTCGGCAAGCTCCTTCTCCGCATCTGGCCGCTGTCTGTGTTCGGCGGGGTATCCTGAAATCTGAATAATAAAAATAAAGTCGTCAGGAACCGCAGAAAAGTGTGATTCTTGACGGCTTTGTTGACTCTTCGGCCTGTAGAATAGGGGCAGCAAGGGTGGAAAAGAGCCGGCCATTGGAAACTCTGACAAAAAGTTACGAAAAAAAGACCGGAATTATGTAAATAATTTATTGAGTATTTTGACAAAATATGTTATAGTAACTTGATCGAATATCCTCTTGCAAAAGGCCGGAAATCCCCTGATTTTACGGGCAAAACCGGGAATCCAACATGTTGTGATAAAGGTTACTTTTCAACACAATTTGTCGTGGATTGTTCGGTGTCGTTTGATTTTGTATCGCAACGGAGCTGTGCATGAGTAAGAATACCAAGAAGAAAAAAAGGCCCCTCACCGAAGAGGAAAAGAAAAGAAAGAGAAGATCCGCCCTGGGAACCTGGATTCTGGTTCTGATCATGCTCCTGGGCCTGGGCATCATGGCCTACCCGACCGTCAGCGACTGGTGGAACTCCTTCCACGCATCCCGCGCCATCGCCTCCTACTCCAACGTGGTTGAGAGCATCGACAAGGAAAAGCTGGACGCCATGATCGAGGACGCCCGCAAGTATAACGAGGCCCTCCTCGAGAAGGACAACCCCTATCAGATGACGGATGAGGACATGGAGGAATATAACTCCCTGCTGGATCTCTCCGGAACCGGCATCATCGGGTATATCACCATCAAGCCCATCAACGTCTATATCCCCGTGTACCACGGCGTTGAGGAATCGGTTCTGCAGATCGCCGTCGGGCATATCGAGTGGACCTCCCTCCCCATCGGCGGCGAGAGCACCCACGCCGTCCTCTCCGGCCACCGGGGCCTGCCGAGCGCCAAGCTCTTCTCTGACCTCGACCAGATCAAGGAAGGCGACCAGTTCAGCATCACGGTGCTCAACCAGGTGATCAGCTACGAGGTCGACCAGATCCGCATCGTGGAGCCGGGCGACGTCTCCGAGCTCAGCATCGTGCCCGGCAAGGACTACTGCACGCTTGTCACCTGCACGCCCTACGGCATCAACACCCACCGCCTGCTGGTGCGCGGCCACCGCGTTGCCAACGAAACCGGCGACATGGTGGTCCCGGCCGAGGCCTTCCGCATCCCGAACTACCTGACCATTCCCGCGATCGGCATCCCGCTGCTGTTCCTCTTCCTGATCGGCATGCTGATCTATTACCGGCGCCGCCGGCCCACCCTGAGGCGCTCGGATATCTACAGGATGATCGAAGAAGTAACCGAAGACGAACCCATTATTACCACCGCAGACACCAGACCCAAAGCAAAGCCCACGGCGCCGGAGGAACCACCACAGGATCCACCGGAAGCAACCACGGACAGTGAAGAGATAAGGAGAGATGAGCCATGAGAATGAAAACACGGCAGACCCTTGCGGCATTGCTGGCCCTGGTGATGCTGCTTGCCCTCGCGCCCTTGGGCTATGCGGATGAAGGCGGAACAGGGGACTCCCCGGCAGTCCCTGCGGACAACAGCTTGACAGTTGATCTTGCCTCAACAAACAAAACAGACTGGGGCGACGAAGATATCTTTGATCTCGCACTCGCGGCTGATTTGTATCTGATTGTTCCCACGAAGGCAAACCCGACCGATGGGTATGACTTTGCAAATGCTTCTTCTGATTTTAAGGGTAGCGTTAAGGCGATTGCGGATGCAGTTTATGGAGAGGGTTACTGGGATGCAGCGACAAATGCACCGAGCACAAGCTTCGTCCGGGATAAAGATTACAAGCCCGATTATGAAAAGCTACTGAATGATACGATTATTCCGGTAGCAATAGGAACCTTCAATGAAGAAGGAACTTTCACACCGACGGAAGCGGCTGCTACAACTTCAGGCTCGTATTCCAAGGAAAGCACCAACAAAACAATTGATATTACAGGCCTGACTTCTGGCATGTATCTGCTGGTCCCTCATGGTGTAGGCGAAGATGGTACTACGCTTACTAAGAAAGACTATGTAAAATCGACTGAGGCTGGCGAATCAAATGTAACTGTAACAATTGCCCAGACAGATACTTATAGTTATCTTTTTACACCACAGTTGATTTCGTTACCAACCAAAGACCCAGATGAAAACGGCGTAATCAGCACAGCAAATCCGGGAGATTGGAAAAAAGAACTTACGGTCAAATTGAAACCACAGCGTGAAGAACGCATGGGCGACCTTGAGATCGTTAAAAGCCTTGATGAGTATGTTGACTCTTATCCCGCCACATTTGTTTTCCAGGTGACAGCCACGGTTAAAGATAAAAACAACAAAGACAAAGTAGTATATAACAATGTCCATACCATTAACTGGCCGGAACAGAAAAGCGTAAAGATTGAGAAAGCAATACCCATTGGTGCTGAAGTGACGGTTGTGGAAACCGTATCGGCAGATGGGAGTGGCTATGACGGATCCTGCTATCAATTTGTTTCATCAGCGATTACTTCCACAGGAGACCAGGCGGGGGAAAAATTAATTATTGCGGCGGATAAGGTGGCCTCCATTACCTTTACGAATACGCATGATGATACCGACATCGGCGGATACGGAATTGAAAATGTGTTTGCTTATAATAAAGAAACACAGGAGTGGAAATGGAAGAACAAGGTGCAAAACAGTGCTGACAACGGCACTGAGAACAATGAAACCGCAGCAGAAAGCAACTGAGGAGGGCAAAATGATGAAAAAGAAACATTTCATATTGGCGGCCCTTGCGGTGGTGCTGGTTTTATCCTCAAGCATTGGTATAGCACTGGCGTACTTTACAACATATGCTACGGCAAGGGGCGGATATGTGATTCATTTAGGGAATCAAACAGAATTACGTGAAGACTATGAAAATGGTCAAAAGACCCTGCAGATAAAAAATACTGCTGAAGCGGGCACCCGCCCGGTGTTTGTACGCGCCAAGGCCCTTGCAGGTACGGACGTGACACTGACCTATGCCGATGAAAACCACTGGTATGATGGTGGAGACGGCTATCATTATTATACAGAAGCTGTCTATGGACAGGAAACGACAGGGCAGGAAGTAATCACGATTACTTTCCCGAAGCAGAAAGATGATACGGGAAAAGATATTGAACCCAAAGACGGTACAGTTGTCAATGTAACGGTTATCTATGAGTGTGTCCCGGCAGTCTTCACAGCAGAAGGATTCCCTGATCGGACGACTGCATGGGCCAATGGGAAAGTAACAGTTATTAATGGGGAGGGCACAAACGGATGAAAAAATTTATTCGCTCCTCTGTTATGACGGGACTTCTGTTTGTTATGGCTGTTGTTCTCCTGACTGTAGGTACAATAGGTGGAACACAGGCAGCTCTACAGGAGTTTTCCGAGGATTGGATTTCCAGCTTCAATCTTGAGAATATTGGTGTAACCCTGTTGGAAAATGAGACCCCGGTCAGCTGGAGAAACTATGGCCGGGAACTGGAGACCGATTTTAAAGGTGAAAAGCAAAATGGCGATCTGCTTCGAACCATGATCGCCACGCAGAAGGAAGGAGATCCTGCAGGCTCTTCGGAACTTAAAGTGGGACGTCAGTACGATTTCCGCCTTGCAGTCTCAAATACGGGTGATATCGATCAGTATGTCCGCGTAACGATCTACCGCTACTGGGTTGATGTATACGATACGGTTGAAAAAAATGGCTGGTTCCACGGCGACATTAGCGCGAAAAAACTGGATACGAAATATGATCCAAGCCTTATAGATATCACACTTGGCGATACGACGAACTGGATTGCGGATCCAGGAAACAAAGCTGATTCGGAAAGACTGGTCTATTATTATAAGGGAATCCTTCCTCATCCTGATGAGGTAAACAAGACCGTAATATCTCCAAATCTTACCAGCTATCTGACAATCAAGCCGGGAATAATGGATATTGTCGAGAAAAACACGACAACACAGGCAGACGGCACAATCGTTACTACCTACACGTATTTTTATGACAATATAGGATTTGTTGTCCGGGCTGAAGTGGATGCAGTACAGACTCACCATGCACGTGATGCAATGGCAAGCACGTGGGGCCTGACGGATACTACTATCCTGGACGCTATGAAAGTACCTGTGGAATGAAAGAAGGGGGATAAGCAGTGAAAAAGAATATCGCGACTATTCTTCTGATTTTTGTTTTAATCTTTTGCCTGACTGCAACAGCATACGCAGATAATACCGGCTATGCCCTCTTCAATTCCAAGGGAAAAATGGAAAGCCATTTTAATGTTGCAGAAGTATTTGCCGGAATGCAGCCTGGCGATACAGCGGATTATACCGTAACGATTACAAACCAGCACGCGCAGACCACCCGCTGGTATATGTCAAATACGGTTCTTGATTCTCTTGAGGAGCAGATTGTAGGTACCCTTGATAATATCACTGGCAGGAAGCAGTATGCGACGATCAGGGGCGGCGCCTATAGTTATACTTTGACCTACCGCGGGCCGAGTGCCACAAAAGACACGGTTATTTTTTCCAATGATACCACGCAGGGTCTTTGGGTAGGTGGCGATAACCGTCCAAATGATGAAGAAAACCGTATTGGTCTTCGCGAAGCAACAAACAATCTGGAGGATTGGTTCTATCTGGATACACTGAACAGCGGGGAATCTGGGACTGTAAAACTGACGGTAAGGCTTGAAGGTGAAACCCAGGGAAATGTCTATCAGAATACCCAGGCCGATATTCAGATGAATTTTGCTGTAGAGCTTGCCGGTGGAAACAATTCCAACCGCAGTGCGGTAAAAACAGGTGATGAAAACAACCTGACGCCATATTATATCGCCATGGTCATCACAGGGTTGATCTTCTTGTATCTGGCTTTGGATGCTTTGACAGACCGCATGTATAAGAAAGGCAGGCGTTGAAGCATGAAATACATGAAACGCCTCTCAGCGCTTCTTCTGCTTGTATTTCTCATTATGACGATGATCCCTTCCGTGGCATTTGCGGAAAACAGACAGTATACCGTCCGGATTTATGCCGGCAATCAGGGCACGTTCAGCGGTAACAGTACGGTATTTACCGATAACACATCGTCATACAGCAACTTATCTCATGCCGTTCCGAGTGTCACACCCAAAACAGGCTATTACGTTAAGGGTATCAAGGAGAGTGGCAAGGATCAGATTCTTTCCGGCTATCAGATGACCGAAGATCGGGATTATGTTGTTGCCTACGGAATCAGTGGAAACGAAGTCAAATATACAGTTCATTATCTTCTCTACGGTTCAGAAACAGAACTTGCTCCACCACAGACATTCTATGCAGACCCTGGTGACCGCCCGGTTTCCTCGTATATTTACATCGATGGCTATCAGCCGTATCGGAGAACGACAAGGACAATTGGATTGGATGAAAGCCAGAATGTTCTGTATGCCTACTACACCAGGATTACCACAGGAACTACTGGTGGCGGCGGCACGATAACCAACGTTACAACGGGTGGCGGCGGTGTTGCTGCGGGTGGTAATGCTGCCAATGCGAATACAGCTACGGCGAACGCCAATGCAAACAGCGTGCTTCCGCAGCCGGGATATCAGATGACAGAAGATATTCTTGACCTCGATGTGCCTCTGGCCGAGTTTGAAGGGCCGGCGGCTTCGGTAGCACCGGTGCTGGTTCCCTTTGCGGATGTCAATGGCGACACGGCACAGCGTAAGATTCCGACAGGTCTGACAATCGCCCTGATTGTGCTTCTGGCCGGCTTGATTGCGGCACTGTACTGGTACCTGCTCTTCTATCGCAAGAAGAAAAAATACGCAAATGAAGTAGACTACGATTTCAGTTTCCTGGATGATGATGACCACGATGACTACAGATAATACCCAGAAAACCGACCGCGAAGATGAGAGGGGAGCCCAAAGGTACCCCTCCTCATCCCGCAAAGCAAAGAGAAAGGGCGGGAAGTTTTTTCCCGCCCTGTGCAACGTTATAGGAACTTTGCTTCTCCTGGCGGTGATTGCCGTCAGCCTGCCTCTTGCTCTGCCGCGGTTTCTCGGATACGAAGTCTATACGGTTGTCAGCGGCAGTATGGAGCCGGAAATCCCGGTTGGCAGTGTCATCTATGTGCAGCCGGTGGCGGAGCCCCGTGAGGTGCAGGAGGGCGAGGTTATCGCTTTCTACAGCAATGGCGTGGTTGTATCGCACCGTGTGGTACAGAACCAGTACTTCTATGAAGAATTCGTCACCAAAGGGGATGCCAATACCCAGGAAGACATCAATTCTGTTTCCTATCGGGATCTGATTGGCCGTGTATCCTATCATGTGCCATATGTTGGCCGCCTGATGACGATCTATACCAGCAGTGTTGGCAAGCTCTACCTCCTCTGCCTCGCGGCCTGCGGCGTGATGTTCAATATCCTTGCCGGCAGGATGCGCGTGCGGCAGCAGGAGCAGTTCCGCGATAAGCTGGAGCGCTATGACCGGCGCCAGACAGCCCGCATGAACGAGGAGCTTGAGAAACTCCGCGGCCAGCAGGATTAAGCGGACCGGAAGAGGACAGGGCTTATGTGGAAAAAGATCAGAAGAATACTGATGATTGTGCTCGCGGCGATTTTTATCTTTTGCGGCGGTACGGTAGCCGTGGTGCAGCATCAGTATCAGGTTGCCAAGCGGCTCTACGCCGATGCGTCCTCCCAGTTTACCGGGACGGATGCGGTGCCGGTATCCAAGCCGGCGGCTTCTTCTTCGGAAAAGACTGAGGAAGACCCGGGCCCGATGGTTTCGGAGGTCTGGGAGAAGGACGGCATCTTCCGCCTGAAGGAAACCGCGCCCAAGAGGGTCAACTTTGACGACCTGCTGGATGTGAACGGCGATGTCACGGGCTGGATCTACTGCCCCGGCACCGTGATCGATTATCCCGTCATGCACGGCGAGACCAACGATACCTACATCAACACCACCTACGACCGCAAGTGGAACAACGCGGGGTCCATCTTTGTCTCGGCGGAGAACGCGCGGAACTTTGTCGATTCCAACACCGTCATCTATGGCCACCATATGTCCAGCGGCTCGATGTTCGCGATCCTGGATCACTGGCAGAACGGTGAGTTCTGGTCCGAGCATCCCGAGATGTGGCTCATGACGCCGACGCAGGACTATAAGATCGAGCTTTTCAG
>CADBNC010000115.1 GCA_902795885.1 Oscillospiraceae bacterium
GCTGCGAACCCCCGCCAACCCAAACGGGGGAATCATCCTGATCGGCTCGCATGTGCAGAAAACCACCCGCCAGCTGGAAGAGCTCAGAACCTCTTCCCTGCCGCTGGATTATATCGAATTCAACCAGCACCGCGTTCTGGAGAAAGGCGGGCTTGCGGACGAGGCGGACAGGGTACTGCGGCAGGCCGAAGCGGATCTTGCATCCGGCAGAAGCGCCGTAGTATTTACCCGCCGGGAGAGACTGGATCTTGACACCGATGACCCGGATGCGCAGCTGCGTATCTCGACGGAGATCTCGGACGCGCTGACCGGCATCATTGGAAATCTGCGCGTAACACCCTCATTCATCGTGGCAAAAGGCGGGATCACCTCCAGCGATGTTGGCACCAAAGCGCTGAAGGTGCGAAAGGCGCGGGTGATGGGTCAGATCAGGCCCGGCATCCCCGTATGGCAGACCGGCGACGAGAGCCGCTTTCCGGGTCTGCCCTATGTGATCTTCCCGGGCAATGTCGGCGATGAGAAGGATCTTCTCCGCATTGCCGAAATTCTCTCCCCCGCGTCTGTGTGACAATTACCGATATCAAAGCCGGGAGGCCGTCTCGATAAACGAGGCGGCCTCCCTTCCCCTGCAGACAGGGGCGATACACTCTCCCCCTGCCGCTGTTTTCCGTTACTGCCGGACAGCACCAGGCTCCTGCGTCACGAGATACTTGAGAATGCGGACGCATAGGTCCATATTCTGGACGGAAATGTGCTCGTAAGGTCCGTGAAAAGCCGCACCGCCGGTGCCGAGATTCGGGCAGGGCAAACCACGGAAGGAGAGCTGTGCTCCATCCGTCCCTCCGCGCACCGGAACGCAGTGCGGCTGAAGGCCCGCTTTGCGGATGGCATTCTCTGCCCGCCGGACGATATCCATATGACCGGCGAGGATCTCTGCCATGTTGCGGTACTGATCGTGAAGCTGAAGGGAGACCGTGCCGCCTCCGTACTTTTCGTTCAGGGCTCGCACGCTTTCCGTCATCAGGTGCTTTCTGGCCTCAAAGCGGCCTGCATCGTGATCCCGGATAATATAGCGCAGCTGCGCCTTCTCTACGTCACCCTGCATCTGCGTCAGGTGAAAAAAGCCCTCGCGGTCTTCTGTTTTCTCCGGGCGCTCGTCAGCCGGGAGCATCGAAGCAAACTCCATGGCGACCAGAGACGCGTTGCGCATGATCCCCTTCGCCTCCCCGGGATGGACATTGACCCCCCGGCAATCCACCTCTGCCCCTGCCGCGTTGAAGGTCTCCCAGTTGATCTCCTCCGGATCTCCCCCATCGACGGTATAGGCAAAATCCGCACCGAACTTTCCGAGATCCAGCAGCGCTGCCCCGTGGCCGATCTCTTCATCCGGCGCAAAGCAGACCGCAATCCTGCCGTGCGGCAGCTTTTCCGCCATGATCTCCTCACAGGCGGTCAGAATCTCGGCGACGCCGGCTTTGTCATCGGCGCCGAGAAGGGTATTCCCGTCCGTTGTTATCAGCGTGTGGCCGGCCAGCTTTTTCAGATCGGGGAACTGCTGAGGGCTCAGAATCCTGTTCCCGATGGGAAGCTCCCCTCCGTCATAGTCCGGTACCAGCTGCGGCTTCACACCTTCCCCGGAAAAATCCGGCGCCGTATCCAGGTGGGCGATCAGGCCGATACAGGGCCAGTCCCCGCAGCCTTCCGATGCCGGGACAGCGCCGTATACATAGGCATGCTCATCCACGGAGACAGCCTCAAAGCCCATGGCTTTCATCTCGTCCTCCAGTGTGCGGGCGAGGTTGAACTGCCTCTCGGTGGACGGAGTGGTATCACTATTCTCATCGCTTGTAGTATGAATCCGGGCATACCGGATCAGTCTTTCATAAGCCTTCACAATCTATCCTTTCTCCGGGCAGACCCGGTACAGACACCTTTCATATGTTCCCCAGGAACGAATGTATTATAGCAGACGGCAGAAAAACTGCAAGCAAAAGGATTTCGGGGTTCGCTTCCCCCACAGATTGTTAATAAATTAATAACAGGTAATCGTGCTTGACAATGTTGCATCCTATGCTATAATGAAATCAATAATAAGAATCATTCCTAATTTGGAGGCTGTCATGAACCCTCTGAGAAAACGTAGTCAGAAGCGCGATGTCATTCTCTCTGCCCTGCAGGCAAGGCCCGATCACCCTACGGCAGAGATGCTGTTTCGGGATGTAAAAGCGACGATCCCGGAGATCAGCCTCGGAACCGTGTACCGGAATCTGACAGTCCTGGAGCAGCAGAAGCTTGTGCTGTCCGCCGGGCAGGTAGACGGGCAGGAGCGTTATGAGACACGCACCGACCCGCACGCGCACTTCATCTGCCGTGAATGCAGGCGCATGTTTGATCTGGAATGGAGCAGCGCCCTGCAGGAGATCCTGCAGGATGCCCGCGAGAAGCTCTCCTGCACTCCGGAAAGCTGTACGCTTACTGTCACCGGCCTCTGCGCCGACTGCAGCCGCTGGAGCAGTGCGCAGGCGCCCGGCGGAGATCAAAATCGTTCAACAAATAATAATATAGAAAGTGAGGCAATAACGATGAAAAAATGGATTTGTTCTGTGTGCGGTCATGTGCACGAGGGCATCGCCCCGCCCGAGCTCTGCCCCGTCTGCAAGGTGACGTCATCCCATTTCCACACGCAGGAAGAAATCGCCGAGGCCAGGGCAAACGCCGGCAAGACCTTCCCCGACGACGTACCCGCTGATAAGCTGAAGGCCGCCATCGACGGCACCGA
>CADBNC010000116.1 GCA_902795885.1 Oscillospiraceae bacterium
GTAAGACCGTTTTCCGATCTCCACTGTTCGTATGCCTTCAGCTCCGGTTCATCCAGCATAAACGCGGCGGCAAACACGGCGATGTCATCCGCATAGCCCAGAACCGGAATATTATCCGGGATAAGATCCTTGCCCTTCAGCAGGTAGATAATCGCCGCAACAAGCGTCAGAATGACCTTGGGAGAAACATTCGTATACTGTTTGGTGATATAGCTGCGGATCAGAGAGATCATCAGGGGAACCTTGGCCAGTGCGTTTCCGACCGTCGGAACGTCCTGCAGCTTCTTCTCCAGTTCCTGAAGCAGCGCCTCGAGTTTGCCGGTGTCCTTAATCAGTTCCTCTGCCTGACCGGTAAGACCTGCCAGCGCTTCCTTTGCCTTTTCAAAATCCATTGCGGTAAACCTCCTTTGTTTTTTATGCCTGATCTGAGATCCAGTATACTACACCGCAGAAAGCAGGACAAGCCAAAGATATGAACAGTTATCCGGGGGAGTTCGTCATTCTGTCCAAAAATGTCGGCGTATTTTTGGAATCCGATGGGCATATTGTGATTGATCGAACAAATCCCCTGTGATAAAATATATACTGGTGGAATAACAATCGAAAAACGAGGACACAAATGCAAGAGAAGGAGGACAGCGCATGGCGCACAGACCCAATATTCTGAAGCTGGCGACAAAGATCAGTCTGGAAAGCCTGACCTACACCGGCATCACCTATGACGATCCGGAATACAAGATTCTGGAGCCCATTGTAGACGACGACATGTGCCAGATCATGATGCACATGCGTCTGGAAGCCAACCGCACGGCGGAGGAAATTG
Organism: Oscillospiraceae bacterium; assembly: GCA_902795885.1. Classification (GTDB taxonomy): domain Bacteria; phylum Bacillota; class Clostridia; order Oscillospirales; family Oscillospiraceae; genus Limivicinus. Next base: position 824 of record CADBNC010000116.1, read on the forward strand.
CCCGCCGGGCGAACAGGGACCTGGATTTCACGAAGGAGCAGCTGAACAAGCTGAAGACCGCGGGCGTGATCCGCACGCGGAAGGTGGACGGGAAGCTCTGCTGGTACTATCCCATCTGGGTGCCGGGCATCATGGAGGGCGTGCTCTCCAACCGCGAGCAGTGCGACCGGTACCCGGTGCTCGGGGAGTGCTTCGAGGCCTACACACGCGTCCGCGTGTCGATGCTGGCGCCCTTTATGGACGTGGGCATGAATCTCATGCGCGTGATCCCCGTCCAGAGCGCGATTGAGAACAACTCCCGCAAGGCGGACTACGACGAGGTGGCAAAGCTGATCGAGGACGCGTGGGCGGTCTCGGTGGGGCCGTGCTCGTGCCGGCGGGCCCGCCGCCTGATGGGGGAGGGCTGCGGCCATCTGGAAGAGGACATGTGCATGTATCTCAACGACAATGCCGTGAACTATTCCGAAACCGGCTCGCACCGGCTGATCACGAAGGAAGAGGCCTTCGAGATCCTTAAGCGGGCCGAGGACAACGGCCTCGTCCACGAGCTGAACGTGACCCCGGGCTATGACGACACCACGGCGATCTGCAACTGCTGCAGCTGCTCGTGCTTCGCCCTGCGCATCGCGTCGTATTTCCACGCGCCGGACGCCATCCGCACGAACTATGTCGCCCGCGTGGACAAGGACAAATGCGTGGCCTGCGGGCAGTGTGTGGAGAACTGCCAGCTCAACGCCGTGCGCCTGGGGCAGAAGCTCTGCGCGCGGCCGGCCAACGAGGAGCGCCCGAAGGACACGCCGCGCAACACCCTCTGGTCCTCGAAGCGCTATGACCCGGACTACCGCACCGACCGGACGGACGTGATGCCGGAGGGTACGGCGCCCTGCAAGGCGGCATGTCCCGCGCACCTGCCGGTGCAGGGGTATATCAAACTGGCCTCGGAGGGGAGATACGCCGAGGCCCTGGAGCTGATCAAGAAGGACATCCCCTTCCCGGCGGTCTGCGGGAGAATCTGCAACCGGAAATGCGAGGAGGCCTGCACCCGCGGCGAGGTGGACGCGCCCGTGGCCATCGACGAGATCAAGAAATTCATCGCCGAGCAGGAGCTCCGGCGTGAGACACGCTTCGTGCCGAAGCTGCTCAACCAGATCGGCAAACCCTATCCGGAGAAGATCGCCGTGATCGGGGCGGGGCCTGCCGGGCTCAGCTGCGCCTACTATCTGGCGGTGAAGGGCTATCCGGTGACGGTGTTTGAGAAGGAAGCGGTGCCGGGCGGCATGCTGACCCTGGGCATCCCCTCCTTCCGGCTGGAGAAGGACGTCATCAACGCGGAGATTGACGTCCTGCGGGAGCTGGGCGTGGAGTTCCGGTGCGGCGTGGAGGTCGGCCGGGATGTGACGCTGGACGCACTCCGGCAGGAGGGCTACCGTGCCTTCTATCTGGCCATCGGGGCGTCCCGCGGCGCGAAGCTCGGCATCCCCGGGGAGGAGCTGGAGGGCGTCATGAGCGGCGTGGACTTCCTGCGCAGCGTCAACCAGGGCGGCAGGCCGGAGATCGGCGGGCAGGTGGCCGTGATCGGCGGCGGCAACGTGGCCATGGATGTGGCGCGGGCGGCGGTCCGCCTCGGCGCGGAGGTCACCGTATACTACCGCCGGAGCGAGGCGGAGATGCCGGCCGACCAGGAGGAGATTGCCGAGGCCCGGGAAGAGGGCGTGCGCTTCTGCTTCCTCGCGGCCCCGGCGGAAATCACCGGCGAGGGCGCGGCCGCTGCCCTGAAGCTGGAGAAGATGCAGCTGGGCGAGCCGGACGCGAAGGGACGGCGCAGCGTGAAGGGAACCGGCGAATTTGAGACCGTCCCGGTCACGGCCGTTCTTGCGGCAACCGGGCAGCGAGTGGACCTCGGCGGCATCGGCCTGGAGGCCGGCGCGCGGGGGACCGTGGAGGCTGATCCCGTAACCTGCCAGACCTCCGTTCCGGATGTGTTCGCGGGCGGCGATGTGGTCACCGGGCCGCAGTTTGTCATTGACGCGATTGCAGCGGGCAAGGAGGCCTCCGTCTCCATCCACCGCTTCGTGCACGAGGGCCAGACCCTGACCCTGGGGCGCGATCACCGGGACTACAGGGCCTTCGACTCGGCAACGGCCCAGATCCGGCCGGGCGGCTTTGACAGCGCCCCCAGGCAGAAGGCCGCGAGGGCGGACGGAAGCGAGGCAAGGACAAGCTTCAACGATCTGCGCGGAACCTTTACCGAAGAGCAGGTGAAGGCGGAATGCGCACGGTGCCTCGGCTGCGGGACGGCCGTGGTGGATCAGTTCATGTGTGTGGGCTGCGGCATTTGCACCACCAAGTGCCGGTTTGACGCCATCCATCTGGAGAAGATCCACGACGCGGACAACCAGGAATACTTCCACACCCTCGGGCGGATCGTGAAGAACGTGCCGAAGATCGGCATCAACATCGTGAGGAAGAACATCGGAAAATACGGAGGCTGAGATGCACGAGATCGGCATTGTCCGGCAGATGGTCCGGACGGTCACGGCCTTTGCGGAGGAGAACGGCATCCGGGAGATCCGCGAGGTGGTCGTGGACTGCGGAGAGCTTTCACTGGTGATCCCGGAGTATGTGGAGGAGCTGTATCCCGTGGCCGTGAAGGGGAGCATTCTGGAAAACGCGAAGCTGAACATCCAGATGGTGCCGGGGCTGGCGGAGTGCGAGGAATGCGACGAGATCTTCAACGTGGTGGAGAACAAGGGCTGGTGCCCGAACTGCGGCAGCTTTGAGAAAACAGTCCTGAGCGGAAAGGACTTCAGCATACGCGAGATTATCGTACCGGAAGGTTCGTAAAAAAGGAGGATGAACATGCAGAAATATGACGTGATTGTCGTCGGGGCCGGCAACGGCGGGCTTTCGGCGGCAGCCTGGCTGGCAACAGCCGGGAAAAAGGTACTGGTTCTGGAGAAGCACAATCTGCCGGGCGGATGCGCCACCAGCTTCCGCCGCGGCGCGTATGAATTTGAGGCAACCCTGCACGAGCTCTGCCAGATGGGCGACGGGCAGGAGGGGCGACCCCGGGGCGCAGTGAGAAAGCTGCTGGAGGACACCTACAAGCTGGATGTGGAGTGGTGCGCGGCCCATGAATCCTTCGCCTCCGTAGCCACGGATCCCGACGGCTTCAACGTGGCGATGCCGGCGGGCGTGCAGGCCTTCATCGACGAGATGGAGAGGCAGGTGCCGGGCAGCCGCGAATCCATGACCACCGTGCTCGAGCTCGGCCGCATGCTGCACGACGGGGTGGACTGGCTGGCGGCCCACGATAACGAGCCATCGCCCCCGGCGAAGGTCGAGATGCTGCTCAAATACTACGACCTGATGCGGGTGGTGCCGGTTTCGACCGAGGAGATGCTGGACCGGATCGGCGTGCCGGAGAAGGCGAAGCGGATTTTCGAATCCTACTGGACCTATGTCTCGGCCGATTCCACGAACATGAGCTTTGCGGTCTATACCTACATGACCTATGTGTATCTGACCCATCTGCCCTGGTTTGCCAAAAACCGCAGCCACGAGATCTCCATGGCCTTTGACGCGCGGATCCGGGAGCTGGGCGGCGACGTGTGGTACAACACGGAGGTCAGCAAAATCGATATCCGCTATAACCGCGTGTACGGCGTGCAGCTGAAGAGCGGGGAATACATCCCCTGCCAATGGGTCATCTCGAACCTGATGCCCCATGTGGTGTTTGACCGCATGGTGGACCACAGCGAGATCCCCGAGCGGAACCTGCGGATGATGAACGCCCAGAAGCTCGCCCAGGCGGCCTTCACGGTCTATCTGGGGCTGGATGCCTCTGCGGAGGAGCTGGGGCTGAAGAACTATGACACCTTCATGCGCCACACGCCGGACAACCGCAAGCAGTATCTCTCCTCCGACAGCATCGAGACCCACCGGGACATCACCTGCACGGTGCTGACCAACGCCCTGCCGGACGCGGCCGGGGCGAACCGGGCCTTTATCCAGTTCTCGAAGTTCTATACCGGGGACGCCTTTGAGAACATCACGGAGGAGGAATATTTCCGGATCAAGGACCGCATTGCCCGCGAGTGCGTGGAGCGCTATGAGGAAGTGACCGGCTGCGACCTGCAGGGGCATATTGAAGAGATCGTGGTGGCCTCGCCGATGACCTGGGCCCGCTATCTCGGCACGCCGAAGGGCGATGTCTACGGATACGAGCCGGCCGGCTGGGACGGCATGTTCCCGCGGGTGCAGAGCGGGCATCACGAGGACTATACCGTCCACGGCCTGCGCTTCGCCGGCGGCCACGGCACGCAGATGGACGGCTATTCCCAGGCCTATCTGTCCGGCGCCGAGCAGGCACGCTACATGCTGCTGGATATGGAAAAGGAGGGATACTGAGATGGCGAAATACAACTACGACAAAAAGGCGCTGAAGGGGCTGACGCCGTTCCCGTTCCTGGGCGAGGTAAAGACCCGGACCGCCGCCATCGAGGCAGCGCCCGCGACCCTGCCGAAGTCCGTCTATAACCCCAACATTCTGGCAAAGAGGCTCCATCCCGCCGTGCAGCACTGCATCATTGACAAGGTCGAGGACCACGGGGACGCGAAGAGCTTTCGTCTGGTTCCGGATACGGCAAAGGGCACGGCGGAGATGGCCTA
>CADBNC010000117.1 GCA_902795885.1 Oscillospiraceae bacterium
AGATGCTGTTTCATAAGTCAGTGGTTCCGGATTCCCTGTCCATGCGCCGTCGCTGCCCATATCAATGCTTTTCAGATTCGGCATCTGCCGCAGAAGCGATGCCGTCAATTCTGCATCCGCGTGGCGAAGCCAGGAAAGGTTCAGCGTTTCTTCATCAGCCATATGGACACTTCCGTCCGGGAAGGTGAGTTCCGGAATCGGAGTCGGCGTAGGAGCAGGCTCCGGTGTTGGACTCGCCTGCATCGGTTGTACAGCAGCTCCGCTGGGCGCAGCCTGCATCTCCGTATCCCCGGCTTTTGCTGAACTGCGGTTTGCCCCGGTGAATCCGCATCCGCAGAGGCTCAGCAAAAGCGCTGTGCCCAGCAGCAGGCAGAATACACCACTATATTTTTTCATCATATTCCATTCACTCCGATAAAATACATGTCGGCAGGTTTTGCCTCTCCAGTTCCTTATGCCTCCCAGGGCGCCTTGCACTTCGGGTCGTTGTAGGGATAAGGCGCAACCTGCGGCCAGTGGTCATAGTCAAACTGTTCGCGCAGTAGCGCATAACGCGGCGGGATGCTCCCGTCCGGATCCGTCCTCCAGGAGCCAACTGCCGAGGTATCCGTTTCATATACGATCCGGGCGTTTGGGAGGGCTTCCAGGATCTGATCCATTGCCCCTTCCGGGAAATAGTACGCCGTCGCACGGCCGATCCATAGCCGCTGCATTTTCTTCATGTTCAGCAGAACTTCCCATCCTTCGGTCTTCCCCATGCCGGACATATTCAGGTGCTCCAGTTCCGTCATACCCGCAAGGGGATGGAGATCCAGCTCAATCCGGGACATCGGGATTATCTCCAGATACTCAAGCTTTGTACAGTTCTCGAGCATATCCAGTGTGTCCCAGCCGCTTGCTGTAATGATGCAGACCTCGAGATCCGGCATATACCGGAGAAAATCCCAGTTGTGAAGCTGCAGATTATGCCCTAGATCCAGGTACTTCAGATGTGTCAGATATTTGAGCTCCTGTGTATATTCATCCGTCATATAGTCTGCGAAGAAAGCACACCAGAGGCGTTCGGAGTCTGTCCGCATGGTGAAGGTGTTGTTGGCAAACCAGATCCGCCACACCACATCCATCTCGGGGTAGGCATCCCGAATTTCCGCCATTTTCTCAGACGATACGCCACAGCTGTCCATGTCCAGATACCGGCATCTGGACATCAGGGGAAGAATCTCTCGCACCGCCGCCCCTTCATCCGTCATCTGGCTGTGGTTCAGATCCATTTCTTCATCGAGGGTGGTGAAATCTCTTCCGTAGAAACGAAAACGATAGAGAATCTCTGCCCCCGGCGCTGCCTCCTGAAGTGTGCGCAGATCGGACCAGGTCAGGTCGCGGTCAGCTTCCGGAGATCTCTCGACAGCAGCTGTTTCGGCCGTCAGCGGTTCCGGGTCTCCTGTCCAGGCACCATCACTGCCCATATCGATGCTTTTCAGATTTGGCATCTGCCGCAGAAGTGCAGCTGCTTCCCCTACGTCCGCATGGCTGAGCGAGGACAGATCCAGTGTCTTTTCATCGGCCATGTGGACGCTCCCGTCAGGAAACGTGAGCTCCGGAACCGGCGTCGGCGTCGGAGCAGGCACTTCCTCCGGCTCTCCCTCTTCTTTTCCAGAAAGTGCTTCCGGCTCTCCTGCGGCATTCTGCTCTGATGGTGCTTCACCACCACGCTGCCGGCCGCAGCCGGTGAGGAAGAGTGCCAGACACAGTACTGCCGCCAGCATCAATGCAATAATCAGATTTATCTGTTTTTTCTTCATGGTATTTTCCTGCTTTTCTGTCCGTAATATCAGATCCATGCGACCGCATGTTTTGTTTCAGCCATTCTGATTTTTATCAAAATATAATTCTATGTATTATACCATCACTTTCCCGGCGCTTCAACAAAATTCAAAGTGGATTTTCAGATCATTTCCCGGCAGAGAAGCCTTTTCTGGCAAATTCATAAATCTTTATCATTCCATACTTTACAGGTTTTCACTCTATGGAGTATAATGCAGGGTGTTATTGTACACGATCTTGTGTGCAAGGTATATCTTTCAGGAAAGGAGGAAATACAGCATGAAGAAAAGAATGTTTGCACTGTTTATGATCCTTGCTCTTTTGATCTGCCTGCTGCCCGCCGTAGCCCTGGCAGCTTCCGGACGTTCTTCAAGGCCAGGCCCGCGGCCATCTGAAAGACCAATTCCCACGCTGAATCTGGCTCTGGAAGAAGAGCTCTCTGCCGAAGCCGAGGAGACAGTTCTCTTTCTGCCGCCACGTTCCGATACAGAGGATATGGAAACGACCGCAGAGGAGTCTTCCATGACTGCAGAAGAAGCCTATATGGCCGATACTGCAGAGATGAACGAAACCCTTGGCCTGATCCCCCCACAGGAGGAACCAGATCCGTACGAAATGGATTCCATCCCTGTCGAGGCACAGACGTCAGCACCGGTCGAAGTAAACCCTGCCCCTCCGGCTGAAACAGAAGAGAGCCTTGCTGAAGCGAAAGCACTGGCCGAGCAGATTATGCCGGATGGCCCGGTGGCATCCGATGAGGTCGTGGTAGTACCCTGGGATGGCGATGCCGGAAGCGTCCCTGCAGATCTTCCCGATGAACCAAAGCAAATGGTTGTCAATGAGGGCGAAAGCGTTTATGCCTATGAAGGCACGGTTGTTTTCAATAACGGAGGTACGATTTACTCCAACAGAGCGTTTGTCTACAACAACGCCGGTACAGTCTATGCAAACGGCGGTACGGTCTATAACAATGCCGGCATCGTCTACGCCAATGACGGAACCATCTATAACAACAACGGAACCGTTTACAATAATGGCGCCTTTGTCCATGGTTTTGTGGAAGGCAGCGTGAAGGAAAGCAGAATCTTCGGTTATTACGCCGTCCATTTTGCCGAGTATTATGACCCATACATCACCATCGAAGGCACCGTGATTGAGCCGGACGGCGGTAACCGCATGGTTTTGCAGGACAAGGAATGCCGCATCACCCCGGTTGAAGGCTTTACGATCAACAGCGCCACGGCAAGCAACTGCAAAATCGTCTGGAACGGCGATGGCAGCATCTCTCTCATTGACCTCGTTGGCGAGATCAATGTAGCGCTGGAGCTGCAGGCAACGGCACCTGTCTTTGAAATTGCCGGCGGCACCTATGCCACCCCGCAGACGGTAAGCTTCGCATATTCGAACAACGGTGAAATCATCTATACCGATGACGGTAGCATCCCGACACAGGAAAATGGCATGGTTTACGTGGAGCCCTTCACAGTTAAGAAAAGCACCATTATAACAGCTGTGACCATGCCTCGTGGCGCAAAGGCCAGCGAGCCTGTGCAGATCTCCCTGGCATTCCCGCAGTTCACTGCACCGGTATTCGACAATGTCGAAGAAGGCTATGGCCGTGTTGAGCCGAAAGCAGTTCGCGTGGAAGCCGATATGCAGTCTGTAATCCGAAGCGTCTCTCTCACGGGGCAGGATGCCGAATGCTTTATTCTGAGCACCGGTGACGGGAGGCTTCTCGAGCGCGGCGCCGTAAACACAGCAACTTGGACCGTTCAGCCCATATCCGGTCTGGCAGCCGGGACCTACGAGGCCGAGGTTGCCTTTACTTTGGACAGTGGCGAAATCGCATGCGTTCCTGTACAGTTCACTGTGCAGGCAGCTGCAGCCACCATGCAAACCGCCCCTGTGGAGCCGACAGCGTCTCTGATGGCGTCTGTGGCCGCCTGATCTTCTGACATACAGGGACATTTAAAAATGCCCGGGCAGAGTTCTGGGTTAATGGCAGACAGTACGCCTGCTGATATTGAAATAGGGAGCATGCTCAAGCATGCTCCCTATTTCCTATTGTTAAATGATCTTTTTAATAATTCTCTTCTCTGACTTCGAAATATGCCTGCGGATGGTTGCAGACAGGGCAGACATCCGGCGCCTTGGTGCCGACCACAATATGACCACAGTTGCGGCACTCCCAGACCTTAACACCGCTCTTTTCAAAAACAGTCTTCTCCTCGACATTCTGGAGAAGCTTGCGATAACGCTCCTCATGGGCCTTTTCAATAGCGCCGACACCGCGGAATTTCTCGGCAAGCTCCGGGAAGCCTTCCTCTTCCGCTTCCTTTGCCATGCGCTCATACATGTCCGTCCACTCAAAATTCTCACCCTCCGCAGCGTGCAGGAGGTTCTCTTCCGTTGTGCCCAGCTCGCCCAGTTCCTTGAACCAGAGCTTTGCATGTTCTTTCTCGTTGTCTGCAGTCTTCAGGAACAGAGCGGAGATCTGCTCGTACCCGGCCTTCTTGGCGACGGAAGCGAAGTAGGTATACTTGTTACGGGCCTGGCTTTCGCCTGCGAATGCTTCCCAGAGGTTTTTCTCTGTCTTGGTTCCTGCATATTTGTTTGCCATTTTGATATCCCCCTTTTATATTTTGTCTATTTGTTGCGTACAGGTTTCCGTACGCTAACCTGCCACAGATAGAATCAGAGCCGCTCTTTTGAGCGGCTCTGTGTTGGCGTTGACCTATTTTTCCAGCCCGTCACCAGGCAAGTATCGTCGGCACTGATGAGCTTAACTTCTGTGTTCGGAATGGGAACAGGTGGACCCTCATCGTTAAAAACACCAACTG
>CADBNC010000118.1 GCA_902795885.1 Oscillospiraceae bacterium
GGAGGCACAGCTCGTGGCTGTGGAGAAGGTTCCGGACGCGATGATTCTCGCCATGGAGAGGGCCAAGCGCGAGGAGAGAGAGAATGTCCGCTTTATCGACGGGGATGCGGCGAAGCTGCACGAGATCTTCGATCCGGGCGAGGTGGATGAGATTTATATCAATTTCTGCGATCCCTGGCCAAAAAGCCGTGATGCCAAATTCCGCCTGACTGCCCCGTCTTTTCTGCGCATCTATGCTACCATTCTCTCTGACGGGGGCAGCGTCCGGCTGAAGACGGATAACCTGCCGCTGTTCCGCTGGTCCGCTGAGCAGTTCAGGGCAGAGGGCTGGCAGATTACGGAGCTGACAGAGAATCTGCACGCAAACGGCATCGTGGGGATCCTGACAGACTATGAGACACGCTTTCTCGAACAGGGCGTACAGATCAAAAGCCTGACTGCCCAAAAAACATCCCAGACGAAGGATATGCGTGCCGGGACCCCGCCCCGCCTGCGGGACAGTGCCCTGGAAGACGCCTATGGCAGCCGGAAGGAGGAAACGGAATGAAACGATATATCTCGTGGAATGTTAACGGTCTGCGGGCTGCCGTGAAGAAGGGCTTTGCCGAATCGATGCTGGCGCTGAATGCCGACTGCATCTGCATTCAGGAGACCAAGCTGCAGGAAGGGCAGATTGATCTGGTCCTGCCGGGCTATCAGAGCTATTGGAGCTATGCGGAGAAAAAGGGCTATTCCGGCACTGCGGTTTTCACCCGGGAAGAACCTCTCTCTGTCCGGTACAATCTGGGTATTCCCGAGCATGACACCGAGGGCCGGGCGGTCACGCTGGAATTTGCGGATCATTTTCTGGTCTGTGTCTACACACCGAACGCCCAGGACGGCCTGCGGAGAATTGACTACCGCATGCAGTGGGATGACGCCTTCCGCGAGTATCTTCTCACGCTTGGAAAGGAAAAGCCTGTGGTGGCCTGCGGCGACATGAATGTGGCACATCAGGAGATTGACCTGAAAAACCCCGCGACAAATGTCGGCAATCCCGGCTTCTCGGACGAGGAGAGAGGGAAGTTCACCGAGCTTCTCGAAGCAGGATTCACCGACAGCTATCGCTGGCAGCACCCCGACCAGGAGGGCGCATATTCGTGGTGGAGCTATCGCGCAGCCGCTCGGGAGAGAAACGTGGGATGGCGCATTGACTATTTTGTCATCTCGGACAGCCTGCGGGATCGCCTGAAGGGTACGTATATCTTCCCTGAAATTATGGGCTCTGACCACTGCCCGGTGGGGCTGGATCTGGACCTGTGAGAATCGGAACTGTAGAACTGGGCGGCCGCGTGGTTCTGGCGCCCATGGCCGGCGTAACGGACCCGGCCTTTCGCCGCCTCTGCAGAGAGCAGGGGGCTGCCCTCACCACCACCGAGATGGTCAGCACCCGGGCACTCTGCTATCATGACCAAAAGAGCAGGCAGCTGCTGTATATCCCGGAGGATGAGCACCCCGCCGCCGTGCAGATCTTCGGCCATGAGCCTGATGTGATGGGCGAGGCCGCGCAGATGGCGCAGGAGATATCCGGCGCAGATATCGTGGATATCAACATGGGCTGCCCGGTTGGGAAGATCGTAAAAAGCGGGGATGGCTCAGCCCTGATGAAGGATCCGGAGCTTGCAGCCAGAATCATCGAAGAGGTCTGTCGCCATGTGCCGGTGCCGGTGACGGTCAAATTCCGCAAGGGCTGGGACGGCGGCAGCGTGAATGCTGTGCAGTTTGCCCGCGTTTGCGAGCAGGCCGGGGCCTCCGCCCTCGCCGTGCACGGCAGAACCCGTGTGCAGATGTATGGTGGCCGGGCAGACTGGGATATCATCCGGGAAGTGAAGGAAGCCGTCAGCATCCCGGTGACAGCCAACGGAGATGTCTTCAGTGGTGTGGACGCAGAGCATATCCTCCGCTATACGGGCTGCGATCTTGTCATGATCGGCCGGGGCTGCTTTGGCGACCCCTGGCTTTTTCGCCGCGCGAACGCACGGATTTCCGGCGAAGAGGAACCCCCTCTCCCGAGCGTGGAGGAGCGAATGGACACCGCCCTGCGGCAGGCAGAGATGCTCGCCGAGCTCCGGGGAGAGCGGGCAGCCTGCATGGAGGCGCGGCATCAGCTGCCCTGGTATCTGCATGGCGTCCCCCACGCCAGCGCTTACCGCCAGCGCTTTGTGCATGTCGAAAGTCTCGACGATATCCGGAAAATCGTCCGTGAGGCCAAACAGAATCTGCGCCTGTGAGGGCCTTTGCCATAGTCGCAGTGCGGAGAAATAGTTGAAAAATCAGCCCGTTTTGCGGGAAAATGTGGTTTTATGAAATCTTTTCATGAGATTTTGTGAGAATGGTATTGAACCACATTTGCCAATGTGTTATAATAATGACATACTGTCATGCGTAGTATTACTTTTTGATATAGAGGAGAGTGTGGTCGAGTGAAGCGTGTCAAGGTTTCCAATAACGTGATCCGTCGTCTGCCGCGGTATTTGCGGAAGCTGGACGATTTGAAGGAAAGCGGTATCAGCCGCATATCATCTTTTGAACTGGGTCAGCAGCTTGGGCTGACGCCGTCGCAGATCCGGCAGGATTTCAGCTGCTTTGGGGAATTCGGCCAGCAGGGCTATGGGTATAATGTCGCCGCACTGCGCAGTGAGATTGCCTCGATCCTCGGGATGGACCGTGGGTACAGGGCAATCCTGATCGGCGTGGGCAACATCGGGCACGCCCTGATGGATAATTTCAGCTTCTCGGAATGCGGTGTGGATCTGGTTGCCGCCTTTGACGTGAAGGAGAGCCTGATCGGAGCGGATTTCCGCGGTGTGCCGATCTATTCCTCGGAGTATCTTGCAGCGTTTCTTGAGCACAACGATATCGCCATTGCGGTTCTGGCCGTTCCGAAGGAGGTCGCCGTTGATGTGACGAATCTTCTGGCGGAAAACGGCGTTGAGGCGATCTGGAACTTTACAAATATCGAGCTGACCGAACCGAACAGCCCGATTATTGTTGAGAATATTCATTTTTCCGACAGTCTGCTTTCCCTGAGCTATTTTGTCTCGGAGAGAATGGACGAAAAATCCGCCAAAGCAGCCAGGTCGGAAAAACAGGTCTAAGCATACGTTTTTCATCTGCGTTTGAACCCTCCCGCCATACGGGAGGGTTTTTAAACCGCGAAGAAGTTACGAAGAAAGGGGTGGTATGATGGATACAATCGCTGCCATTGCCACCGGGCAGCAGGTGGCCGCGATCGGCATTGTGAGGATGTCCGGCCCGCAGTCCATTGCGATTGCGGACAGGCTCTTCCTCCCGTACGGCGGCGGCGCAATGCGCGATCAGCCGGACAGAAAGCTTGTTTTCGGAAAACTGCAGAGCACGAAGGGGGAACTGCTGGATATTGCGCTGTGCACCATCAGCCGTGGCCCGGGCAGCTATACCGGCGAAGATACGGCAGAATTCCAGTGCCATGGCTCGCCCATGCTGCTGCAGACGCTCCTGCGCGAGCTTTTCCTCCTCGGCGCCAGACAGGCGGGGCCGGGGGAATTCACCAAGCGGGCTTTCCTGAACGGCAGGATGGATCTGAGCGCGGCGGAGGCCGTTATCGACCTCATTGATGCCGAGAGTGAAGAGGCTGTCAAAAACGCAGCCGGACAGCTGGGCGGAGCGATTCACCGGAAGGTGGAGAGAATCTACAGTGAGCTCACGGATATGAGCGCCCACTTCCATGCCGTGCTGGATTATCCGGACGAGGATATCGAAGAGTTTGAAATCGGCAGCTACAGGCAGAGCCTGCAGAACAATCTGGATGAACTCAACGCTCTGCTGAAGACCTTCGAAAGAGGAAGGCTCATGAACCGGGGCATCCCCGCGGCTATCATCGGCCTTCCGAACGCCGGGAAGAGCTCGCTGCTCAACGCTCTGCTGGGCTATGACCGTGCCATCGTTACCGAGATTCCCGGCACCACCCGGGACACCGTGGAGGAGCGCGTCAGCCTCGGCGGCGTGACCCTGCGGCTGATCGACACGGCAGGCATCCGCCGGAGCGAGGACCCGGTGGAACAGCTGGGGGTGGCCCGCAGCCGTCAGGCGGCGGAGAATGCCGAGCTTGTGCTGGCGGTTGTGGATGCTTCTGAGACATATGATGCGGATGATGCCGGCCTGAAGGAAGTCTTATGTGCCGCCGAAGAGGCAAAGCACGGCATAGTAGTCCTCTCGAAGGCCGATCTTCCGCAGCGTATGTCGATTCCAAAGCTCGGCGTTCCCGTGCTCGCTGTCAGCAGCCGGACCGGCGAAGGACTCGAAAAGCTGGGGGAGACAGTGGCGGCCCTTTTCCCGTCAACGGAGGTGCCCGCCGGTGAGATTCTGACAAATGCCCGCCAGGCGGAAGCGGTCGCCCGCGCGGTGCAGAGCATGCAGCGCGTGATGGACGAGCTGGAAGCCGGCCTGACCCCGGATATCATCCTTACCGAGGTGGAGGGGGCCATGACGGCCCTTGGAGAGCTCACCGGAGCCAGCATCCGTGAGGATGTGACGAACCGCATTTTCGCACGCTTCTGCGTGGGGAAGTAAACCGCGGGGATTCAGCTGCCAAAGGACAGAGATCCTGGAAAACAATCACACCCAGAAGACAGAAAGACGCAGCCTGCAGCTCACAGAGGAGCAGTACAGGCTGCGTCTTCGCACGCAGAAAAACAGCGTTATTCGCTTATTCGATAATCCGCCGGATCTCATATCCGCGCTGGGCGTAATACCCGGTGGAAAGGGGAGTCGTGACCACGCCTTCAGAGGAGTTTGCCGCGTGGACAAAAGTGTCATCCCCGATATAAATCCCGACATGCCCCACATAGCCGTTCCCGGAATAGAAGCATAGCACATCGCCGGGCTGCAGATCCGCCGGATCTACATGGACGCCATCCTGTGTGACGTCATTCGCCACGCGGCTGGTGGTGTAGCCGAACTGCTTAAACACATAGGACACAAAGCCGGAGCAGTCAAAACCGGTGGCAGGGGAGCTCCCGCCCCACTTATAGGGATAGCCGAGGTAATTGAGCGCGTAGGTGGCGATTTCCTTCCCGAGGGCGGCCCCGCCGGAGCGGCTTACCGTTGCCTGAGGCTGATACGAACCTTCTGCCACATATTCCGACCAGACAAAGCCTTCCCGTCCTCCGCAGATGACATGCACCCAGCCGTTTTCACGGCCGATAATACGCAGGGTGGTTCCCTGACTGAGCTCTGTCAGGATATCCGCTGTCATGGACGGGGCAGAGCGCAGGCGGATAGAGCTGCCGCTTATATATCCATCCCGGGACTGAAACTGCGTACCGGAAGCCGCCGGTGCAGCTGATGCGACAGGCAGACTCATGCTGGCGGCAGAAGAGACCTCATCGGCTGGCGCGCTCTGAAGCGTGGCGGTGGCTGTATCCGCCGGAGAAGAGAGCTGGATATAATCCTCGTGGATATAGCCAGTGTATTCACCCGCGGCCGCCTGCATCCAGACGCCGCTTCTGCCAGTGACCAGCACCTCGGCGCCGCGGTTGAAGGTATTTACAATGGAATAGGTAGTTCCGGGGCCTGTGCGCATGCGGACGGCATTGCCCATCACGACACCGGCTGCAGGAAAACCGTTCCCTGACTGGATGCTGTTTGCCCCAACGCTCTGGGAAGCCGCCCCATCAGCGGCAGGGGAGGGAGCCAGCCCGAACTGCACTGTTACACCCTCAGCCGCCGGGTCAGCAGTCGCAGTGCTCATGCCCGATGAAACAGCAGGCTGAGAAGCTGCCGGGGCCGTACTCTCTTCAGGGAGAGCAACCCGGCCGGTGAGAAGCGGGTTCTCTGCCGGCGTACCAAGAACAGGCTGTGAATAGATATCCCCATCCGAAGCCGCGGACATGCCCGGAATCGGCACACCGCCATAGGGATCGGGCGCTTCTGCCTGTACTTCCTGGCGAAGCATCTGCAGTGCTGAGGAGGAAACAAAGCCGGTGTAACCGTCCCACGAGACCTGATACCATCCGGGGTTCGAGCGGTTCGTCACCGAAACGATCATGCCCTTGTCCAGGCTTGCGAAGGAGGCGTACTCCTCTCCGGGCCCGGTATAGACCTTCACACCGCTCTCCATCACGCAGGCGCTGTCCGCAAAGGCGGCCGCACGCAGCAGCAGGAGCAGGATAAGAACGGGAAAAAGGGAGAGAACGCGTCTCACCCGTGCAGAAACCATGGCGTCTGCCTCCCTCTTCATCGCGTGGACAGTGCACGCTCCAGCCATACCGCGCCGACGTCAATTGCCGCGTAAAGACTGTCCTTTTCGGTTTTCTTCACGATGCGGTCGCGGGATTTTACCGAGGAATCGGTAAGCTGAAGCTGAACCGAAACCTTCGTCGCCACATCCAGATCCTTGACCTTTTTGGTCTCCAGGATCTGCATCATGATAACATACTTGTCGGCGAAGCTGCCGTAATAGATGATGTTATCCTTCCGCTGAAGCGGATGACCCTTGTATTCAAGCACTTTTGCCAAATGGAACACCTCCGTTTTCAAATTCTGACTCTATCACAATGCGTTAAAACTGTCAAGAAATGCGTAAAACCCGGCCCTTATCCGCCGATAACCACACCGCCGCCGGTCTGCAGCCAGCCGCCGTTTGAGATATCGCCTCCGCCATAGAGACCGCCGTTCTGATAAAACTGATAGTTGGCGCTGTCAAAATCGTCCGTCACGATGCCCTCGTCAATGATCTCCTGATCCGAACGGGCAGTGATGGTCGGGGCTTCGATGAACACGTGCGTATCCGGCCCCAGGTAAGGGTAGGTGAAGTCTGCCCAGCCAAGGCCGCTGTGCACCTTGCTCATGATCTGCCGCCAGACCCTGGCAGCGGGGTTGCCGTTGGAGTTGATGCGCTCGGGGATATCAAAGCCTGTCCAGACCACCGCCACATAATAGGGGGTGGCGCCGGCAAACCAGCGGTCCTTGTATTCGCCCGAGGTGCCGGTCTTACCGGCGACCGGCATGTTCGACAGTTGGGCGTCTGTGCCCGTGCCTTCGGCCACGGCGTTCTTCAACATCCATGTCAGGCAGTAGGCGGTGTTCGGGTCAAAGGCCGCAATCGTCTGTGGCACGTTGTCCAGAACAATGTTGCCGCGGCTGTCGGTAACCATGGAATAGGTTCTGCTGTAGGTAAATGTGCCGTCGTTGACCAGCGAGCAGTAGGCCTGGGCCATTTCACGTACAGAGACACCGTTTGTCAGCTGGCCGAGAGCCATGGGCGCATAGGAGGCATCGTCCGGGACGAGGCTCGTAAAACCAAGCCTCTGGGTAAGGTATTCATAGGATGTCATCGGCCCTTCCGGGAGCTTGTCCACAATCTGCGCAGCCACGGTGTTCAGCGACCACTTCAGCGCCTGATAGATCGAAAGCACACCGTAGTTTTCATAGTTGTCGTTGTGCGGGTACCAGCTGGTCCCGGCGAGGGTCATGTATTTGGCGTCGTTTACCAGCGTATCGGGCGTGATGATGCCCTCGTTCAGCGCCGGGCCATAACTTGCCAGAGGCTTGATGGAGGAGCCGGGCGAGCGCGTAGCACCGCCGTAGTTGACCCCGCCCGAGCTCACGGGCACAGCGCGGTTGAGACCAAAGTTGATGTTCTTCTCTCCGACGCCACCGCAGAGGGCCAGAATCCGCCCGTCATAGGGGTTCATGATCACAATCGCACTCTGGAACTGCTGCTCGTACCGGCCACCCTTTGGCATCTGCTCCGGGTCACTGTACATGGCGTCCACAATGCCCTGAATACGCGTGTCTATGCAGCTGTAGATCTGGTAGCCGCCGTTATAGAGAAGCTTTTCCGCGGCCTCAAAGTTCAGCCCTTTTGTGGCCATCAGATCGCGGATGACATCGCGGATGACAACCTCTTCATAATAGGAATAGATATCCTGATGATACTCCTGGTTTGGCGTACGCTTGAAGACGAGCTTCTCTTCCACGGCCTGCTTCCAGGTGTCATGGTCGATGTAGCCCTGCTCATACATCTCGCGCAGGATGGTCTCCTGCCGGGTCTTGTTGTTCTCTTCGTTATAAAACGGGTCGTAGTAGGTCGGCATGTTCGTGATGCCGATGATGGCGGCGCTCTCCGCGAGGGAGAGATCCTGCACATCCTTGCCGAAGTAAGTCTGTGCCGCGATGCCGACGCCATAGCAGCCCTCGCCGAAATAGACCGCGTTCAGATACCACTCGAGGATCTCCTGCTTGTCGTATTTTTTCTCAAGCTCAAGCGCACCGAAAATCTCTGTCAGCTTGCGCTGCACTGTCACCTGATCCCGGCCGGTGAGGTTCTTCACCAGCTGTTGCGTGATTGTCGAGCCGCCATAGCTGGTCTCCATCCGGGCAAACATCTGTACAAAGGCGCCTGCCGTACGGAACCAGTCAACCCCCTTGTGCTCATAAAAGCGCTTGTCCTCTATGGCAATCAGGGCTTCTTCCATATATTCGGGGATGTCCTCGTACTCCACCCAGATGCGCCTCTGTTCGCCCCCAATGTTGACGGCCTGCTGCCACGCGCCCGACACATCCTGATACCAGATGGTGCTCGCTTCGCTCAGCTGGTAATCCTCCAGCGAAAGATCGAGCTCCGGCGTCAGGCATGTTTTGACATAATAGGCAAAAATGCAGGTGAAGAGGAGGCCTGTGATGAGCAGAACCAGAAGCACGGATCCGATCAGCCGCAGAATCGTGCGCAGGACGGCTGTTGTGGCATCCGCCGTATAGCCCGCCGCCCGCAGCACCACATGCCTGTCCGGACTCCGGCGCCCGGCTCCACTGCCGCCGAAGCGGGTTCTTCTGTCCGCCACAATAACACCACCCTTCCTGAAAACCATGCAACGGAATTTCTTTGCGTAAATACAGCGCATTATTATACCACAGCTTGTCAAATCCGTATAGCTTTTTCCGGAAAAGTTAAGACTTTATAAGGGAGAGGCGCAGCCGGCCTGTATCGACTGGTGGTTTACACGGACAAATGGATTCTTGTCATGGACGAAGGTCTATGATATGATAGGCAAAAATACGGGAATCGTGGGGGACAGGAATGACGCTGCACAGCTATCACAGGAGAATACGAAAGAACGGCCGGGGCCTTCGCACACTGACGGCGCTTCTGCTCTGTGCGGCTCTCTGCCTGCCCCTGTGTGCCTGCGGTGAGACCGTTGCGGAAGAAGAGCCTGCTCCTGAGGAGACGCCCACGCCCGTGGTGCGGGAATACCGCGTGCCCTGGCGCCTGCGGGTGAAGACTCTGAACGAAGGCAGCGAAGCTGTTCTTTTCCAGCAGGCGGAACCCGATGGGTTTCTCGCCATTGTAAACCGGAAGACCGGAGAGAATATCCCCGAAGAGCTGACTGATGCGGAAGAGATTCCACAGGACGGCCGTTATGACGTCTATGAAAATCAGATCATCCGCTACCGCAACCAGGGCGGGCAGGAGAGCCCCGGGGCCTATAAGCTCCTCGACCCGCCACCCTATGCGGTGGGGACTCAGTCCTTCATCTCCGAGAACCGGCTGATGGCCGTGCGCAGCATGGAGGACGGACGCCTCATAACCATCGAGTCCAGCTACGAGTGCTGGCTTGAGCCGAATACCCAGCCCTCCTTTCACTCCCGTGATACCAGAATGCTGCGTGTGCTGAGCGAGGACGGCGAAGAGGAGAGCGCTGTCCCCATCGAGCTGGATTCTGACGGCGAGGGCTTCGACGCCGCAAACCTTGTGTATATCGGCAGCGGCATGCTGGCCGTGGCACGGCGGAACAGCGTGCTCGTCTTTGGGCTGGACGGGAAGGAGATTTTCCACGTCACCACGCCCTATCCCGTGGCCGAGCTTCTGAAGACCTCCGACGGCAATCTCGCGGTGCTTCTGCACAATGGGGACGAGCAGTGGCTCAGCCTCATCCAGGTGGATGCCAGGACGGTCAGCGTCCCCTTCCCGGTGCCGACGGAGGCGCATCTCTTCTGTGCGGATGAAGCGGCAGGGGAGCTGCTTTTCGTCCGCAACACAGAGCTTTTCCGCCTGCAGCTATCAGATGGATCGGCCTCTCCCGTTTGCTCGCTTCTGGATATGGGCATTGACCCTGTCTCCATCGGGGCGATGTTCTGCGGGCAGGACGGTCGGCTGCACTTTCTCGTCCATGAATGGCAGCGGGACTATAAATCCGTGCGCGAGCTGCACGTGACTGCGATCCCGCAGGATACCGTGAAGGAAGGCGTCGAGCTCCGCCTCGGCTTTACGGAGATTTCCACCGCCATGAAGGAAGCTGTCCTTCGCTTCAACCGGGGGCAGAGCAGCGCGCGCATCACCTGCGTGGACTACCGCAATCTGGGCGGCCAGATGCCGGAAGATCAGCTTCCTGATCTGATGATTCTGGACGGTGAAGAGGCCGGAAGGCTCTCGCGCGAGGGAAGACTGGCTGTGCTGGCCGGGCCGGAAGAGGAGGAAGAGGCTGTACTAGGTGAGACGCTGATCCCGGCGGTCCGGCGCGCACTCTCGGACGAGGAGGGGAACCTCAACAGAATTGCAGGGGTTTTCCGTCTGGAGAGCATGGCCTGCGATGAAGAGACAGCCCAAACCACATCCCTTTCCGGGATCGGGAGCCTCCGCCAGGCCTATCAGGCCCTGCCGGCAGGAGGGAAGCTCTACGAGCCCTGGTACACCCGCGGGAGGCTCCTGCGCGATCTTCTCCGGGTACACACCCACATGACCGGCGAACTGCTCTCCGAGTCGGACGCCCGCTATGGCGAGCTGGATGCCTTTGCCGCGCTGCAGCCGGCAGAATATAACCACGGGGTCTATGCCGCCGATACCGACAGCGTGGAGAAGCGCATCTACGACGGGCGCGAGCTTATGATGGCCGCGCATATCGGCAGTATGCTGGAATTCAAGTGGATCGATGCCTTCTTCCCGACGGGCGCGGCCTTCGTCGGCTGGCCGGCGGGAGAGGGGATGGCCTCGCTGCTCTGCTTTGAGGAGACCGTGGCGGTCAATGCCGCCTGTGAGCCCGAGGTGCGCGAGGCAGCCCGCGGCTTCCTGCGCTGCGTGGTGGAAGAGGAGTATGCGGAGGCCTCCTACGGCTTCCCAGCCTCGGCAACGCAGATGGAAAAGCTCCTTCGGGATGATATGGCCGCGATCAGCTGGCGCGTGGACGAAAAGGGAAAGTTCGTCCTGGACAAGCAGGGCGAGAAGATCGAGCGTCCACGCAGCAACTGGTACACGCCCGAATGGCGGCAGCATTTTGAATTTGCTCTTACGGAAAAACAGTATCAGAAGCTTATGGATCTGATCGACAGCAGCGTCTGAGATGCTAAAGTTCACAGATTTTTGCTTTACAAACCACGGGCCTTCTGCTAAACTCAGGGCAGCGAGAAAAAGCCGGACGATTCTGCCCGGCTTGTACTGCAATCATATATTATATTTTAATGCAATGGAGGGACTATTATGAAAAAATGGGTATGTCCGGTATGCGGATACGTTCATGAAGGGGATACGCCCCCTGAGAAGTGCCCGGTCTGCAAGGTTCCCGGTGAGCGTTTCACGCTGCAGGCGGAGGAGCTGACCTGGGCGGCGGAGCATGTTGTCGGCGTCGGCAAGGTGTTCGGAGCGGATGTTCCGGAGGAAGTGAAGGAAGAGATCATTGCAGGGCTGCGCTCCAACTTTGAGGGGGAGTGCTCCGAAGTCGGCATGTATCTGGCGATGGCCCGTGTCGCTTATCGCGAGGGCTATCCC
>CADBNC010000119.1 GCA_902795885.1 Oscillospiraceae bacterium
ATGGAGTGGGAGCGCATGACCGGCACGCGCACGCAGGTGCAGTTGACCTTCAGGTCGGGGCTGTGCATGATGCGGCGGCCCTCGTTCTGCATCTTCATCTCTTCCTTGGTATAGTCGTTGCCATAGGGCGCATCAATGAAGGGGATCACGTTCAGGGCAATCTGCGTGGCAAAGGTTTTGACCACGGGCTTCTCGCCCTTCGCGATGGCGGCCATCTGGTCCTCCAGCTCCTTCAGGCCGGCCTGGCCCGCGCCGGAAACCGCCTGATAGGTGCAGGCGATCATATTCTCGATCGGGGAGAGCTTCGCGATGCCGGCAACAGCCATCAGGGCGATGATGGTGCAGCAGTTGGGGTTTGCGATGATGCCCTTGTGCTGCAGGGCGTCCCCGCCGTTGATTTCCGGCACGACCAGCGGCACATCCGGATCCAGCCGGAAGGCGGAGCTGTTATCGATATACACCGCGCCGCTCTTTTTGATGGCGGGGGCGAAGCGCTGGCTCATCGGGCCCTCGACGGCGCCGAGAACGAAGTCCAGGCCGTTGAAGCTGTCGTCGGTGGCCTCCTGAATGACGACTTCCCTGTCGTGGAACATGACCTTTTCACCGGCGCTGCGGGCGCTGGCGAGCAGACGGAGCTCGCCCACGGGAATGTCATATTCCTGCAGAACCTTGCGCATCTCCTGACCGACGGCACCCGTGGCGCCAAGAATCCCGATGTTGAACTGTTTCATTGATGTGTCCTCCTGTTTCTCTTTAGGCTTCTTCTCTTTGCTTCATGCCTCGCGGGTTATCCGGCGAAGCTTTCATACATGACGCGGATAGCGTTTTCATACTGTTCGTTCTCTACGCCGACGGTGATGGCAAGCTCGTCCGCGCCCTGGGCGATGGTGCGGATGTTGATGCCCTGGGCGCCCAGCGCCTGGAACAGACGCCCGGAGACGCCCGGCTGACTGCTCATCTTGCGTCCGACGGCCGAAACCATGGCGATATTCTCGCGCAGCTCCACCTCGTCCGGGCGGCAGCTCTTCTTGATCTCGGCAATCACGTCATAGACCGCGTCTCCGAGATTTGCCGTCGGAGAGACCAGGGCGAAGGAATCCAGCCCGAGGGTGATATGCTCGACCGGGGTCTGGTAGCGGTCGAAAATCTCCAGCGCCTGGCGCAGGCTGTGGCTCAGCTTCATGCCCTGCTTGTAGACGGTGATGATGCTGAAGTTGCGCCGGCCGGCGATGCCGGTGATAAAGCGCTCGCTCATCTCGTTCTCGTCCACGCTCTCGACAATCATGGTGCCGGGATCCTGCGGGCGGTTCGTGTTGCGGATATTCAGAGGAATTCCCTTTTCCTTCACCGGCTGGACCGATTCCTCGTGCAGGACGGAGGCGCCCATATAGGCAAGCTCCCGGAGCTCGGCAAAGGTGATTTTCTCGATGGGCGAGGGGTTCGGCACGATGCGCGGGTCCGCCATCAGGATGCCGGAGACGTCGGTCCAGTTCTCATAGATATCCGCATCTACGGCGGCTGCCGCGATGGCGCCGGTGATATCGCTGCCGCCGCGGGACATGACCCGGAGTCTCCCCGTGGGCAGCTGCCCGTAGAAGCCGGGGATGACGATTCTCCCCTTCTGGTCAAGGGCCTCGCGGATGGCAGCGTAGGTAGTCTCGCGGTCGAGGGTCCCGTCCAGGCCGAAGAACACACAGTCCGCAGCGTCGACGAAGGCGTAGCCCAGCCAGGCGGCCATCAGCTTTGACGTGAAGTATTCCCCGCGGGAGACGATCTCGTCCACCGAGCTGTCCTTGCTGAGCCCACGGCGGAAGCGCTCGAGCTCGGGCTTCAGATCCATGGGAATGCCCAGCTCATCGCAGATCCCCAGAAGGCGGGTCTCGACGGTATTCAGAATATCCTCACATGGGACGCCGTAGGACAGGTGCGCATGGATCAGATAGAGCAGGTCCGTCAGCTTGTGATCGTCGCTGCTGCGCTTGCCCGCGGCTGAAATAACGATGATGCGGCGGCTCTCGTCAGATTCAACAATCTCCCGGACCTTGCGGAACTGCTCGGCCCCGGCAACGGACGAGCCGCCGAATTTTGCAACCTTCAGCATGGGCCTTTACCCCCGCATGGCCGCGAAGAACACGGCCCGGCCGTCCGCGCGCAGCGAAGAGGCAATCTCGTGCATCTGCTTCACGCTGATTTCCTTCGTCAGGACACGCAGCTCCTCTCCGTCCGAGAGAACCTCGGCCACGGGCAGCGCCCCGGCGCAGGCCTTCGGCAGGCGCACATAGTAGGCGTGGCTCTCGGAGGCGTTGTCGGCCTCACCCTCCACGCAGTCAGCGGGGAACATGGCGGCTTCTCCCACACAGATGCCGCTCAGGTCACGCAAAACCGCCGAAGCCGTGGGGTATCTGCCGGCACCCTGGCCGATCAGGGCGATGGAGCCGGCGCATTTGCCCTCGTAGCGGGCCATGTTGAAGTTCTTCTGCACGGCGCTCTCGGCATCCCCGACGCGTACCAGAACCGGCTCCACATAGGCCGAGATTCTGCCGTCGGGAGCGCGCTTTCCGCTGGCCACCAGGCGGCACACACGACCTCTGGCGGCAATATCGTTCACATCCGCGGCGGTGAAGCTGTCGATGCCTTCATTCAGCAGGCCGCTCTTCGGCAGAACGCCCCAGGCCACCGCGCAGGCGAGCATGATCTTGCGCAGCGCGTCAAGCCCGGTCACATCCGCCGTGGGGTCTGCCTCGGCGTAGCCAAGCTCCTGTGCCTGCTTCAGGGCCTCGGCATAGTCCATGCCCTTGCTCTGCATCTGGTCCAGCATATAGTTGGTGGTTCCGTTGAGGATGCCGCCAACGCTGAGAATTTCATCCGTCTCGGCCGCACGGGCGAGATTGTGCAGGATGGGCACGCCACCGCCGCAGGCCGCGCTGAAGAGGAAGGAGACACCGTTCTCGCGGGCAGTCCGGTTCAGCTCCACGCCCTTCGCGGCAACCAGAGCCTTGTTCGAGGTGACAAAGTGCTTGCCGGCCTTGAGAGCAGCCATCGCATAGGAGAAGGCAGGCTCCACACCGCCCATGACCTCCGCCACAGCGCCTACACTCGGATCGCCGGTGATCGCCGCCATATCCGTGACCTTGAAGGGCTCGTTATCCTTGCCCGGGCGCACCAGAACAGGACCGGCCTCCAGGCCTTTTGCCTCACGCAGCATCTCGTAAACACCGACGCCGACCGTACCATAACCCAAAACCGCAACTTTCACAAAAACCATCCTCCTGACCTCATATTGTTTGTGATATAAAGACACTTGTTTTTTTATGGGCGACAGTGTATCATATTGCATGTGGAAATACAAGACTCGTTTTCGTGATTTTTTCAGAATTGGAGATTTTGAACAATGCTTTCAGATTATTTGATCGTCCATAAAAGCATTTTGCCCGAATACTATGAAAAGGTTCTGGCCTGCCGCCGCCTGATGGAAAGCGGCAAGGTCCACGAGGTCAGCCAGGCGGTAAAGCAGATCGGCATCTCCCGCAGCACGTACTACAAATACAAGGATTTTATCTTCGAGCCGACGGATCTGACCGGCTCGCGCAAGGCGGTTTTTTCGATGATGCTCGACCATGCGCCCGGCGTTCTCTCCTCGCTGCTGGCGTGCATTTCGGGCGCGGGAGCCAGCGTTCTGACCATTACCCAGAGCCTCCCGATCCACAACAAGGCAAGCGTGACCATCTCGCTGGATATCAGCGATCTCAGCTGTCCGCTGGATCAGATGACAGAGCTGCTGTCCAATATTCAGGGGCTTGACAATCTTCGCCTGCTGGCAATAGAATGAATTGTTCGGGGCACCCGCCGGGAACCCGAGAAGCTGATACGATACCTGATGTTATACTTTAAGGAAAGGAATTCCGGATATGCGTCTGTTTGACCGTTTTCATAAAAACCAGGAGGCCAGCGCCCCGGCGCCGGCCGCGGATGCCATTTTCTGCTCGACCCGCGGCGGGGACCGCGTCACCGCCATGGAGGCTGTTCTGCGCGGCATGGCGCCGGACGGCGGGCTCTATGTGGAGCCGGGCATTGCCTCGCGGCCCTTTGATGTGAAGGCCTGCCTCGCGCTTTCGCCGCTGCAGCAGGCGGAGAAGATCCTCGCCCATCTGCTGCCGGGCTTTCCGGATATGGGCGCCCTCGTCAGGCGCGCGTATGAGGGGCGCTTCGCGAGCCCGGCGCTCACCCCTCTGGTGCCGGTAGGCGACCAGTACGTGCTGGAGCTGTTCCACGGCCCCACGGCCGCCTTCAAGGATGTGGCCCTCTGCATGCTGCCGCAACTGATGACCGCCGCCCGCACCCGGACCGGCGCAGCCGAAAAGACCGTGATCCTGACCGCCACCTCCGGCGATACCGGCAAGGCGGCGCTGGAGGGCTTCCACGATGTGCCGGGCACGGGGATTGTGGTTTTCTTCCCTCATCAGGGGGTTTCCTCGGTGCAGGAAGCCCAGATGCTGACGCAGAAGGGCAGCAACGTGGCTGTCTGCGCGGTGCGGGGGAACTTTGACGACTGCCAGAGTGCGGTGAAGCAGGTCTTCTCGGCCTATGCCGGCACCTGCCCGGTGCCGGGCGTCCGCCTCTCCTCGGCAAACTCCATCAACATTGGGCGCCTCGCCCCACAGGTGGTCTATTATTTCCTGGCCTATGCCGATCTCATGAACCGCGGCCGCATTCAATATGGCGACCCGGTGGACTATGTGGTGCCCACGGGCAACTTCGGCGATATTCTCGCCGGGTGGTATGCCAAGCAGATCGGCCTGCCCGTCGGGCGTCTCGTCTGCGCATCCAACGCCAACCGGGTCCTGACGGATTTCCTGACCACCGGCCTCTATGACCGCAGGAGAACCTTCTACAAGACCAGCTCGCCCTCGATGGATATTCTGGTCTCGTCCAATCTCGAGCGGCTGCTCTATTACGCAGAGGGCTGCGACGCTGCCCTTGTGCGCAACGATATGCTCCGCCTTCAGAACTCGGGCTACTATAAAATCTCGGTCGGGGTTCTGGACCGCATCCGCGAAGACTTCTCCGCCTATGCCTGCAGCGAGGAGGAGACCCTTGCAGCCATCCGCCGTTGCTTTGCCGAGACAGGCTATCTGCCCGACACGCACACGGCTGTCGCCCTGCATGCCGCAGAGGAATACCGCAGGGCAGAGAGCGATGGTGCCCCGCTGGTGGTGCTCTCCACCGCTTCGCCCTTCAAATTCCCGGAGGCTGTTCTCACCGCCCTGGGTGAGGTGCCAGCAGGCGATGCCTTCGCCCAGATGGAGCAGCTCGCGCGCCTGACAAAGCTGGCGGCGCCCGCCGCGCTCTCCTCGCTGCAGGGTCTGCCCGTTCTGCACAAGGACGTCATCGACCGGGCCGATATCGCCGACTATGTGAAAGCGAAGCTGCCCCAGCTGTAAGGAAGGGAAAACAGCATAATAAAGGAAAACCACCGGCATTTTCTCCTGCCCTCCGGGGTCAGGCTGAAACGCGGGTGGTTTTCTGTGTTATGAGATGCGGTCTGCCGCCTTTTTACGCGGCCGGCACGGTTTCGGCTGAAGCTTCAGGCGTGGCGGAAGGCACAGCTGCGGCCGCAGGCGCTGTCTGGCCGGCTGCACGTTTTTCAGCTTCTTCCTTCTCCGCCTTGAAGGGGTCAACCTGCTGGGAATAGGCAAGGCCAGTATCCAGGCTCAGCTCCTCCTGGTTGCGGTAGAAGTAGTCGTCCACTTCCTCCTGCCCGCCGGTGCGCTCCTGCCAGTCCAGAAGGCGGTACTCCATCTCCGGGTCGCAGGTCCAGATGTCGCCGTTTTCGTCAACAATGCGCACCCAGCCGTGGGGATCCTCCATGGCGCTCATGACGCCGCCGGTGGCATAGGCCTGGTAACCGAGGCCTCTTGCCAGCGCGGCAAATTCCGCCGCGAAGTAATAGCAGTTGCCCGCCTGCTCCTCCAGGGCCTTTGTGGCAATCTCGACCATCCAGCCCTCAGGGCCGTGGGCGGGTTCGATGCTCAGCTCGTGATTCGGAAAGCCCACATACTTGATGTTGTCGCGGGTGTATTCGTACATCGCGCGGAGCTTTTCCATGCGGGTCATGCCGCTGTCGGTGTTTTTCGCGATCACGTCCGCCACCAGTTTGTCCAGCTTTTCATCGCCGCTGGTATAGTGGCCGTCTTCGCCAAAATGCAGCACGCCGATATAGGTATCGTGCTTCAGGCTGCCGTCTGCGTTAATCGCGCAGAGATAGCCCCTGTCCCACCAGAAGCCGTCCTGCGCTTCCTTCAGGCGCTGCTCGCGCAGAAGCGCGTCGGGGTCCGGCGTGGGCGCCGGAGTTGGTGTCAGCTCGGCTGGCGCAGCGGCGACCGCGACAGTCGGGTCAGGGCCTGCCGCGCCGCCTTCCCTGCCGCAGCCGCAGAGCAGAACCGCAAGCAGGAGAACCGACATGGCTTTCGCGAGCACGAAGATTTTTGATTTCTGCGTTTTTCCCATGATTTTCGTTAAAAACCCTTTCGCAGAGAAACTGACCGGATCAGAGGTCGGGATACAGCGGGAACTGTCTGCAGAGCTCGATCACCTGTTCCTTCACCTCGGGAACGGCTTCGCTGCCTTCGCGGACCAGACGGCCGATCATGGCACCGATCTGGCGCATTTCCGGCTCCTTCATGCCGCGGGTGGTGCTGGCGGGAGAGCCAAAGCGCAGACCGCTTGTCTGCTTGACCGGCAGCGTATCGAAGGGGATGCCGTTTTTGTTGGCCGTGATGTTCGCATCGTCCAGCAGCTGCTGAACCTCGGCGCCGGTCTTGCCAAACTTGTTATATACATCCACCAGCATCATATGGTTGTCGGTGCCGCCCGTCACCAGACGGATTCCCTCCGCCTGCAGGGCATCGGCGAGAGCCGCCGCGTTGTTCACAACCTGCTGCTGATACTGCTTGTATTCCGGACGCAGCGCTTCATTCAGGGCTACGGCCTTCGCCGCGATCACGTGCATCAGGGGGCCGCCCTGGCTTCCCGGGAAAACGGCGCTGTCGATCTTCTTCGCCAGCTCTTCCTTGCAGAGGATGATCGCGCCGCGGGGGCCGCGCATGGTCTTGTGGGTGGTGGTGGTCACCACATGGGCATAGGGCACCGGGCTCGGATGCACACCGCCGGCGATCAGGCCGGCCACATGGGCGATGTCGATCATCAGCCAGGCACCAACCTCGTCCGCGATCTCGCGCATTCTCTTATAGTCAATGAAGCGGGGATAGGCGCTGGCGCCGCCGATGATGATCTTCGGCTTCACCTCGTGGGCCTTTCTGGCCAGCTCGTCATAGTCGATCATCTCGGTCTCGCGGCTGACGCCGTAGGACACGGCATTGAAATATTTTCCGGAGATCGAAGCCTTCGCGCCGTGGGTCAGGTGCCCGCCGTCACTCAGGCCCATGCCGAGGATCGTATCACCCGGCTTGAGCAGGGCAAGGTAAACCGCCACATTCGCCTGGGAACCCGCGTGGGGCTGGACGTTCACGTGCTCCGCGCCGTAGATCTTCTTTGCGCGGTCGATGGCGATCTGCTCCACTTCATCCACGAATTCGCAGCCGCCGTAATAGCGCGCCCCGGGATAGCCCTCGGCGTACTTGTTGGTCAGATGGCTGCCCATGGCCTCCATGACAGCTTCACTTACAAAGTTCTCGGAAGCGATCAGCTCGATATGATCGCGCTGGCGCTTCAGCTCCCTCTCCATGGAGGCAAAAATCTCCGGATCTTCCCGGCGAATATGATCATAATTCATTCGGCATTCCTCCGTTATACAGACTGTGAGCCATTATACCGTTTTCTCCCTTTCTTGGCAATCGACACTTTAAACGAATATTGCTTGCGGCCACAGGAAAAAGATGGTACAATCCACGCAGAAAGGTGAAAAAGGAGGACTTGTTTATGAAAGTATTTCTCCGTATTTTGCTGATTCTTCTTCTGGTGGTCGTGCTCGCATTTGGCGGCCTGCTCGGGATGCTGACCGTGACGGAATACAAACCCGCGGATGTTGAGCCTCTCGAGGTGGCATCAGAGGGCGTTGCCCCGGCGCTCCCGACGAAGAACATCTCGGTGCTGAGCTGGAATATCGGCTACGGCGGCCTCGGGAAGGAACAGGATTTCTTCATGGACGGCGGCACCCACGCGCGCCCGGACAGCCCGGAGACTGTGAAGAAATATCTGACCGGCATTGCCGATACCATCGCCGGGGAAGCGGCCGACCTCGTTATTCTGCAGGAGGTGGATACCAATTCCGCCCGCACCTACAGCATCGACGAGACCGCTTATCTCTCCCGCAGAAACAGCGTCCACGCGCTGAACTATTCCTGCCCCTTCGTGCCGATCCCCTTCCCGCCGATGGGGAGAGTCAACAGCGGGCTTTTCACCACAACCGACTATACCGTCACCTCGGCGGACCGCATCGCCCTCCCCTGCCCCTTCTCCTGGCCGCTCAGCACAGCCAACCTCAAGCGCTGCCTGCTGGTCACCCGGATGCCGGTACAGGGCTCGGACGCCGAGCTGGTTCTGGTGAATCTGCATCTGGAGGCCTATGACGACGGCGAGGGGAAGATTGCCCAGACAAAGCAGCTGATGGACTTTCTCGCGGAAGAATACGGAAAGGGCAACTTCGTGATCGCCGGCGGTGATTTTAACCAGATTTTTCCGGGCGGGCTGGAGGTTTATCCCAATGCGCATCCCGAGCTCTGGGCTCCCGGCATGCTGGAAGCGGAGTCGCTCCCCGAGGGCTTCGGGTACGCCTACGATCTCTTGACGCCCAGCTGCCGCCTGCTGAACCAGCCCTATGACCCCGCGGACACCGAAAACACCCAGTATTACGTGATCGACGGCTTCATCGTTTCGCCGAATATTACGGTGGAAAAGGTGGAGACTCTCCCGGTGGACTTTGAAAACTCTGACCACAACCCTGTTCTGATGACCTTCTCCCTCGCCTGAGGCGGGACGGCCCTTTTCCCTGACGCACTTTTAGCTTTATGTAATTGAAAACAGCCCTGACACTGCATGAAAATGCGCAGCATCAGGGCTGTTTTCCGTTCATCCGCTGTCAGAGCATACCTTTACAGCATGAAGATCGAATCGTCGTTCTCAATCCAGTCGCTGACGGGGATCGTCCGGTATTCCGTTGGTGTTGTGCGGATGACAACGCGGTCAATGCCGGCGTTGATAATCTGGCGCTTGCACATCGAGCAGCTCATGGCATCGGACAGCAGCTCGTTGGTTCTGGCGTCCCGGCCAACCAGGTAGATCGTTGCGCCGATCATATCCCTTCTGGAGGCGGAGATAATCGCGTTTGCCTCGGCGTGCACACTGCGGCACAGCTCGTACCGCTCGCCGGAGGGAATTTTCAGGGATTCGCGCATGCAGAACCCGAGGTCCGAGCAGTTCTTTCTTCCCCGGGGGGCGCCGTTATAGCCGGTGGAGATGATCTCGTCGTTGCGCACAATAATCGCGCCATATTTCCTGCGCAGACAGGTCGACCTCTCTAGCACCGAGTCCGCGATGTCCAGATAATAATTCTGTTTGCTTGTACGGGTGTCCACAGGCAGCTCCTCCTATGACATGTTTTTTCTCATTATACGCACCGTAAAATCAGGCGTCAAGTGCATTTTGCCCATGGGATTCGGCCTGACACGCGGTTTTCCCCTGTAGCTTTTTCCTGCAGGCTGTGCTATACTGCGATTATGAATGTATCTGTGAAACGAAATTACCAGCAGGAGCTGGACGAGGTGATCCGGCAGAATGGCTCTGCCCGCCCCTCTCTGCTTCTTCACAGCTGCTGCGGGCCCTGCTCTTCTTCGGTTCTGGAGTATCTGACACAGTTTTTCCGTGTGACGCTTTTCTGGTACAACCCGAACATCTATCCGCAGGAGGAGTTTGACCGCCGCCTGCAGGCGCAGCAGAAGCTGATTGCGGCCATGGGGCTGCAGGATGATGTGAAGATCCATATTGTACCGCGGGATGCCGCGCCCTGGTATGAGGCGGTACGCGGGCTGGAGACGGAGCCGGAAGGCGGCGCAAGATGCACGGAATGCTTCCGCCTTCGCCTGCGCGAGGCCGCGGCCTTTGCCGCGCAGAACGGGTTTGAATGGTTCTGCAGCACCCTCACGCTCTCGCGCCACAAGGATCCTGTCCGCATCAATGCCCTCGGCGAAGCCTTTGCCGCGGAGTACGGCGTACGCTGGCTTCCGTCGGAGTTTAAAAAACGCGGGCGGGAACTGCGCTCCCAGCAGCTCTGCGCCCTGTACGATATCTACCGGCAGGATTACTGCGGATGCGAATTCTCTCTCCACCGGCCGCAGAAGAACCCGGATCCGTCGTCCGGTCCCTGCACAGACAAGCCCGGTGGCAGGCAGCAGTGAAAGCCTGCCCTTTCAACATCCGAAATAAAAAACCACAAATATACAGAAACATGAGGTGACTGCCATGAAAGTCCGCAAAGCCATTATCCCCGCCGCCGGCCTCGGCACCCGGCTTCTCCCCAACACCAAGAGCATCCCGAAGGAGATGCTGCCCCTGGTGGACAAGCCTGTCCTGCAGTATATCGTGGAAGAGGCCGTCGCCGCCGGTGTTGAGCAGATTCTGATCATCACCAACCGCGGCAAATCCCCTATCGAAGACTATTTTGACTACGCCCCCGACCTGGAAGACCGTCTTCTGCAGGACGGCAAGGAGAAGGAAGCCAGAACTGTCCGCGCCGTGGCCGACATGGCCGACGTGCTCTTCCTTCGCCAGAAGGAAACCAAGGGTCTCGGCCACGCCGTGTGGCGCGCAAAGAGCTTCGTCGGCAACGAGCCTTTTGCCGTTCTGCTCGGCGACGATATCATGCTTGGCCACACCCCGGTGCTCAAGCAGCTGGTGGATGCCTCCGAGAGCAACGACTGCAGCGCCGTCGCCATCCACGAGGTACCTGATGAGCTGATCGTCAAGTATTCTTCCGTTCTGATGGAAGAGAAGCTCTCCGACCGCGTCTGGCGCATCAGCGACATGAACGAGAAGCCCACTCTGGACGAAAAGTTCTCGAACTTTGCGATCCTCGGCCGCTATGTGCTGACGCCTGCGATCTTCGACATTCTGGAGCACACCGCCCCCGGCCGCAACAACGAGATTCAGCTGACCGACGGCATGAAGGAGCTGGTCCGCTCGGAGAAGATGGTCGGCGTGGACTTTGAGGGCCGCCGCTATGACACCGGCAACCTGAAGGGCTATCTGGAGGCCATCATCGACTTTGCCCTGCTGAATGAAGAGGCCGGCGACTGGCTGCGCGATTTCATCATCAAAAAGGCCGAGCTCCTGAAGAAATAAGAACCGGGTCGACGGTCTCAACGCAGAACCGCAGAACCAGCACATCACCATACGAAAAGACCACCCTGCCGGAATCGAGGCGGGGTGGTCCTGCTTTATGCTCTGTATTGGTATTGTTTTCGCTGCTCTTATTTCGTCTGTTCGTCTGTCAGGCTTCATCTGCCAGGCGGTCAGGACTATCGGATGACATACCGGTCGTATCCTGCGGCCGCCAGCCTTTCATACGCCTGCCAGACGGTATCGGGTACCTCAACATGCGCCTGATAGCCCATCTCTTCATAGACACGCAGACGCTGCAGGTCGCCGACCATCAGGGGGACGGTCTCCTCCCAGGTGATCTCATCGGTCAGATATTCCTCCAGCGAAAGGGGCATCCCGCAGGGGAACCACCGCACTTCCGGCCACTGCTTCGTCCCGGTTGCCCATACACGCCTTGCCATATAGGGCTTGCAGGCAACGATGCCTGTTTGCGGCATGATGGACCGCGCTTCGAGCAGCGCTCTGGAATATGTGAAGTTTTCCCCGGTGTTGGTCGCGCGCGTCTCCGCGAGGATACAGTCTTCCGGCACCCCCAGGCGCCTGCAGCGTTCGGCAAACAGCTCTGCCTCCGGCTGGCGGAAGAGCTGCGACGTGAGCTTGCCGAAGCCTCCGCTGCATACGATCAGCGGCGCGTATCCATCCAGAAAGAGCCTTGCCGCATGGTCGGCAACGCGCAGGTCGTAGGTGCCGGCTGCGAGGATGAAATCGGCATGCTCCGGCAGCGGTTCCCTCTCCGCGAGGAAATTATAAATCTGCCCGGCATCCTGCCGGATCCGGGAATTGCTGCTGTTTCGGATATCCATTTCCGATTGCTCCATTCCTTCCTCAAATCTCCGCATATGCGAATTTCGTATATGCGTATTCCATTGGGTTCAGGCGGCGTTCCCGTCCATGATCACCGGAGTGGGGGTCGTGGCCGTTGCGGTCGTGCCTTCACCCAGGGAGAAGGTCTCGCCGGAAACGCCCGTCCCCGGGAAAGTCTCCGTTGCGGAAGCTTCGGTCTGAGTGCTCTCCGGAGATCCGGACACGCCGTTATCTGCCATTCCGATATCCGAAGGAGACTGCGTGATGCTGCCCATATCATTCTCTGTGTACGGCGGAGCGACAATCACCGGGTCCACTACTTCCGTGGAAGGGGAAGCGGAGGGCGGCACTGGCGTCACGGTGGGAGTGGGCGTCTGCACAGGCGTGGGGGTTGGGGTCGGAGTCGCCTCAGCCACCGGCGCTTCGCTCGGGGCGGGCGTCTCGGAAGTGATAATATCCGCAGAGGTATCTGTTTCCGACGGAGTGGTTTCCGGGGTCGGTGTGGTGTCCGGAACGGACTGCGTCGGTACGGTGCTCTGCTGCGTATAGCTTCCGCCGGCAAACAGATCGTGAATCTGTTCCCGGTAGTGCCAGCCCAGAAGCGCGGCAGTCAAAAGGATAACCGCGGCCACAAGCGCGGCCAGGCACCCTGCATGGCTGGCGGGCGCGGCGCTGGTGTATCCGGTCATTTCATTCTCTTCCGCTTCCTCATTTTCCCGCAGCCAGTCTTCGCCGCGGCATACCTTTATTCCCTTCGCGCGGAACACGCGGGAATAGAAATTCTCAGGATCGTCAAAACGGTCTTTATAGATTGCAAGCAGGCGGCCAAGACGCATGGCAAGGCCATCTGGAAGCGGGACATCCTCCAGATAAACCAGCAGCTGGGGCTTTTCAAGATCCCTGGCGTAATTCAGCTCGTCCAGGCAGTTGGAGGAAGCGAGGTATGCCTCGGAAATCAGCGATACAAAGAAGGCGCAGTTTCCGATGGCGCGGGCGATGTTCTCATCCCACTCGGTCGCAGGGATTACTCCCTCGTCATACCAGACGCGGAATCCCGCCTGCTTGAAGCGCAGGATCATTTCCGCAGCCTCTTCGGCATCCCGATGTGAATAGCTGAGGAACAGATATGGCTCCTGCCCGTGATAGGCAGCGAGACGTTTATCTTCATATACCATATAAAATCAGTCTCCTGATGAAAAAACAAGGATATTGCAGGATTATTGCGGGGAAAGTATACCCCAGATGGATGTTTCCGTCAAGCTGAGTGCGGTTAAGGCATTGTAAACAAGTGCTGCCCGGTGTCTGCCCTGCCGGCAGCGTGTCCAGGCGGAAGAATCCGGCCGCCGGGATACGCCGGTATACGGTCCGAATCCGGAAATTGGATGAAAAATGCCAAATTTTCTGTTGACACAGGAAAGCTCCTTACGGTATAATACTCGGGCTGTTTCCCCTGAAGCAGCCCCAGGTTTCGGGGATCCGGTCAC
>CADBNC010000120.1 GCA_902795885.1 Oscillospiraceae bacterium
CCGATGTTGGTGGTCATGCCGCGCTCGCGGGCGGCGAGCTTGGCGATCCGCTCCCCTCCCACGTAGACGTTGACACGATAAGGGGCCTTGTAGCTCTCGCCGTTATACTCGAGCGTCTTGTTGTCCACATAGACCGTATGGCCGCGTCCGATGACCATCATGCAGGCCGCGATTGCGATCAGGATGGCAACGGCGCCGATGCAGAAAAAGAGTCTTCTCTTATTCATGATCTCCGCCCTCCTCCTGCTCGAGCTGGAGCTGCTGGGCAGTCTGGCTCTTGTTCTTGCGCTTCTTGGTCTCGTACATGATGAGCGCAACGGTGATGACCGCATAGGACACGAAGACGCGGAAATACTCGCCGATCATGGAGTCGCCCGTGATCTCCGCGCCCGCCTTGGGCGCCACGATGAACATGGTGTGGAAGAGGATGACGCCGAGAAAGACATTGCCGATGGAGGCCTTATCGACCGAGGCGCCGCCGACCAGCAGCGCTGCGATGCAGAACATGCCGATCTGCGAGTGTGAGCTGTAGGTGGCGATATTGCCCATGTTTTGCAGATAAATGACCATGCCGAAGCCGGCAAGAACCGTGGACATGATGATGGAGATGATCCTCGTGCGCTCGACATCGATGCCGGCGTCCCGCGCGACGTTCATATCCTGTCCGACCGCGCGCATGTCCTGTCCGAGCTTGGTCTTGCGGAACCAGATGATGAACAGACACAGAAGTCCGATCAGGATAAAGGTCAGCACCGGGACCTTCACGCCGCCGATACGGACAGCAAGGAGGTTGTCCAGGCACTGGCGCATGTTCAGCAGCGACACCGTGTTGCGGATGCCGTACCCGCGGGGCAGCTTGACGGAGAAATGCTTGATGGGGATGATGGAGCCCATCATATACAGCACGATCAGCTGATAGACGCCGTTCATGAAGAAGCTGATGATGTAGCTCGTGATCATCTCGCGGCCCTTGGCCATGTTCAGGATCTTGCCGCAGAGGGCGCCGAGGATCAGAGAGAACGGGATCGACAGGATCATCGCCAGCACAACGCCGGGGATGCCCCAGATCTGCCAGTCGGAGACGAAGATCAGCGCGAGCTCAGCCGCCATGGCGCCGAGCGTCATGCCGAAGTTCAGACCCATACCGGCCATGATCGGGATCAGCAGGCAGAGGATCAGGAAGATATTCCGGCCCATGCGCGTGACGATCTCATTGAGCAGGTAGCCCGCCGAGAAGCCGGAGATCGGAATGCAGACAACGCAGATCAGGATGAACAGGATCGGCACGGAGTTGTTGCCGATGAAGTTCAGAATCTTTTTACCGAGGCTCTTGTTATTCATTTCGTCGCCTCCGTTTTCCTTGTCAGCGCATAGAGGATCATGCCCTGGGAAGCCACGACACGGATAACCTCGCTCATGTCCATATGGATCATATTGTTCATAACCGTCGGCGTCATGGTGACGATCCCCTGGAAGAGGAAGGTGCCGATGATGACGTTTGCGATCGACGCCTTGTTGACGCTCGCACCGCCGATCAGAATGGCGGACACCGCTGGCAGGGCCATATAGAAGGGCGCCATATAGAGCTGGATAAAGCCGAAGCCCTGCTCGTAGACCAGGATGCCGATCGCGGCAAGCCAGGTGGAGAGCACGACGGAGAGCATGCGCATCCTGTCCACATTGACGCCGGCCGCTTTGGCGAAGGTCGGGTTAGAACCGACGGCGGTCATGGCCGTGCCGGTCTTGGTGTGAAGGAAGGCCCACATGCCAAAGGCGAGCAGCGCGAAGAACAGGAGCGTGCCGGTGGGGATGGAGAGATTGCCAATGTTGATCTGCAGGAAGTTTGCGAGCACCTTGTCGTAAAAGCCCTCAAGAGAGATCGTGGTACGAAGGCCCTTGCCGGACAGGCCCCAAACCATCGTCGGGCTCCTGTACGGAAGGAGCAGCCACATCATGCACATAAAGGAGACGGAAGAGAAGCCCACATAGGTGGCGATCATCATCTCACCGCCCTTGATCTTGTTGAGGAGCCAACCGTAGAGAGTGCCGAGGACGACGGCAAAGGGCGTGGCAATCAGGATGGCCATGAGAAAGCTCAGCGGTCCGGTAAAGCCAAGCTCGATGGAGAGCGTGGCGCCGAGCAGGCCGGAGATGATTCCGAGCGGCAGGCCGAAGTTCAGGCCGCAGCCGGAGTGGATCATCGGCACCATCGCAAGCACCATGATGGCGTTCCAGCTGAAACGGTTGATGGTGTTGCTGATCTGCATCCAGAAGCCGGCGCCGACAAGGGGCGCTGCGATGTACAGCATCAGCAGGAAAGCCGCGATGATCAGGCGGGGCAGGCCAAAGGCGTCTACAAAGCCCCTGAGCCTGTCGCGCAGCGTCAGATTGGTTTTATCTAATGTTTCGTTCATGCTGCCCTCCTCACTTGACCATGCTGACCATCAGCATGCCGAAGTCTTCCGACGGCTTTGACGCGGGAAGGATGCCGGCGACCCTGCCGCCGGATATGATGGCGATGCGGTCGCAGATTGAGCGGAGCTCTTCCAGCTCCGAGGAGATCATTACGACGGTGACACCGCTCTCCCGGTTGAATTTCCGCAGCGCCTCCAGCACAAGTGCCTTGGCGCCGACGTCGATACCGCGGGTCGGCTCGGAGACGAAGAGGAACTTCGGCTCGAGAGCGAAAGCCTTGGCAAGGCACACCTTCTGCTGGTTGCCGCCGGAGAGTTCCTTTGCTTTCTGCTTGGAACCCGTGCACTTGATGGCGAGCTCGTCGATGTATTTCTCCGTCACCTCGCGGATGGCCTTCTCGTCACGCCACTTGACAAGCCCGCCGAGGTAATTCTTCAGGAACTTGTTCTGCACCTGCATGGCCGGGAAAGCCACATTCCATTCCAGTGTCTCATCCAGCAGCAGACCCACGCCACGGCGATCTTCCGAAACGAAGGCAAGGGAGGCGTCAAGGCACTTGCGCGGACTGTTGAGGGGGATCTTCTCCCCGTCAAACTC
>CADBNC010000121.1 GCA_902795885.1 Oscillospiraceae bacterium
AGGATCACGCGGATGTCCTTGGCCATGGCCAGGAGCATCTTGCGCAGGTTCTCCATCTGCTCGTCTTCCTTGCTGGTATACTGCACACGGGTCAGCTTCGAGACACCCTCCACGATGTCTGCCACCGAGGAACCGAACTGCCGGGCAATATCCTCGTGGGTCAGCTCAGTATCTTCGATCACATCGTGCAGAAGTGCGGCGACGATGCTGTCTTCGTCCAGCCCGATGTCCGCCGCAATATCTGCCGCCGCAACGCAGTGCGTGACATAAGGGCTGCCGTCTTTACGTTTCTGCCCGGAATGGGCGGTCTTCGCCACCTCGTAGGCAGCATGAATCCTGCCCAGATCTATCCCGTGACCCTGCTGGCGGAGCTTCTCCTCCAGAGCTTCATACATGGCATCAGGATCCAGGGGGCTGTGCTCCTCAGGGCCGTGAGGCATCTGCGCCGAGAGATGCATCTCGGAATCGAGCACCACAACCGCAGGCTGCTGCTCTGCTTTGTTGTCCACAGGCTCCTTTTCGTCAGGACGGTCTTCTGCACCGGATACAGGCTGGTTTTCCGGCTCAAGCCGGGTGTTGTCTGAAGAATCGGCCATAATCAATTCCTCCCGCGGAGAATCCTCATGATCTCCGTCGCGTCAAGATTGACTTTTCCATTGCATTTTTCATAGGAACTGGAATATATATCTCCGCTTTCGCTCTGCAGAAGGCCGGCTTCAGAGAATACAGCCAGGCACAGGCAATACCGCTCCGGGGCCATCTCGGGCGGGCAGCACGAAAGCACACCGTCCAGACACGACTCTACCGAGAGTGCAGTGCCGAAGCGGCGCCAAAGCATGACAAAATCGTCGCGCGAAGGGGTAAATGGGACAGCTGCCCACAGCGCGCTGCGGTCATTTTCAAGGATGCGTTCACAGAGACTTTCCGGATGATGCGGGCGCATGGCGCATGCTGCCAGCTGCACCGAGCAGGTACCCATATATTCATTGATCTGAGGAGTGAAAGCGACGTCCACCAGATCGCCTGCAGCTATGCCAAGTGCCTCCTTCGTGTGGGAGAAGAAAATGCCGCCAAAACGCGTTCCGTCCAGCTCGACAGAAAACTTCAGATGCTGCTTTTCCGGCCCGACGCCGTAAGCGTTCACAAGGCGAACACCACTTATGCAGAAGACAGGGCTGGGGTTTGCGCTGCCGTAGGGCTCCAGATGATCCAGCGCCCGGACATTCTCCAGGCTGAGGAGGCTGCTGTCGCAGATAAGCAGATCACATTCCACATCCGGCTGCGGCTCTGGAAGATGCGCCAGATAATAGGAAGCCAGCTTTTCCCGAAATGCCTCGATTCTGTCACGGCGGATGTTCAACCCGGCGGCCAGCATGTGCCCGCCAAAGCCTTCCAGCTCATCGGCGCAGGCAGCCAGCGCAGCGTAGATATTGAAACCCCTGCAGCTGCGGCACGAGCCCTTCCCTTCTTCCCCATCCAGCGAGATCATCACTGCCGGAACGCCATACCGGTCGGCAATCCGGGAGGCTACGATCCCGATCACGCCCTGGTGCCAGCCCTCAGCGGCAAGCACAACAGGCGTATCAGGGGTAGCGCCCTTCAGGCGCTGGTGAACATCCTGCCAGATTTCACTCTCAACCTGTTGCCGCTGCCGGTTCAGATCGCGAAGCTCCGCAGCCAGCGCGGCGGCTTCCACAGCGTCTTCTGAAAGCATCAGCATCTCTGCCCTGTCGGTCTTCCCGAGACGCCCTGCCGCATTAAGACGCGGTGCCAGCGTGTAACTGATGAAAGAGGCGGTTGGCTTCTTTGGCGTGCAGCCGGGCTCATTCATGATCGCGTAAAACCCTGAGCGCGGATCCTCCGCCAGCTTCCGTAGACCGCATCGTACAAGACAGCGGTTCTCTTCCAGAAGAGGCATGACATCGGCAATGGTGCCCACAGCGACGAGATCGGCATATTTTTCAAGCATGGCGCGGGTGTTCCCGCTGCAGGCACAGACCAGCTTGAAGGCAACGCCAACGCCCGCAAGCTCAGAATTCGGATATGTATCGTCAGGACGTTTGGGGTCAATGACCGCGCAGGCATCGGGAACCTGCCCATCCCGGCACTCATGATGATCGGTGATGACAAGGTCAAGCCCGATTTCCCGGGCGTACACAGCCTCCTCAATGGCAGTGATGCCGCAGTCGACCGTGACGATAAGCGTATTGCCCTCATCTCTGAGCTTCTTCAGCGCAGCTTTGTTCAGGCCATAGCCCTCGCTGTTGCGGTCGGGGATATACCAGCCGCAATCAACACCCAGACTGCGCAGATAGTCGGTAAGCAGGCAGGTTGAGGTAATGCCGTCGACGTCATAGTCACCATAGACGGTAACCTTTTCCCCGGAGGAAACGGCCTGCATAATGCGTGCACGCACCTGCTCCATGCCAAGCATCAGAAGAGGATCATACAGCGAGGAATACTCTGTGGATACGATGCGCCGCGCATCGGCGGGGGATGTGACACCGCGCGATGCGAGGAGGGCGGCGAGCAGCGGTGGGAAACCCGCCTGCTCAAGTGCGCGGCTGTCCGGTTGGGTGTATGGAATTTTCCAGACAGACTCGGCCATCATCATGAACCTCGAACATAGATTTTGCTGATGTGCTGCCTGAAGAAAGCAGACTCAGCCAAACGAATAAATTATTATAACAAAACTACGCGGCAAATTCAAGTTTTCCTGAAAACAAGCCGCGTAATCTGTTTTTATTGTATGCAAGTGTAAGTCCGGTATTCAGCATATACTGACGGAGAGAATATCACGCGGGACCAGAGACATGAAGGCGGGCTTGGGTCAGGCTTTTTCGCCCTCCATATAGCGGATCATGGCCTCGGCAGCCTTTTTCGCGCCGTCTACAGCGTGAACAACAGTCTTTGCACCGGTGACGACATCGCCTGCTGCAAAGACTCCCTCGCGTGTTGTCATATAGTTCTCGTCAACGGGAAGCAGCCCGTTGGGGCCAATTTCAAGGCCTACAGTGGTGCGCACAAGCTTGATTCTCGGAACCTGGCTGATTGAAATGATGGTGGAATCAGCTTGAACCTGAATCAGCTCATCCTCATAGCCAATAACATTATTGTCATCGTCAAAAATGCTGCGCTTGAAAACCGGCCCTTCTTCCGTGATCTTCTGAATCTGCATGCCATAGACAAACTCAGCGCCGTCAAGCTCTGCATACTGCAGCTCATGGGAGCTGGCAGTTACGTGTTTGCTGCGTGCATAGAGCGTCACGTGGCGGGAGCCGTTTCGCAGGGCGGTGCGTGCCACATCCATGGCGGCGTTGCCCATGCCGATAATCGCCACTCTGTCACCCAGCTTATGTCCCTTCGGGTTTGCAAGATAGTTGAGCCCAAAGAGAACATTGCCGAAGCTCTCACCCTCAATCCCGAGGCTGCGGGG
>CADBNC010000122.1 GCA_902795885.1 Oscillospiraceae bacterium
GATTCCGTTCCAAAATACAGGCGGAAGTTAAAGGCGGTAGAATCCTTCGTAATTGGCGTTTCCCCATCTGCATCAAACAGCTTTTTGCTGAATGTCAGCGTCCTCATTGCCTCGGGGTCTATCTCATTCACATAGTTGACCCTTTGGCGGTCACCAGTCGATGCATATTCGATCCTATAATCTTTTCTGGTCTCAATCCCGGTCTCTGACGATGTCCCGTCCAGCAGCACGCCATTTGCCATAACACTTTTGTATATGACTGTATTCACGCCGCACTCCACAATGGAATAGGATTCGATTTCCTCCTTATCGGGACCAAATGTCGGGAAATTGATCACAACCTTTTCATCCGGCTTCAGAATGAAAACATTATTATAGGAAACGCCTCCAATGGTCAAAGACTCTTTATATGTCACGGGAATCGCCGTGTCCTTATAGAATACATAGTTCTCTGGCTGTGATGAACCCGCGGTTGAATTCTCCAGATAATACTCTTTGCTGTCGTTTTTCTTTTTATACGTAATCTGATAAGCAAATTCAGCCAGAGTGGATTCCGTAGAATCAATTCCGGATAAAGATTTGCTGAGCTCAACTGTGCCCTGCTTCACGGAAGCCAGGTTGAAGCGCATGTGGAGGTTGGAGGCGCCGCCGCCCCGCTCCATATAGAAGATATGCATGGTATGGCTGGAGTAATCCCGGAATATGGTGCTTCCTTCATCGAAATACTGTGCAAGGTAGGCCGCAACTTCAGCATCTGTCGCGCCTTGGTTGCGTGTACGGTAATTCTGTTCAAACAGTGCTCTCAGCGTTGTAGCCTTTCCGTTAACATTCACTGCACCGGTTCTGAAGTTTACTGACCCCGGCAGAGCACTGTGGATCCCTCCCAAATCAATTACCAATTCACCGTCTACATACAGCCAGAAGTCATCGTCTCCAGTAAATTCGAAAATGATGTCATGGCCCCAGTCATCCAGGCCGTTCGGTGTCTGTGTAAAGCTTGCTTCAAGCTCAACTCCGAAATACAGATCTTCTTTGCCATTGACCAGATACAGATTCTCATATTTTCTGGGATCGCCGTTCGGCAGTTCTGACCCTGTTGCTGAATAAAGATTCTGCCTGTTTACAGAAGCAAACCGTCCTGCCTCGATATCATTAAAAGGAAGGAACTGACCGTGTTTAAGCGTAGTCTTGGTTGACCCGTCATAAGTACCGAGCTCCTTATAAACGGTGAAATTACCGCTGGTTGCCCCTTTTAAGCTTGCAAAATTCTGGGCGCTGTCAAACTCATAATAACCGGTGGCATTATAGGTGCTTTCTATGAAGAGGTGATTGACCTCCGACGCATTTCCAAAAAGCTCATAAAGCGATTTACCGGTTCCGATTACAGTCGGGTAACCACTTTCACCCAGGCTT
This sequence comes from Oscillospiraceae bacterium, assembly GCA_902795885.1. Lineage (GTDB taxonomy): Bacteria > Bacillota > Clostridia > Oscillospirales > Oscillospiraceae > Limivicinus. Next base: position 1,414 of record CADBNC010000122.1, read on the forward strand.
GTACTTAAAAGGCCAGGCTGCTCATTCCATTGTGTAAAGACGCTTGTTCCCATAACGGCATGCTGTTCCGTTGTACTGGTAGTTCCATCGCCTTTAATCAATGTAGAATTATAATCGATCAGTTTCATGGTGATCCCGGATTGGGTATGATCCACCGTTTTAACCATAGTCAGGGAATCATCGACTGAAACATCCTCCATGACTGCAAAGTAAAAATCCATTGCCTCGGACAGGGGGCAGGATACAATCTGCCCGTCTACCACTTTTAATCCGGCATAGGAGTAATTGGCTTCGTCCCAGGCCACAATCGGGGAATAGTAGCGGCCGCTGCGGCGTCCATTCATGTTAATTCCGATTGTTTCGTCTGATACGATCTGGTCACCTGTCAGCTGAGGCGCCAGGTATTTCTCGGCGTATTCATTATACAGTTCATAGAAATAGCTGGGTGTGCCATCATCATTCTGATACTCCGTAAACTGCCAGAGCATCGTATTGATAACATTGCCAACCCACTCAATGGAGTCGCCGCTCTCATAACACCGTACCAGCGTTCCATCGTGGTCAACTGCATAGTACTCGTACTTCAGCGTCTCTTCATTCCAGGCACGGGTATATACAATGACCTTTGAACCTGTCGTGATGCTTTCATCCGAAACACCGACCTTGCTGGCGGAGTAAGTCTTATAATAATCGGAGGTTAGCTCTGAAAGGTCCACGAGATTCAGCCACTCAGTTCCGGCACTGCCTCCTACAGAGAACCCCGTGTCCGCAGAGCCGCTGTATGTCAGCGTAGCTTCCCCGGATTTCAGGCCAATCTGACCGGCATGGGTGCCGGTTCCGGGAACCACCTGAATCGGACTTGCATCTGCCTCGTCATCAACCAAAGACAGTCCTTTTGTATCAATCTTCAAATACTTTGTGCTTCCATTTACTGTCGCGGTCAGATTGTAATAATCATTCCTGATCCAGGAAAAAGTCCACATGGAAATATCGCTGTCATTCGGCACAAACAGCTGCTCTTTGTTGTCTGCAGTCGCCAGCACCATCAGCGGCTTTGCATGCAGAGTATTTGCACTTCCTGTGCTTGCCATCAGAGCCTTGCCATAGAGACTCTCATCCCAGAACATCAGGCCATAGGTCTTTTCATCCAGGCTGTAGGGGTCACTTTCAGCTTCCGTAAAATACCAGAAATTGACATTGTTATTCGGATCATTTTCGCTGTTATATGAGCAAAACCTAGTGCCGCTTGCTCCACCCTGCATGTTCCAGTACCAGCTGCCGTTGTTTAATGTAAAGATGCCATTGCCTTTCTGCGTCAGCGTAAAGGCCGTTTTATTCTCTTCTGTTGTAAACGACAAACTGTTGTTATTACCGTTGTAGACATACTGCTTCGTCGTACCGTCTTTGGCATAGCAATATGCATAGACCTGGTTCTCAGAATCTTCTACCTGTTCAAAATAATACAGCGCTGCCTGCTTCCCCGGATAATTCTCTGCCGGCTTTGTCTTGGTAATACCCGTTCTCTTGCTGTCACCCGTAGTTGTATTCCCATAATAAAACCCGCTCTGATTCCCGATATATACACCTGTGTTCGCGTGCTCATCGAGCAGCTCTGAAATCGAAGCAACTGTGTGCCAGCCGACCGGAACTGCGGGCGGCCCTGTTACGATAGCATAGGCCGAGAAACCCTCTGCTTCAAAACTCACAGTATTCCCCGATTGCTCCACGCCGCTGATTATTTCGCCGGTCTCCGCTCCATCTGCAAAATGTATAACTTCTGCATCCTGACCCGCTTCTTTATCTGCCAGTTCAATTCTGACATTAACCGGAGCAGAGATGCTAACCTTTTCTCCGTTTTCATTCTGGATGGTGATATCAAAAACCCGGATATACGGAAAAACACCTGTCTCCAGGCCGAGCGCATCCTGTGCTTTCGCAATGTATGTCTCATACTCCGTAGCCCCGTCAGCAGCTTCGAGTTTCTCCAGGATTTCTTTGACACTCAGTACCGCATCCAGAGGGATCTTTGCATCTGCTCCATAGGTGACACTGATCTGATAGGTATTCCCGTCAGAGGCTTCGATTGTCTTCTTCAGCGTTGTCAGTACAACACCGTAAACTGAAAAGCCCTCGGTTGAGAATGAAACTTCGTTTATCAAAGCGTCGGCGTTTTCTGCGCTCTCCGCCTGACTGACAACAGCTTCATTCAGCACTTCGATATCTTCGCCGAAGTGTATCGCCTTTGCGGTATCGTCGAGATCATCGGCAAGCTCAATTTTCACTTCCACAGGCGCCAGCGGCTGCACTTCCCTGCCGTTGGCCAGAATGGTGATATCAAAGAATCTAGCAAAAGACACCATCTCATCCGCGATGGTGTCATCTGCCATCTGTACATAGGCCCGATATTCTTCGGAATCTGGGAGAACTTCCGTTACTCCCAGTTCCGCCCCCTCCGGGATCCCCGCCTCCGGGCCATAGCTTACCGAAATGTGATAGGTCTCCCCATCAGAGGCGATCACATTTTTTTCAATCTCAATGTAAACAATTGCATACACAGAGAAGCTGTCCGCCTCGAAGATTACCTCTTTTTCGTCGCTCTCTTCCTGCGCAACAACCGCTGCCTCTCCGTCATTGTCAATGTGGATGACCTCCTGCTTTGATGAGCCGGTTTTCGGGATCTCGGCCGGCGTCATGGTGACTCGTATCGGCTTTGCGGGTTCAATCTCCTCTTCGTCAATCCAGAATGAGATATCCACTGCCTGCACGTGGAGAACCTTGCCCTCAACAGCGCCTGCAGCGTCACCCAGCACCTTTTCATCATAGACGGGGCTGACTCTCATCTCAGTCCCCTCAGGGAAAGCGCCGGATTCAGCTTCTACGTTGACGAGGACATCCCCAGCCTGAGCTGAGAAACGGATTGTTCCGGTTTTGGCATCCACGGAAGCCTGGGCAGTCACGATCTTCTCTTCCAAATTCTCTTCTGTCTTTTCTTCTTCTGAATTGCCGGATTCAGGTTCGGTTTTTTCCGTTTCGTCAGCAGAGATTTCCCCTGTGCTCTCCTGATCCGGATTTGTTTCGGCAGTTACCTGACTTTCCTCAGCTGCCGGCATGTCTTCGCTTTCGTGTGAGCTCTCCTTTTCCTTCTCAGTCGGGCTTTCCTGTTTTGTATCAGCAGGAATGATGCCGCTGGCGTTCTCTTCTGTGTTTGGATTTAATGTTGGATCGGTATCCGCCTGATCGGTCTCTGTGTCCACATCCGATGCGCTGTTTTCAGCCTTGTCAGATGTCTGCGTATCCTGCTCGTTATTGACATTTTCGCCGCCTTCGGATGCCATTTGCTCCTGATTGGCTTCAGCCGGCTCCTCGACCGGGGCTTCTTCGAGATTAACTTCGCTTGCGGGGTCTGTCAGTTCCACAGATTCTGCTCCGGCCTCTGCCGTCTCTTCCGCGTTTCCTTCCTCAATATCTTCTATAGTCATTTCCTCAATGCGGAAGCACTCAGGCCCGTGAACATGCACAGGAAGCACAGGCTTATCACAGATCAGAACCTGTTCATAGCATGCATCCGTATGATAATGGGCGCCTTCGCCCTCTTCCATACCGCAAACAAGCAGATTAACTTCTGCGTAGCATTCATTGCTGTGCTGGTGTTCTTCGCTTTCTTCCTGATCGCAAATCAGCTGTCTCTCGGTGTAATAGCAGGCA
>CADBNC010000123.1 GCA_902795885.1 Oscillospiraceae bacterium
CGAAGGTCTTATAGAAGAACTCCTCGTCCCACTGCGTCCGCTCAGCGATATCACCCATCGTCTGCATGCAGGCCTTGTACAGCCTCCTTGCCTTTCCCGGGCCGATCTGCCAGAAATCCGTCAGCGGCCGGTGATCCCACAAAAGGAACTTGTAAGAATCTTCATTCAGCTCCGCGATCCGCACGCCGTCCTTGTCCGCCGGCGACTTTTTTGCCATGATATCCATCGCGATCTTCGCCAGATACAGGTTGGTCCCGATCCCGACGGTCGCCGTGATTCCGGTCTCCCTGAGGACATCCCTGATCATGGTCATCGCCATGGTGTGGGCCGGATTTGTGCCGGCCGCCTCCGCCGCCTCCCGGTACATATGCAGATAGCCGGTGCAGTCGATGAAACATTCGTCGATGGAATAAATATGCGCGTCCTCCGGCGCGACATAGCGGAGATAGATCCCGTAGATCTGCGCAGAGATCCGCTCGTACTCCGCCATTCTCGGGACCGCGATGATGTAGTCCACCTTTGTGCGATGCCGGGCCTCATACTCCCCGATCTTCTGCTTGGCCTCAAAGAGCCTCGGCCTGGCCGGAACGCCTATGGCTTTGAGGGAGGGAGAGACCGCCAGACAGATCGTCTGGTCGGAGCGGGACGGGTCCGCCACCAGCAGGTTGGCCTTCAGCGGATCCAGGCCGCGGAAGACGCATTCCACCGAGGCGTAATAAGACTTCAGGTCAATGCAGATATAGGTCCTTTCCATACGAGGCCCGTCATTTCTTTTTGATCACGTGGCTGACGACTCCCTGGCACACGAGCTCCTTTACCAGGATCGCCTTGTCCCCGTAGACCGCTTTGTTGCAATACTTAAGGATCGCTTTGCCGCTCTTCCGGTCCTTTCCGCTGTACTTTTTGAGGGTATTGCGGTTCTCGGCGTCAAGCGCGACGACGAGATCTCCTTTCTTCGGGTCAGTCTCCTGACGGATAACAACAAGATCGCCGTTTTCGATCCCCTCGTCCTCCATGGAATCACCGGAAGCATGCAGAATATAGAACGGCCCTGCCCCGAAGATCGCCTTCGGAAGCGTCATCACGCATTCGACATTCTCTTCCTCATAAGTCATCTCCCCGCAGGGGACACTGCCGACCAGAGGGGCCTGCGCGCGGTCCGGCCTGAGTTTTTCCATCTTCTCTACGGCAAGTTTCCCTCCCTGATAAAAAAGCATGCCTCTCTGATCCATGGCGACCAGATAACGCTGCGCGCTGCTCCTTGAGATCTCGAACTGCCTCGCGATCTCCGTTGTCGACGGCGTGCGGTCGTGATCCAGGTAAAACTCACCGATAAACGTGTTGATTCTCTTCATCAGCTCCGGATCCTTATGCTGCATAAAAGCCCCTCCCGTCATGCGGCGATTTTCTCTCTGATTTTCTGTCTGGTTTTCTATCTGGAGCAGTCTGCTCCTTTCCTGTGAACCCATCATACCAAACATATGTTCGATTTGCAAGAGAAATTTTGTATTAAAAAACGGGCTGTCGTCGTTACACGACAACCCGAAGGTGCGATTCGGCTTCCATGTCAGTATGCCCTGAGCTCCCAGCCAAAGTTTAAATGATTAACGGTATACCGTTATACTGCGTATTGAGTTTTTAACGGTATACCGTTATACTAATAGTGAAAGAGAGGTGAGAAGCATGCGGTTAGCCATTCTCCTGGAACAGCAAAACATGTCCACTTATCAGTGTTCTAAAATAAGCGGCATTCCATATACGACCCTTCTCGAGCTGGTCAAAGAGAAGACCAGCATTGAAAAGTGTGCGGCTGAAACTGTTTATCGGCTTGCCTCTGCTCTGAACACAACAATGGACGAACTGTATCAAAAGCTTCGTTCTTCCGAAGTCCGCGCTGCTTTTGAGACCTTTAAAAGCAATGTCTGTCACCTGGTAAAAGAAAAAGGTGACATAGACTTCATCATTGACACGCTCCGGTCAGACGATATCGGGCGGTACTGGTCCCGCAAATGGTATCCGGAAGCCTATTATACACTGGCAATGGTCGACTATCTCAGCCGTGAGAATCATCTGCCCTTATGCAAAAATTACGATTCCATCCGCTCTACTTCTCTGAAAAAGACCATATACCCAAGAGATATTGAGCTTGCCGCCAGCCTGGATCCTTCGCTTGACGTAAAGGCTCAGGCTGCAGCGGAATCTATCCCGGAATTCATCCGTTTCAATATCGTAGAAAAGGAGATTCGCAATGTCTGCTGAAAACACATTCAACAAAGAGAATCTCGATTTTTACCTTCAGGAGCTTGCAAAAGAATACCGGAAACTGAGCGGCAAACGAACAAAGGCAGAAATCATCCTGGTCGGAGGCGCCGCTGTACTGACAAATTACGGATTTCGCGAAATGACAACGGATATCGATGCGGTGATCAGTGCTTCCGACGCCATGAAAGACGCCATTAACCATGTGGGAGACAGGTATCATCTGCCCAACGGATGGCTGAATGCGGACTTCATTACCACTGCTTCTTACAGCAGCGAACTTGTTATTCATTCAGAATATGTCTGCACCCGTTCAAATGTAATCGAGATCCGCACTATTAAGGGAGCTTACCTGATCGCCATGAAGCTGGTCTCAGGAAGGCGCTATAAAGCAGATCTTTCAGATATCATCGGTGTTCTCTATGAGCACCAGCTTGCGGGCGATCCTATCGATTTTGAAATGGTCGACCATGCCGTGACCGAACTCTACGGTTCCTGGGATAAGGTTGATGATTATGCCCGCGCTGTTCTGGAAAAAGCCTTGGAAAGCCCGGATCTAAAAACACTCTTTGAGACACAAATGGCGGAAGAGAACCAGGCGAAAGAATCTGTTCTCGAGATAGAACAGAAATATCCCGAACTGATAAATGAAGATAATATCAATGACATCATTGAGCAGGCCCGGGCGAAAAAACTGCGATCGCTCTGACCTGCTCCGGAACCCCCTTGGAGGTTGCCATATCGTCGTTAGATAATCGTTACCACACAGACCTATCTCTTTTTATAAAGAATGAGCTCCGGATCCGCCCCGCCCTTTCCATAAGTGCAGACCAGAATGAACTCCATATTGGCGAGCACACCGAAGCAAAGACCTTCCCTGATCTCCGACTCCAGCTGGTTCCCCAGATAAGTCGTCCTGTCGTCCAGCCATTTCACTTTCAGGCCGTTCGGAAGGCGATATTCCAGATTGACATATTCCCCGACCAGGGCATTGAGTTTTTCGACCCTGGGCATTCCTTCGATATGAAGGTCATTGATCTCATCGATCAGCTGCTTTTTGAAGGCCTCAAATTCTCCTCCGTCACCCAGTTCCTCGTA
>CADBNC010000124.1 GCA_902795885.1 Oscillospiraceae bacterium
TAAAGCAGCTTCTTTACCGGGATAAAATCCGTCAGTGTCATCGGATCCAGGCCCTGGTCCAGGCAGAGTTCCCAGATTAGACCCCATTTTCGATACTGAATATATTTGATGATGTACTGCGCCACCTCGTCTGGAAAGCACGGCTGATACATGTCCGCCCAGTCATCGCAGTTACCGCATACCAGATGGACGTTTTCCTTCTGTGCCATTTCCATCAGGATGCGCAGCAGCCTCAGGCTCTCCTTCCCTTTCTCCAGGAAATCCCCATCGATGATCAGCACATCGTCATCGCTGAAATCCGCAAGCTTCAGCACGCCCTCAAAATACTCGACATTTGCATGAATGTCCGATATGACGAGGATCCTTCGGCCCGGCTCAATTTTCAGCTTTTTGATTCTGGAAGGCCGGAACCTGGCCGTGTTAGCGCGGGGCTCATGCGGCGCATGCGGGTCTCTGCCCGGTCTCTCTTTCTCCACTTCCTGTGCCATGCTTCACCGTCCGTCTCAGTTCATTTCCAGCTTTCTTTCCATCAGGAACAGTCTCCCGGAAACACCCTGCTGTTCTCCGGTTACCCGGAAGCCTTCACGCCTGTAAAACGCGCAGGCGAGGCCGTTTGCCTCTGCCACCTGCAGGCGAAGGGCATGCCGTCCCAGCGCCTTGTAGAAGAAAATCGGTCTGGCCAGGGCCTGAATACCGTAGCCTTTATTCCGGTATTCTTCCTTCAGATACAGAAGGCTGATCCAGCCCGCCTTGTCTTCCGCTCCTCTTTTCGGGTCAAGGTCAATCAGTCCGACAGGCTCGTCCCCGTGATAAAGCCGCATTACCGAGCCAGGCATCTCATGCAGGTGCTGTTTTGCCGCCTGAAAATATACATCCGGGGAATAGCCCTTCAGGCTCCCGTGTGAAAAGCACCACGCATCTTCATAGCAGGCTTCATAGTATACCCGATCTCTAGCCGGATCCAGAGGCTCGTCCCGTACATCCCCTGCCGTGCTCCAGCTTGTCTGTGCCGAAAGGGGCAGATGAGAGGCATCGTTCAGATATTCAGCATGAAAGCTTTCCCCATCCCAGATGAGCTTCGATACTGCTGTATTGCGGGAGATCGGCATGGCATTCACGTCCGCCAGCGGGATGCCTGTAATCGCCCAGAGCAGGCAGCGGATCGTCACACCATGGCTGATAACCGCAATACGCTTTCCGTCATTCTCCCGCGCTATTTTCTTCAGCTCCGCCAGGGCGCGGTCCCGCACCTGGGCATAAGTTTCTGCCCCGTCCATCTGCCAGTTTTCCGCGTCATACATGAATGTATTCGCCAGGTCCGGTGTCTCATGGCATACATTGCCGAAGAACTTCTTCTCCCAGGGGCCGATGTTGATTTCGCGCAGCTGCCGGCTCGTCCGAATCGGGCCACCATCCCGGCGGGCAACTGCTTCCGCCGTCATCACCGCCCTCTTCAGGTCACTGGAATACACCGCATCCATCGGGAAATCACGGAAGCGCTCTTCCAGCGCCTCGATCTGTTTTTTCCCCAGATCTGTTACGCCGCCGTCCCAGAATCCCTGCATCATGCGATAGCGGTTTCCTTCCGCCTGCGTATGGCGGATCAGATAAATTTCAGTCATTCCGTCTCCTCAACCCTTGACCACGGACATAAGATAAAGTATAATAGAAAAATGGTTGTCAGCCTCTGGGCTGTTTGCCAATCTGTCCCGCAGTTGTCCATTTTGATATTTTTTCCATATTATACTCATTCTTTCCTACGCATACAAGTATCTTTTTCCGGGAGGGCGCGCAGATCATGGTCAGGGCAGCCGTTCTGGCTTCCGGCGACGGGGCCAGGCTCCAGGCAATTCTGGATGCGGTTTATTTTAATGAAATACCGAATTTTGAGCTGGTGGCCGTTCTCTGCCCGCAGCGCGATTGTTATGCCGTCTCCCGCGCGCACAGTGCCGGTATCCCGGTCTATGTGGTAGATCCTGATCTTTTCCCCAACATGACGAGTCACAGCATGGCCGTGGCAAACAAGCTGAAGGATATGGACGTGGAACTTGTCCTGCTTGCCGATTATGACATCTCCCTCGGGGTGATCCCCTATCAGTTTAAAAACCGCATTATTGCCACATATCCTGCGCTTTTTCCCGCGTTTAACGAGGAAGAGGGCGATCCTGTTGCTCTCGCGCTGGATTCCGGCCTGAAGGTCACTGGTGCCACGGCTTATTTTGCCGATGGTGACGGCCGCGTCAGCGCAGTGATTCTGCAGCGGTCTACGCCGGTCCTGCCGAACGATACTATCGATACGCTCCGCCTTCGGATCATGGAAGACTGCGAATGGCCCCTGATGAATGAAGCTGTTTCGCTCTTCTGCTCAGGGAAGCTCATCGTCCGCGGCAAGCGGGTTGAGATTCTCCCCTCTGACCCGGAGGAATAATCCGGCCTCTGCCGGGCAGCAAAATACCGCACCCTGTATGATCGCAAAAAGAACGGTCAGTCAGGATGCGGTTTTTCTATATCTGCAGCAGACAGTATGTTTTCAGCTATTTTATCGAGCAGGCCTATTGTCCGATGGAAACTCCCGGCAGATGATTCAGTATCCCCTGGACCTGCGTTATGACCATCTGCACATAGGTGGTGACGTGCATGTGTTCTTCCAGATTTTGGACAACACGGGCCGTATCCGCTCCCGTCAGCATA
>CADBNC010000125.1 GCA_902795885.1 Oscillospiraceae bacterium
ACTGCCAGCCGGTCCAGCGTAAAACCCCGGGAGAGGCAGTCCAGGTATACCTTCGTGCAATGCCGGCACCGGGTAAACTGCCGGAGCGCACTTTCAACGTCGTCATACACTTTCCATAGGCCGCAAAGCTTATAGCTGTCCCTACGGCGCATGAATCCTTCCACATCTGCCGGGGGATAACCCAGAAACAATCCCACTTCACGGGGGAAATCCTCTTCAGCGCGCAAACGGGCTATCAGCCTGGCAAGACAGACGTTGGCGTCCTCACACGTGTATCCGCATTCCGACAGGAGTTTTCTGGATAGGGGGTCGCGCAGATCACGTTCCAGCAGTTTCGGCCGGTACAGATACAGCAGCGCTTTTCCATCCTGCCACCTCAGTGGCAGGATCCGCAGACCTTTCCGTCCCAGACACTGATTCAGCCGGCGCAGCTCATCGGTCATCTGACTTCGGTTTTCAAAGGCGCAAGCGAACATATTCCCTGTTTTCAGGCAGGCCATCGTCGGCGCGCAGCAGCGGATCAGGACTTCATTGGACATGGCTGACCTCCAGAGTTATGCATCGCTATAGTTAGCTTAATCTAACTTATAATCTTAAGAAAAGCCGCTTTAGAAACAGGGGAAGCCCTTCTTTCGCGGCAATGAAGTTAGCTTAATCTAACGTCGTGATTATATCACATGGCGCGCCTGCTGTCAAGACTGAATTTCAGTAAATGATGACAAATCAGAATCGGATAGGAGCGTGATCAGGGTCAGGCACGCCCTTTCTTCTTGTATCCGCAGTCACAGTACGGCCCGCCGGAGGCAAGCGTATATGCCCGGACGAAATTGCAGGCTCCGCCCGCCTCCGCCATGGTGTAGTCCAGATGGCACATTGCAGGGACATACGCATAAAGCCCCAGCTCTTTCATCAGGGCGCAGATGCCGCATTGGCTGAACCGGGCCTCGTAGCCGCTGCCGTCCGCATAGGGCAGAAACTCCATGTTCCAGGAGTAAGGGTTGCGATCCGCCGCTCGCAAAACCGCCGTGGCCTGCATGCCGCGGATGTCCTGTGCGCTGAATTTCTTCCTGCCCATCATCCGGCAGAAGAATCGCATGGGCGCGGTCATCATGGCTGCGGCATAGTAGTCTGTTAGCTTCTCTACAGACGGCTTCCTCTCCATGGAGACCACAAACGCCGAGAACATGGCGCAGTTGACGATGTTTATCTTGAACCGGTCTGCTTTCTCGAATTCCGGCAGAATGGCGATGATCTGACGGTACTTTGGCCTGGCGGCAGCGGACACTCGCTTTGCTTCGCCTTTGCTGAATCCCAGCACGGAAACCAGGTGTTCCCGGAAGGAGCTCCGGAACAGCATCCACATGCCCATGGGCATACCAGCGTACTTCATGTGTTTCTACCTCCTCAGAAAGCGACGGTCGCCAGCCACGCCATCAGCAGGCAGGCCGGGATAAACAGCACGACATGGAGCAGATGCTCCTTCCGGTTGTACCCGAACAGATGCGGTCCGAGCAGCTTTTCCGTTTCCGGAAAATACCGCGGAAAAAACCGGGAGCGGCACAGCAGGTACCAGTCGAAGAACGCGACATCAAAAGCCTTGTTCAGCATCAGCATCAGGAAAAAACGGAGGAAGAACTGCCAGAAGCCAAAGCCCTGGTCCGCTCCCTCCCGTGCGCCAATGATAAAGGCTGCCGGGTAGCACGCGACGGCAAAGACCAGAAGAAGCCAGCCAAGGACCTGCTGTCCGGCGAAGCGTTCCGGCTTCGGCTGGACCGCTGCCTGAATGTCTTTTGGCGCAGATGTAAACAGTCGTTTGTCCTGCACCAGTGCGACTGCGGCAAACAGCAGCAGGAACAGCGCCGCCATCAGGGCAAGAGATAAAAGCAATGTTGTAATCATTTCATTGTCTGTTCAGCGGATTCACAGCGTTTCACTCCTCGCTCAGGAACCGCATAATCTCCTGACGGAACCGCTCCGGGAACACCAGGACCAGCTCCGCGTGGGCCAGACCCTTGAATTCCCTCGGCACCGTCTGCGGATAAATCCTGCGGACCCAGGCCAGGTTGTTCTTCCGGGCCCGTTTCTCTTCCTCGCCGTACCAGTATTCGATCTTTGTGCCCACTGGCGGCACGGGATCGGGCATGCGGTAGTTGTTCGTGCCCCAGAACACCCGCCAGATGGTTCGGGAAGAAAAGTGGTGTTTCTCAAAGTCAAAGATCCTGCGATAGTGTTCCTCCGGATCCTGCCCTTCGGGTGTCCAGCGCTCCGGCGGCATGGCCAGCTTCATGATCCGCATGGACCGGGTGGCCAGCATGAC
>CADBNC010000126.1 GCA_902795885.1 Oscillospiraceae bacterium
AGCCCCGGGTTTCAGGAAGGGCCGCACCACTGGCAAAATCAGCCGAATGGAGATGAAGGAAACATCCATCACCGCAAGGTCAATCTGCTCCGGAACCTGCTCTGCCGTCAGATACCGCAGGTTGGTTCTCTCAAGGCTGACCACGCGTTCATCCTGACGGAGCTTCCATGCAAGCTGCCCGTACCCCACATCAACGGCATAGACCTTCTTTGCTCCATTCTGAAGAAGGACATCCGTAAAGCCACCGGTAGAAGCGCCGCAGTCAAGGCAGACCTTGCCTTCTGCCAGAACCGGGAATACCTGAAGGGCTTTTTCCAGCTTCAGTCCGCCGCGGCTGACATAGCGCAATCCCTGTCCGCGAACCTCCGGCAGGCTTTCCGCCGGGATCATCATCCCCGGCTTGTCCACACGCCTGCCGTCAAGGAAAACCTCGCCGCTCATAATCAGTGTTTTGGCCTTCTCACGGCTCTCAGCAAGACCGAGCTCCACCACCCTCTGATCAAGTCTCTGCTTCGCCATTGCCCAGTTCCTTTGCTGCCTTCACAATGCCGGCAGCGTCAATACCATGCAAATGCATCAGCTGTTCCCGTGTTCCGTGGGTCACAATGCCGTCACCCAGGTTCACCTTGCAGGCTCTCAGGGAAACGCCGCTCCGCACTGCCGCTGAAATCATCACATCGGCAACGCAGCCTGCGTCGCAGACTTCCTCTGCCATCAGAAGCTTTCCGGTCTTCCGGATGCTCTCCATGGTTTCGGGGAAGCTGTCTCCGTCAATTCGCGAGAGCTTGATTACCTCTGCCGAGATATTTTCTTCCCCGAGGATCTCCGCAGCTTTCAGCGCTTCGTTGATCATCGTTCCATATGCCGCAATCGTAATATCCGTTCCTTCACGCAGTACGGTCTCCGGCTCCGGATGATGGTCTTTATACATGCCTTCCCCGCCCCGCGGATAGCGTACGGCTACGGGTCCGTCCATTTCCAGAACAGCCTGCCGCATGAGACTCCGCAGCTCCGAAAAACTCGCCGGACACAGAATCTGCATTCCCGGCACCGAGCGCAGATAGGCTACGTCAAACAGGCCATGATGTGTCTCTCCATCGCTTCCGACGAGGCCTGCCCGGTCCACCCCGAGCACAACATGCAGCCCCTGCAGGGAGAGATCGTGAATCAGCATATCATAACCACGCTGCAGGAACGTGGAATAGACCGCGAACACAGGAATCAGGCCCTGCTTTGCCATGCCGGCGGCCATCGCCGTAGCGTGCCCTTCGGTAATGCCGGTGTCGATATAGCGCCGGGGAAAGCGGGTAGCGTATTCTTCCATCCCTGTGCCCAGGCACATGGCGGCCGTGATGCCGACCACGCGGTTTTCTTCAGAGGCAAGTTCACACATGACTTTGCCGAAGCATTCCGAGAAGCTCGGCTTTGCCGGAGGAAGCTCTCCTGTCTGAGGATTAAAGGGACCAACGCCGTGATAAATCTCCGGGTGCTCCTCCGCGAAGCTGCAGCCTCTGCCCTTCTTTGTCAGCACATGTACAAGAACAGGCTCGCGCATATCGCGGGCCAGCTGCAGGACAGATTCCAGCTCCGCCAGGTTGTGTCCGTCTACCGGGCCAATATAATTGAGCCCCATGGCGCTGAACATATTCGACGGCAGCAGCTTTCCCTTCAACATCTCCTTGACGCGGTGGCTGAACTGATACACCTGCGGCATGGAAGACATGGCTTCCCTGTACCTGCGCTTGAAGCGGATATATCCCGGCTTGATGCGCATCTCCTGCAGAAGGCTCGCCGTCCCGCCGACACTCTGGTCAATGGACATGTTGTTGTCGTTGAGGATAATGACAATCGGCTCGCGGCTGGCTGCCGCTGCAGCAAGGCCCTCATAGGCAAGGCCTCCCGTCATCGCCCCATCGCCAAGGAGTGCAACCACGTCATAGCTGTCGCCGAGGGCTGTGCGGGCCTTTGCCATTCCCACCGCCACCGAGACGGCATTGGATGCATGGCCTGCGATGAAGGCGTCGTCAACCGCCTCATATGGTTTGGGAAAACCCGAAAGCCCGCCAAACTGACGCAGGGTGCTGAACTGTTCCCTGCGTCCGGTGATAATCTTGTGAATATAGCTCTGATGCCCGACATCGAAAACAATCCTGTCCTTGCGTGAGTCATAGACCCGGTGCAGCGCCAGCGTAAGCTCGACCGTGCCCAGGTTGGACGCAAGATGGCCTCCCGTCTTCGCCACAGACCGGATCAGGAACAGGCGCAGCTCAGCTGCCAGCTGTTCCAGTTCTTCCGGGCTGAGCTTCTTGATGTCTTCTGTTGATTCAATTCTGGAAAGAATATTCATTATCAGCTTCTCCGGCTGACGAGACTGTCTGCAAACTGCTCCAGAACGGCGGTCTCTGCAAACTGCGCATGCAGAACCTGCTTTGCCTCTTCCGTCAGGCGCTCCACCTCTGCGGCGCACTTTTCCTCGCCCAGAAGCGCCATATAGGTGTTCTTCTGCTCCGCCTGATCCGAACCGATCGGCTTTCCAAGCTCCTCGGCGGTGCTCAGCACATCCAGCATATCATCGCGGATCTGGAATGCCATACCGATGCAGCGGCCAAAGGCCATCGCTGCCTCCTCCTGCTCACGGGTTCCGCCTGCCGCCGCAACGCCCATGGCACACGCGGCGCAGATCAGGGCACCGGTCTTGCGCACGTTGATGGCATCCAGCAGCTCCGTTGTCAGCGTGTGTCCCTCGCCCTGCATATCCAGATACTGGCCGCCGCACATGCCCTCGATCCCCACAGCATCGGCAAGAAGCTCCGCACAGCGAAGTCTCGCAGACGCAGGAAGCGGGGATCGCAGAATCGTCCGGAATGCTTCCGCCTGCAGCGCATCACCCGCAAGCGTCGCGACACACTCGCCATAGACGATATGGTTGGTGGGCTTGCCGCGGCGCAGATCGTCGTTATCCATGCACGGCAAATCATCATGGATCAGGCTGTAGGCGTGCAGCATCTCCAGCCCGCAGGCAGCGTCCATTGCCTTCTCCGGGTCTCCCCCGCACATTCTGCAGAATTCCAGCAGCAGGATGGCACGGATGCGCTTACCTCCTGCCAGCAGGCTGTAGCGCATGGCATCCGCATAGCCGCGAAGGGGATCTCTTTCATCGTATGTGAAAAAGCTCTCCAGTCTGTTGTCAATTTGCTCTTTGATCTCGTTCAGCTCTGTCTTCTTTGTATTCATAATACTCCTGCGTGTATCAGCTTTTATTCGTTCCCTGACGCACTGTCCTCGAACGGGAATGCCTCGGGCTGTCTGTCGGCGCCCTTTCTCAGCTGCAGCACCTTCTGTTCGGCGCTCTCCAGCATCCTGTTGCACGCGGCAAGCAGAGCCGTCCCCTCTTCAAACAGCGAGAGTGACTCCTGCAGCGCGATATCCCCCTTCTCGAGGTGCCCGATTATCTCTTCCAGTCGTTTTATGGATTCTTCAAATGACCGTTCCTGCATGATTCCATTCCTCCACAACACAGCTCGCCTGACCGTCCTGCAGCCGGAGCAATAGATGCTCTCCGGCTGTCAGCTGCTCTACGCTTCTGACCACCGTGCCCGCATGATCTGTTGCCACAGCATAACCGCGTGCAAGGACCTTCATTGGGCTCATCGCATCAAGCGCCGCGGCTTCCTTCGCGACCAGTCCCTTTTTCTCCAGCAGAATCCTGCGGTAAGCAGAGGACAGCCTTTCGCTCTGACGGTCCAGTTCCATGCGCCGCAGATCCACAAATGCTTCCGAATCCGACAGCACGCGCTTTTTCCCCAGATTCTCCAGATGCTGCCTACAGCGCTTCAGCATGGCCTCCACAGGCGCTGCCAGCCTGGCTTCCATTGCCCGAAGCTCATCCTGCATGGCCCGCTGATCCGGCACGGCAATTTCTGCCGCATTTGAGGGCGTGGAAGCTCTTCTGTCTGCCACATAGTCCGAGATCGTTACATCCGGCTCATGCCCCACGGCTGAAATAACCGGAAGCTGTGAATGGTAGATTGCCCTTGCCACACGTTCATCGTTGAAGGCCCATAGATCTTCCAGCGATCCACCGCCTCTGCCTGTAATGATCAGATCCGCCACGCGGAATTCATTGGCATAACGAATGGCGCCTGCGATCTCCGCCGGCGCTTCCGTTCCCTGCACGCGCACGGGCAGCAGCACGAGCTCTGCCATGGGCCAGCGCCTGCCGAAAATCCGGATCATGTCATGCACCGCAGCGCCTGCCGATGACGTAATCAGCGCAATTCTCCCTGGGAAGTGTGGCAGCGGTTTCTTGTGGGCCGGATCAAACAGGCCTTCCTCGTCCAGCTTTCTTTTCAGCTGCTCAAAGGCGACCTGCAGATCGCCCGCGCCCTCCGGCATGATGGCCGTGGCATAGAGCTGATATGCCCCATCCCGCGGATATACGCGCACGCTTCCGAACACCGAGACCTTCATCCCGTTTTCCGGCCGAAAGCGCAGATGCTGCGCGCTTCCTCGGAACATCACGCAGCGCAGGCTGCTGTTCTGATCCTTCAGTGTAAAATAATGATGCCCGGAAGGATAGATTTTATAATTGGAAAGCTCCCCCCGCACGCAGAGATCCGCAAAAAACGGGTTCGACTCCAGGGCATCCTTCACAGCCTGATTCAGCTCGGTAACTGTAAGCGTCAGGCGGGCGTTTTCCATGCTCATGCATAATCCCGCAGGTACGAGCCGAGAACGCCGTTGATAAAGGCAGCCGCCTTCGGCGAATCGTAGCGTTTTCCCTGCTCCACAGCTTCATTTACCGCGGTGGCAGCGCTGATATCGTCCAGATAGCAGATTTCACACAATGCGCAGCGCAGAATCGCAAGCGTCGTCCGGGCAAGCCTGTCCTTCCGCCAGCCCTGGGCATGCTTCTCGATAATGGCATCGATCTCTTCCTGATGCGCAATCGCCGTATCCGTCACCCGGCGGATATAGGCCATCTGCTCCTCGTCCGGGAATTCCTCAAAGATTTTATCTTCCCCCTGAAGGCTGGCATAGTGCTCCTCTGAGAAAAACAGCTCTGCGGCTTCTTCCGGGGAGGCTGGATTTTCTTCCATGGCAAACAGCAGCAGGACCGCCAGCTGCCTTGCAGTCATTCTTGTCATAGTGTACCCTTATCTGTCGAAAGAGATGCCAGAGACATGAACGTTCACCTCGGCATCCTCAAAGCCCGTAACCGACTCAATCACGTTCTTCACCGCCTGCTGGACATTTCTTGCGACGTTCACCACATTGTTTCCGTACTGCACGGTGATGATGGTGTCGGTGATGATCTTGCTGTCCTCAAAGCGGATCTTTACGCCCTTGGGAAGGGTCTTGATTCCAAGCAGTTCTGCAAACTCCGCACCGGCCGTCGTGCTGAGCCCTGCAACGCCTTCTACTTCGCTGACGGCGGTGCGCACGATGCTGGAAATGACCTCTTCCGAAATATTAATGCTGCCGTTCTCCTCACGGTAGCTGATATAGTTATCGCCCATTGTTGATCCTCCAAAGTCAATCTCTTCGTATTCTAACACGAACCGCAGGAAAAAGAAAGACGTAAACATGCCGAAAGGAATAAAAAAAGATATACTTTCCCGGCTGAATATGATAGAATTCATACAGAAACGGTTGGTTTATTCACTTCACAGATGCTTCGGCAAAGGGGACTTCAATGAAAGACATAAAACAAAACTGCAGGGTGGCGCTGGTTCAGGCAGAACCGGTGATGTTTGATAAGGACGCGTCTCTGGAAAAAGCGCTTGCCCTGGTGCGGAACGCTGCTTCCGAAAACGCAAACCTGATTGTCTTCCCGGAGCTTTTCATTCCGGGATATCCCATCGGCATGAATTTTGGCTTCAGCATGGGCAAGCGCTCGGAGTCCGGCCGGTTGGACTGGAAGCGATACTATGACGCCTCCCTCATCAGCGGCGCACCGGAGTTTCTTGCACTTGCCGCCGCAGCCCGAGAGGCCGGCGCGTACATCAGCATGGGCTTTTCGGAACGGGATTCGGTGAGTGGAACGCTTTATAACAGCAATGCCGTCTTTGAACCGGATGGCTCCTGGAAGGTTCATCGCAAGCTCAAACCCACCGGAAGTGAGAGGCTTGTCTGGGGGGATGGAAACCGTGATTATTTCCCGATCACACAGACTCCCTGGGGCCCTCTCGGCAGCCTGATTTGCTGGGAGAGCTACATGCCGCTGGCACGCGTCGCCCTCTACCAGAAGGGCATCACCCTCTACATCTCTCCAAACACAAACGATAACCCCGAATGGCAGGCAACCATCCAGCATATTGCCATTGAGGGAAAATGCTTTTTCATAAATGCCGACATGATTGTGCGCAGGAGCTCATATCCGGCGGATCTTCATGAATGGGATGCGATCGGGAAGCTGCCGGAGATGGTTTGCCGCGGCGGCAGCTGTATTATCGATCCCTTCGGCCACTATGTGACCGAGCCCGTTTGGGATGAGGAAAAGATCATTTATGCCGATCTCGACATGCAGCTTGCCGCCTCCTGCCGGATGGAGCACGATGTCATCGGCCATTACGCGAGGCCGGACGTACTGCAGCTGATCGTAAACGAAGGGTAAAAGTGAAAACTCATATTTGCACACAGCCGGAGGCGGGATGCAGTTCCCGTCTCCGGCTGTTTCAAAATGATATGCGGAATTATTTTCCGTTATCTGTAAACTTCGGTACAAAGCTGTGGTCATAGCCCATTTCGCGCAGGCGGCGGTTGATTTTGCCGATCTCTTTATTATACATCAGGGTACGCAGCTCGTCATCCGGAACAAAGCGGCAGTAGCCGGCGCAGAAGCTCTCGAACATGGCTTTGTTCTTTGGTGAAAGGCGGGTCGCAATGAGTGCACAGCACAGCAGAGCCCCGGCAAAGAAGCAGATGATCAGATACATTGGGCAGAAGTACAGGATAATCCCGATGATAACAACGGAAATAAGCGTGCATACCAGCACTGAGGTGGTGGTATAGCGCTTTGCGCCTACCGCTATCAGATCCGGGTCGATTGCCTGCATCTCGCGGATCAGCGGATACGCTGTGACGAAGTTGAAGAGAAACTGGCGCATGAAGACATAGAACCAGAGCCACCCGGCAAAGAAAATGGCTGCGCCGAACATGATTTTTGTTTCCACTGACAATACCTCCAAAATAATCGGTAATACCTTAAGCGAGCTGCGTGTACAGGAGCTGGAAGACCGTATTCACCCTCTCGAATACACGGGTGCCGAATTCATTCTCCGTAATCGGAACATCGGTCTTCTGCACTTCCGGGGTATAGGCCCCAGTCTGATAATAGTATTTCACCCGGGCATTGTCGGTCGGGCAGCTCTTATAGCCGTCAACGGCGCCAAGCCTGTTGTTCCGGAAGCGATAAGTGAAATAATGGGCCGTACCGGTTCCGGCAGAGGCGATGTTGAACAGGGTGTTGTCCGTGCACAGGTAGAAGCAATCCTGCTCGCTTGATACCGCGAGACGCGTCGGAACGCCTCCGATAAGGGCATAGACATCGTAGACAGCGGACTTTGCTGCTTCGTCGGTGTTAAGCCCCGCGATGAAAAGCTCCGGTGTACCGTCCTTGTCGAGATCCTTGAACGCATAACCGACATGTCCGCTGTGGGCAATCATCGGGCTCAGACCATTGGCCATGGCATACTGGGCAGTATGCCCGCCCGCCTGATAAGCCATCCGGTAGACATTCAGAACGCTCTGGTACGCGCCGATGTAGTCCTTCACGTAAATATAGGCGGTGCTGCTGACGGCCACGCCTCCTTTGCCTTCAAAGCGGGCCTGAAAGCCCCAGCCGTTCAGCGAGGTCGGAACATTCCGCACACACAGGGTATCGTTGGCCTGCTCCTCAAGCGCAAGCCCCGGGTGAATTGCCAGCATCTCCCTGACCGTATAGACAAACCCGTCCGGGCTTACTCCCTTCCATTCGATGCGTTCTGCATTCCGGGCATGGGCAATAAACCAGGTGGTGCCTCCTGTGGTCATGGACTCGCTGGTGGGGTTCTTTGTAATCACCGGCACCGGTCCACTGAAATTCTGCGAAGGCGCAGGCGTCGGGGCCGGGGTGGGAATCGGTGTTGCAGTTGGGGCTGCCGTCACCTGGGTCGACGTACCGCTCCCTGGAGCGAATGTCACTTTCGCGCAGTTTGCAAAATAGCGGTCAGCATAGGCATTATAGGCTGTCTCTGTGATGGAGTTGCCTGCATAGTCCCGGCAGGCTGTTACGGACTGCCCGGATGCCTGAAAGAGCACTGTACGGGTGGCAAGGGTGCGGGTTCTCAGCATGCCGTTCTGAAAATAGAACGCCCGCAGGGTGTAGGCATATTCCACCGCGCTCACCTTGTTCAGATCCTCGCAGACATAGTAATAGGTTCCGGACGAGGCGTCATAATAGCAGGGCAGCACTGCGCCTGCGGTATCAGCCTGAACCTGTGGCGAAGAACCGGCAAAAAAAGCCGTCGCCGCCGGACCGAGGGCAGCTGTCAGCAGTCCCTCTCTTGTGACGGGCACTGCGCAGCCGCTCAGCATGGCTGCGCACAGCACCAGCATGGCGATTCTCATCAACCTGCGTCTGATTCCCGCTTTTTCCTGCATCAGATCTCCTCCCCACTGAAAATACCGGTTTTCTGCTGGCTTAGAGGTACGGCCAGGGAATTCTCTCCCCGCCTTTTACAAGATAGGCTCTTTCCGCAAGTTTCGCCATTGGCGTATCGGAAAGAGAGTCGGAATAGAATTCCTCCACACGTTCATCCGGATAGGCCTCCCGGAAACGCCGGGCCTTCTCCTCATCATGGCAGTTTCTGCCGCGGATTTTCCCCGTATAGGGGTTCATATCCGTTGCGATCAGGCGGACGCCCAGCTTCCCCGCGGCAGGCTCCAGCAGGAAGGCCGGCGAGGCAGAAATAATCAGATCATCCTTCCGCTTCTGCTGCAGATACCAGGGCGCAAATCCGTCCGCGTTCTCATCCCAGAAAGCACTGACCGTGCCATGTACATCCCCGAGTCTGTTCAGGTATGAGAACAGAGCTTCCTTCAGTCTTTTTGCATCCTTCTTCTCGTGTCTGAGAGGAAGGAGCGCATAACGGATTCCTTCTGCCGCTGAGCGTGGAAGCGCCTTCAGCACAGCACGCGGATAATGGCGCAGGCAGTAGAGGAAAAAGCCATACGAGCTGTCCGGATGGAAAATAGTCTCATCAAAGTCATAGACATTCATGGCATTTCCCCTCAGCTCAGGCGAAAGCCGGTCAGCGTATAAATCACTGCCGCAGTTCCGAATACGGCATCTACCGTGCAGATCACAGGAAGGCTGGCTACGGAGAGCAGCCCAAGCAGGCACAGCGCGAGCTTCACCGCCGTCAGGCATGAAAGGCAGATCACAAGCATCAGAAACGCCCTCCTGCAGATGCGGAACGAGCGCGGAATCTGCAGGATATCCCCGGAGAAAATGCTGACTTCCGTGTTTTTCGCGTTCTCCGCATTCAGGCAGACGGAGATGTCCGACTGTCTGAACATCTCTGCATCGTGATAGCCGTCCCCCACGCAGACAATGCGTGCGCGTTCGCCGTGTACCGAGCGCAGATACTGCACCGCCGATGCTTTCTCGGCCGGGGTCAGCTCGGGCTTGACCATGTCAAAGTTTAGGGAGGATGCCAGTGTCCTCGCGGCCGAGCGCACATCGCCCGTCAGCATCACCAGCGTCGACGCACCCTGGGCACGCAGTTCCTCCAGTGCCTCAAAGGCCCCTTCCCGGATCTCGTCCGAAATCATGATAAACCCGCGGTAGGCGTTGTCTACCGCCACATGGATGGCAGAGCCGCTGCGGGATGGAATACTGAACCAGATCCCGTGCTCATCCAGCAGATCCGCATTGCCGACATAGATCTGATGCCCGCCGACCAGAGCGCTGACGCCCTTGCCCGGGATTTCCTCAATATGCGCATCTTCCCCAATTGACATGGTTTCCGTAAGGCCTGCAGCCTTCCGCAGGGCCTGTGCGATGGGATGTTCAGCGCGGCATTCCGCCACCGCAGCTATCCGCAGAAGCTCCTGCTCGCTGATGCCAACCGGTGCGATCTCCGAAATGACAAAGTTACCATCGGTAACCGTCCCGGTTTTGCTGAAGGCAAAGAGCCGGCACTGCCGGTATTCTTCCGGAACTCTGTCATCCGAGAATACAATCCCATGCCGTGCAATACTGCTGAATATGCCAAAATGATTCAGCACAATGGTGCACACTGCCGCAGAGGGCGAGGCAAGCACCAGGCAGGCCGCTGCCCGGCCAAGCCATTTGGCCCAGTCCGCCGGGTGGAAGGCAGCCGCCAGCAGCTGGATCACCGAAAGCAGCAGAAACAAAGCAAACAAGGCAACCTCTGCCGGCATCAGCACAGCGCCCGTTTCGCTTTTCTCCACATCGCACTGATGAAGCTGTTCACGGATTTCCGTACGTTCTTCCTGTGCGCCGTCCAGCACCGCATCCCTGTGAAGCTGCGCATAGCCTTCGACCTCGCGCAGTGCAGCTGCGCTCATCAAGATGGCCGCAAGGGCACCCAGATCACGTGTCAGAGCGGCACACACCGCCGCCAGCAGCAGGACAATCTCCTCAAGCGGCACTTTCTTCTTTCGGATCAGCGAAAGCCCGTCCAGTACGATCACCGGCAACGAAAGCACCGCGGCTGCCGCAAGGGCAATCCCCCGCATTGTGCGCAGGGGGCGGATCAGGGAGAACAGGACAATGAGAAGCCCGGCCAGCAGCAGAAGGAGCGCAGCCCAGCCATAGAACTGCCTCTCGCGCGGAATCCGGACGGCAAGCAGCTTTTTCCGGATAGTCTTCAGTCTGTCCGGGATCGCAAGAATCGATGGTATTCTGTTGGATGCGGGACTGTGCTTGCTCATATCCTTTCCTTTCTCTGCCATACCAAATCCGCCGCGCAGGCGGATCTTTTCTGCCGATCCTTCTCCGGCCTGTCAGTACTGATAATCAAACATCAGATCATAGATACAGACGGTGTCCTTTTCCTGAATGCCCATCTGCTCCAGCCGGTCAAAGATCCCGGCTTTTCGAAGTGCGCGGTCAAAGAACATTCTGCTCTCATAATCCGAGAAATTGACTGTAGCGGCCACCCGGCGGAGCCAATCACCCTCCAGGTGCCAGACGCCGTCCTCCTTCCGGATTACCACGTCTTCCGCGCCTTCTACTGTCGGCTCGGGCGGCACATAGTCGGCTTCGAACACTTTCGGCGGCGGGAGCTGTGCCAGCATCTCGGCGCATTTGCGGATCAGCGCCTCTGTCCCCTGGTGCGAGGCAGCACTCATCTCGATAAACGGGAGCCCCAGCCCCTGCACATGGGTTTTCAGCCGCTGCAGAGATTCTGCCTCTTCGTCAAGAAGATCGCACTTGTTCGCGACCACGATCTGCGGTCTCCCGGCAAGCTCCGGTGCATATTCCTTCAGTTCTTCATTGATGATGCGGAAGTCTTCAACCGGGTCGCGCCCTTCGAAGCCCGAGGCATCAATCACGTGCACGAACAGCCTGCAGCGTTCCACATGCCGCAGGAAGTCATGCCCGAGGCCCGCGCCGGACGAGGCGCCTTCGATGATGCCCGGGATATCCGCCATGACAAAGCTGCTGCCCTCGTCCACCCAAACGACGCCGAGATTGGGAAACAGCGCTGTAAAGTGATAGTTTGCGATCTTCGGATGCGCCTTGCTGACCACCGACAGGATCGTGGATTTGCCGACATTCGGAAACCCGATCAGGCCCACATCCGCCAGAAGCTTCAGCTCAAGCGTGATGTCCCGGCTCTCTCCGGGAAGCCCGGGCTTTGCAAAGCGGGGAACCTGGCGCGTTGGTGTGGCAAAATGCATGTTTCCCCAGCCTCCCCGGCCACCCTTTGCCGCCACGAAGCGCTGTCCGTCGGACATATCGTGCATGATGGAGCCGGATTCCGTGTCGCGTATCAGGGTCCCGCGGGGTACCTTCACGATCAGATCGTCTCCGTCCTTCCCGGCGCATCGCTTGCCCTGTCCGTTGGCGCCGTCCCCGGCTGTGTATTTTCTTTTGTACCGGAAATCCATAAGCGTTGTCATGTTGTCATCCGGAACGAAGATGACGCTGCCTCCCCGGCCGCCGTCGCCTCCGTCCGGCCCGCCGGCCGCTACATATTTTTCCCGGTGAAACGCGACGGCTCCGTCGCCGCCCTTTCCCGCGCGCAGGGTAATGCGGGCTTTGTCTACAAATGCTGGCATATTTTCCTCCGTATCTGTATGCTGGTATCCGTGCTGCCGGTACCCACGCCCGCATGCCGTTTCATGCAAAAAGGCCGGACTGATGTCCGGCCTGATTTTGGCACTTTACTGGGCGAGGTCTTCGTATACGGAAACTTTCTTGCGATCCTTTCCCATACGCTCAAACCTGACTTTACCATCGACGAGTGCGAACAGAGTGTCATCCTTCCCCTTGCCAACGTTGGTACCGGGGTGAACCTTCGTTCCGCGCTGTCTCACCAGAATATTGCCGGCCAGAACGAACTGACCGTCCGCGCGCTTTGCGCCCAGACGCTTCGACTTGCTGTCGCGCCCGTTCTTTGTCGAACCCATACCTTTCTTATGAGCCATGTGATTACACCTCCTATGTGTTCGTTTTCAGTTGAATGCTCAGGCCTGGATGGCTTCTAC
>CADBNC010000127.1 GCA_902795885.1 Oscillospiraceae bacterium
ATTGCTTTACCAGTCTGATTTCGGATCCGAGGAGAACCAGTCGAGCAGACCGCTGACAGAGATCATGCGTTGGTAGTCTGCGTTTTTCAGCACAGCTTCCATGGCATTGGCCGCCTCGGTGTAGTTGGCCGGAAAGCTTCCTGTGCCCTCCGCGTGAAGTGTGCTGCCGTCCGTGAGGGTCAAAGAGAGGGCGAAGGCTGTGTCAGCGATGGTGCTTGCGTCGGATGAAGAGACCGGCAGTTCTCCATGAAACCCGTCCCAGAGAAATACGCCGTTTTCCTCACAGGCCCGATAGAGTGCATCGATGGTGTCTCTTCCGATTTTTTTGTACATCCCCTCGTCCAGCGAGAGGTAGTAATCCTCTCCCACAATGGTGATCTGATATCTGCGGGAGCCGGATGCATCCGTACGCGTCATATCAAAGGCAGAAATTGTCTGTGCCCGCCGAAGCAGAATATTCAGATCCTCATCCACGGCGGCGATATAGACGATGTCATAATTACCGGAGATCAGGGAATTCGCGGAAGCGGTTATGGTGGTGACCCCAGGCTTCAGACCGGTGAAGACATAATAGTCGCGATAACCTACACCCGCTGCAAAGCTTTTCCCCGGACCGTCATATCCCTGCCCGCCGCTGCAAGCGACAATGGTGGGATCAGCGATTGTGATTTTGTAAATCGATTCGCCCCCGTCATAGGCGGAGAAGGAGAGAATTGCCTCAGAGGAATAGCTGCCATCTGCAGGGGCGGGAGCCATCGGCGCCGGGGTAAACGCTGGCGATCCAGAGGAAGGCACGGGAATGTCGGGGTTATGAGTGGTATCTGTGTCAGGAGATGGCTCCACCGCCGGCAATCCGGATGCGGCAGCGTCTGCAGCCTCTGCTGCACGATCCGCAAAATTGGAACCACTTCCTCCGGCAAGCTGACCTCCCTGGCTCAGGGCAGAGGTGGAGAAGCCTGCACCCTGCCCTGCGCATCCGGTAAGAGAAAGTACCAAAACCAGGGAGAGCAGCAACGCCGCGATGGCGCCGGAAGAACGCCGGATTAACTTATGTGATTCCTTTTTTGCCGCCTCTCTCATGGGGGACAACCTCCTGGCGTATGAAATGTGTATCGGGTTGATCCTGATTTTGTGGCTGCCTTTGACAGCCCGTTGACGATCATATTATACACGTGATAGAATAAAAACAAAATATCAAATTTTTTGAAGCGTACTGCAGGGAAGTATATGGATAAACAGGGAGGCAGCATGAACACCTTAATCGAACTGTATGACGAGCGGCCACTGGAGAACGTTGTCGGGGTCGAGATGTTTCGCCCCGAACGGGTAGTATATATCTGCCCGAAGGATGCCAGCGGCAGCGCTCTGCAGGCAAAGCTGAAGGCCTATTTTGATCACCGCGGCCTGAAGCCTGAACTGGTTTTCCTGAATGCCAGCGTCTTTGATACTGAGGCCATGCTGCGGCGTCTGCGGAAGGCCGTCGAGCAGTTCCCGGACTGCGTGCTGGATATTACCGGAGGGACGGACGCGGTGCTGTTTGCCGCAGGTTTGCTGTGCTCGGAGACTTCCATTCCGGTCTTTACCTACAGCCGAAAGCGTAACCGGTTTTACAATATCCAGAATGCGCCTTTCGCGGCCAATATTCCCTGCAATATCGTGCTCAGTGTGGCAGATTCCTTCCGGATGGCGGGCGGCGTGATGCGCCCCGGCCGCACAGACAACAGTACACTGTCAAACTATATGGAAGATATTGAGCCGTTTTTCCGGCTGTACATGAAGCACCGCAGGCAGTGGGTCAGGATCATCACCTTTATGCAGAAAATCTCCCCCGCCACGCCCGAGGGCAGTTACTCGCTGGAGGTCAGCGGGCCCTTCCGGGTGAAGGGAGAGCGGTCCGCGTATATCGACGCGCCCCGGGAAGCACTGCTGGATATGGAGGCAATCGGCCTGATTTCGAATCTGCGAATCGTGGAAGGCGAGAGCGTCTCCTTCCGCTATCGGGATGACCAGACCCGCGTCTGGCTGCGGGATGTCGGCATCGTTCTGGAACTGTATGTCTACAAAGCCTGCAGGGATTCCGGGCTGTTCAACGATGTGGTCACCAGCGCGATTGTTGACTGGCATGATACCGGCAAGCGTAATGCCGTAAGCAACGAACTGGACGTTATGTGTACCCGCGGTCTGACCCCGGTTTTTATCAGCTGCAAAACCGGTGAAGCAAAGACGGAGGCGCTGAATGAACTTGCCATCCTCCGGGATCGCTTCGGCGGCGGAATTGCGCGGGCTGCAATCGTCACGGCCGAAAGGGGCGGTATTCCCATGCGAAACCGGGCCTCAGAGCTCGGTATTGATGTTATTGATTTGAATGATCTTCTTGCCGGAAGACTCCCGAAGCGTCTTGAAAAGCTGATGCGTCCGGGAAAGTAAACGAACCGCTGGGAAAACTGTACACCGCAATGCATAAAAATCCGCGATGCCGTTATTGTGGGACGGCAATCGCGGATTTCTGTCTATAAAGGAGATTAAAACGAGCTCTGCGCCGGGCCTGGCCACAGGGCGCCCGCAGGGGGGCACTTATCCGGCCTGCTGCTGCAGCAGATCGTAATTCTCGCTTATACTCTTGCCCGTTGCGTCGCGGACGGTAATCTTCAGCACGCAGGTGGCGCTGTTGGCCACACTTGCGGTGCCGTTAAAGCCGTTCACTTCGATCCAGTTTGTTGATGCAAGCTGGGCGTTGTTCGCCAGAACATCGAAGCGGTAGGAATAGGGCTCCTCGCCGCCTTTTACAAAGACATTGACATTATAGTTGATGTTGTTGCGGTTGTTCTGCTGCGTCTTGGTGACGTTCGCGGCGATGTTGTCAATGCGGAACACCGCGGGTGTAACGGTCACTTCGCACTGGGCGGTGAGCCCGGTGTTTTCGGTTGTGGCGGTGATAACAGCTGTACCCACACCGCTTGCCGTCACGCGACCCTTGACAACGCCTGCGATCGATTCATCGGAAGAGGCCCAGCTCAGATTCTCCTTTTTGCAGTTTTCGGGGGACATGGTGACATCCAGATCCATGACATCACCTTTCTCCAGAGAGAGAGAAGGCTTCATGCTGATGCTGCTGGCATAGGGAAGCACGGTGACAAAGCAGGCAGCGGAAACGCCATTTTCGGTTGTGGCGGTGACAATAGCGCTACCCTCACCCGTAGCGCGAATTACGCCGTTTGCATCCACGGTGGCAATGCTCTCGTTGTCGCTCTCATAGGTGACGGCGAAATGCGTTGTGTTGGCCGGTTCGAAGACAAGCTTGCTGGGGAAGGTCTCATCCACGCCAAGCGTACAGGAATCGGGATTGAAGCTGAGCCCCGTCGGCTCCACGCGGTCTACGATGATCATGCACTGCGCGGATTTCCCCTTACCGTTTGTGACAGTGATGTTGGTAGCACCTTCTGCGACGGCAACGATCAGACCGGAATCGCTGACCGTGGCGGCTTCGGGATTGGAGGACTCATACGTGGCGGGCAGATCCTTCAGCTGCAGGGGGATCTGCGAAGCCTGACCTACTTTCAGATGAAGCTCCTTGACACCCAGGCTGAAAGAACCGCAGCCTGTCAGCACGCCGCAGAGGAGCGCGCAGACCAGAACCAGCGCCAGAGACTGAATAATCTTTTTCATAACAGATACCTTCCCATATGAAACGCAATTTGAAATATGATAACAAGATCAGAATATTCCTAATATTTCTATTATACTATAGCTTGGCGAAGATTTCCAGAGGATTATCAGGATTCTTCCCGCCGGAAGACAAGAATACGAAATTCAGCGGATATGTCCAGATCCTTGCGTGCCATCAGACGCTCGATGCCAGCCTTTGGGGTTTTCCAGGCATAGGGCGTCATGCGGAAGAGCGCGGCAATATCCTCCTGATGGCTGAGATGAAAGCCAAACGAAAGCGGAATCTCATCCGCCTGACGGAAACCGGGATAGCGTTCTTCCCGCACATCGTTTTCATACGGCCGGTCATAGAGGAGTTCCTTCATCTCCCAGAGATGCCTTCGACCCGGTACCACGTAAAGAAAGGCTGCGCCGGGCTTCAGAATGCGCCGGTATTCCTCCTGCGCCAGAGGAGCGAAACAGTCCACCAGAAGATCAGCGGAGCAGTCGGCCAGGGGCAGGTGATACACGGATGCAACTGCAATCTCAGCCGTTCGGCATCGCTTCGCCGCTCGTTTGACGGCGGCTTTTGACAGATCAACACCGGCAATGGCGCCCTGCTTCCGCGCGACGGTATCGCATAGCACTTCCGTATAATATCCTTCGCCGCATCCCGCGTCGATCAGAACCGCATGCTTGGGCATCAATGCGCCCACCGCCTCACAAAGCGTCCTGCGGAGCGGCGCGTACCATCCGCCATCCAGAAACCGGGTTCTGGCGCTGACCATATCTCTGTCGTCCCCGGGCATTTCGGAGTGCCGCTGGTTTGCGGGAAGCAGATTCACATATCCTTCTTTTGCAATATCAAAGCTGTGCCCCGCACCGCAGCGATAGATGCGCCCGTCCCGTTCCATCGTCCCGCGGCAGACCGGGCATGCAAAAATGGAACTGCTCATAGGACAGCCTGCGGATTATGTGTTCAGAAGATCCAGAACATCGGTGGTGAAATAGCCCTCTGCATCCATGACTGTGACGCGCAGCAGGCAGGTTCCTTCCCCGGCTGCGTAGCCTTCCGAGCTGCGGATAGTCTGCCAGTCGGAGGTGGAGGTCACCTCGTTGTTCTGTATCAGTTCAAATCGATAGCTATAGGGTGCTGTGCCGCCCGATACATCCACCGTGGCGTAGTAGTTAAGCTCATACGCCAGACCATCCACATAGGAATCAATCCTGTTGGTGATCTTTCTGATCGTGAAGGGCTCGGGAATAACAGTGGCAACGCATACCGCATAGCAGCCGGAGGTTTCCCCCTCGACCGTGATGGCTGCGGCACCGGGAGAAACAGCCGTTACTGTGCCGTTTTCATCAACAATGGCGACAGCCGGGTTCGAGGTGTTCCAGGTATAGTTTTCCTTTACACTGTTCGCAGGGACAGGGGTGACCTTGAGCGTTTCTTTGTCGTTGATCTGCATTTTCAGCGTAGGCTCGATATCCAGGCTTTCCGCGTTCTGCCGTACTGTGACGGCGCACTGCGCGGATATCCCGTTCTCGGCCGTTGCCGTAATGACCGCCTTCCCGGCGGCGACTGCCTTGATCAGGCCCTTTCGGTCTACCATCGCAACGTCGTTGTTGGACGAAGAATAGGAGACCTTGTAATAGGTCGTGTTGTCCGGCTGAATGATCAGATCAGTTGCGACGATCTCATTCGGGCTGAGTGTAAAGGCGGCAGGATCAAAGGTAATGCTCTCCGGCTCCACACGGTCGACGATCACCTGCAGAGTTTCCGATTTCCCCTTGCTGTTGGTTACCGTGATAATGGCGGGCCCTTCCGCAACACCCTCCACGACACCGTTGTCATCCACGGTTGCAATGTCGGAATCGGAAGACTCGAAGGTGAGGGGGCGGCTGTCCGTCTCCACACTGACCTGAGCTGTCTTCCCGGGTTTGACATGCAGCTTGGTATCCTGCAGCTCCAGCGTGGAAGAGCCGCATCCTGCAAGCAGGGAGCAGAAAATGCTGCAGAGCAGGAGCATAACCAGTGTCCGTTCAATCTTTTTCATGATGGTGCCTCCTTTACTTTGGGCCCTTAATCATCCAACTTCACAGTATAGCAGAAAAAAACGGTTTCTACAATATTGCCGGAAAGAAAATCATTTTTATCGCGCCGCACCCTGACCGACCATCTCCCCGGCCTTCCGGAGAAGCTC
>CADBNC010000128.1 GCA_902795885.1 Oscillospiraceae bacterium
GAGGCGGCGGCATCGTCATACTGGCCCTGCTTCAGTTTGGTATACTGCCCGTCAACCTCCTCACGGCAGCGGGCTGCGATATCGGCGCTGTCCTTATAATCCCCGATGGCCTCAAAGGCCTCTGCCGCGGCTTCATAGAACAGCATGGGCGCGCTGCAGTCCTCCGAGAGATCCGCCTGTCCCTTGCCGATCAGGGAAAGCTGACCGGCATCGCCCTCTTCCGCGGCCGCCAGCAGGCGGGAGGCGCGGATATAGGGGATCTCCTTTTCGGCCAGGGTATCGCTGTCACGGTAGGTCGGAAGCTCGGCGAACAGGTCTTCTGCCTCGTCCAGGGACCCCGCCTCCAGCAGCGCCGAGGCCTCCTGATAGCGGTGTTCCCGCTCGAGGGCCCGGGGGATCGCCCCGGCCAGCAGAATGCCAAGAAACAGCACGGGAACCAGCAGCACAAGCCACCAGAGCCGCTTCTTCCTGCGCGCCGGGGACACGGCGCGGGGCTCCTTCCTCTCGGCCGATTCCGCCCGCAGACGGGCGTCGGCCTCTACCCGGAGGGCATCGGCGTTGATGTCATAGAGGGCGCGCTTCGGCCTGGAGCAGAGGTGGCAGCGGTCTTCGTCGGTATGGTTGAACCCGCCGCAGACACAGAACCACAGCCCGGCTTCCTCCGTGCGCTCGAACCGGCAGTCCTCGCCGTAGCGGATCCGGAACTGATCTGCCAGAAGCGGGTCGCCGAAGGCCTCCTCCAGCGTGCGCCGGTGGGTGAGAGGGACTGCCTCGTCCTCGGAAAATTCCTGTACAGAGCCGTCGTCATACTTCAGCCCGCAGACGGCCGCCTCGAAGGAGGCTGCGTCCTCGGGAGCGGTATGCTCGGTCTTCCCGCCGAAGGAAGTATCCCGCGCAAGGCTGCCGCAGGGATAGTCCCTGACAACAGGCTCCCCGACAGGCTCCCCGTCCGCCGAGAAAAAGCGGAAGGAAACGGAGACTGCGGCGATCTCAACATCCTCCAGCGTAAAAAGCTCGACACAGAAGGTCAGGGCTTCCTTTCTGGGGACTTTCTTCAGCTCGCCGGACAGGATCAGAAGATCGGAACCCGGCGTATAAACACAAGCAGGCAAGCGATAAAGCGAAGAATTCTCTGGTTTCACATTAATCTCCTCCCTGAAACAGGTAAACCGCGGCAGCAGGCCAGGGCCCGAAGCCCCCTCTGCAGCACTGTTAATCACAGTATAGCATGTTTCCTGCGCCGGCGCAATCATCTCCTGCCCGAAATACTGCCCTTGTCATTGACATTTTTCCTGTGCTTGAGTATAATATCCGGGACAAATCAGGGCTTGCACAGAAGGCTTCCGAAACCCCTGCGTGGGAGGGGATGCGCTGTGCCGGCATTTTAATGGGAGGTATGGAAAGATGATTGCGATTGGCTGCGATCACGGCGGGTTTGAACTGAAACAGGCTATTATGGCGCACCTTACAGAACGGGGTGACAGCTTCCATGATTACGGCACCTATACCAGCGAGAGCTGCGATTATCCGAAGTATGCCAAGCTCGTTGCGAAGGCAGTGGCCTCGGGCGAGTGCAGCTGCGGGATTCTGATCTGCGGCACCGGCATCGGGGTTTCGATTACGGCCAACAAGATCCCTGGCATCCGCGCCGCCCTCTGCGGGGACTGCTTTTCCGCCGAGGCGACGAGGCTCCACAACGACGCCAATATCCTGGCCCTGGGCGCCCGCGTAACCGGAGAAGGTCTTGCCCTGAAGATTGTGGATACCTTCCTGGATACGCCGTTCTCCCAGGACGAGAGGCATATCCGGAGAATCAGCCAGATTGAGGGAGACTGATATTGGCGAGAAATCCGGAGTACTATAAAGGAAGACGCCAGCGGCGCAACTACTGGCTGATTCCTTTTATCCTGCTGGTAGCGCTTCTGACGCTGCTTGTCGTGCTGTTCTACGGCATGCAGAAGTACGCGAAGATCACGGACGAAGGCGTGCAGGTCGTGCTGCCCGGCATGGCAGAAGAAGCCGGGAGCCAGACCGACGCCAGAACCCAGACCGCCACCGACGGGCAGATCTTTGATACCATCGTGCCGGAGATCCTGTTCGAGTCGCCGGACTATTCGCGCATCGAGGCGGTGGCCGGGAAGAGAGTAAGACCGGTAAGGGCCATCTTCCTGGAGGCCTCGGAGCTCAGTGTCGAGCGGATCCAGACGGCTGCCGGCAGCCTCATTGACGGAAACGCCCTGATGCTGGAGATGAAGCCGAGGAGCGGTCAGCTGATGTGGGCCTCCACGGCCTCTCTCGCGGTAAGCTACGGCATGGCCGCCGATAACGAGTTCTCCGCCCAGCTGCCGGAGCTGATCCAGTCGCTGAAGGCGGCGGAAAGCGGGAAGGAGATCTACCTTGTGGCGCAGATCAGCTGCTTCATTGACGAGATGCTGGCCACGCGAAGCACGCAGTTTGCCCTGCGTACGTCGACGGGCTTCAACTACATGGACGAAAACGGCGTCTGGCTGGACCCCTACAATGCGGATGTGCGCAACTATATCGTGACGCTGGCGCGGGAGCTCTACGATCTCGGCTTTGATGAGGTCGTCCTGGCCGACGTGATGCACCCGGTGGTGGATGCGGTGCAGAATCCGGACGGCACCTTCGAAAAGCCCCAGTTCATGTACTCGCACGAGATGTCCACCGAGCCGAACCCCATCACGGCCATCTGCGGCTTTGCGGTCTACGCCGCGACGGAGCTTGCCGAGCGCCCGGGCCTGCTTTCGATCTATACCGACAGCGCAAGGTCCCTGGTCCGCGACGATGAAAACAGCGGCCAGAACGCCGTGCTGTTTCTGAAGCTCTATGACCGCGTCTACTACCGCACCGACCGCTACACCTACACCTTCAACCTGCAGGATATGGAGGGCAGCGTGCGTTACGGGGATGTGCATGACAGGTTTGTGCCGGTTGTCATCAACCTGATCCCGCATGACAACAGCTCGTGGATCTACATCGAGCGCCTTGCGGAGGAGCAGCAGTGACGGGCAAAGCGATGGCAGGGAGGAGCCGAAGGCATTGAGCATTTACACAGAAACCAGACAGATACCCGATTCCGGTTGGAGCGCGGAAGCGCTTTTCACAGTCCTGCAGGACATTTCGGGCGACGCGGTGGCGAAGGCCCATGCCACCGGGGCGGACCTGAAGAAGCTGGGCCTCATGTGGGTGGTCACACGCTATGATGTGCGCCTGAGCCGGGCCCCCGTCCCCGGGGAGACCCTTCACTTTGAAACCTGGGCCGAGCCCTTTCGCCATCATATGAGCCAGCGCAGCTTTCTCGCCTTCGATGACGCGGGCAATACCGTCCTCTCCGGCGCGGGCATCTGGGCCGTTGTGGACAGGGCTTCCCGCAGCATGGTGGACGCCGACGCCTGCGGCGTAGTCTTCCCGACCGAGACGGAGCGCCCCCCGCTGGCAAAGCCCGCCGCGCCCGAGAAGCTTTCCCGCCGGTCGGCGGAGGAAGGCCCCGGCCCGAATACGGGCAGCTACCGTGTGATACCCGAAGACCTGGACATGAACGGGCATATGAACAACACCAGATACTTCAGCGTGGCCGAAGGCCTTCTGCCGGACACGGCAAAGCCAGCCTTTCTCAGCAGGGCACGGGTGAGCTTCCACAGCGAGGCCCTGCTGGGCGAAGAGCTTGCCATCCTCTGGCAGCTGCAGGAGGAGAACAGCTGCATGCGCCTCTCCCTGGAAGCCCAGACGGAGGGGAAGGACCGCTTCCGCATGACGCTGGAATATGCCGTATAACACGGCGCTGCGCAAAGGCAGCAGACAAATCACCGCAACAGAATGATAAAGGAGCGAGGGAATGTATAAAGTTGTAACAAAGCGTTTTCTGAATGACGCGAAATCCATCTGCCTCTTTGAGATCGAGGCGCCGCTGGTGGCAAAGCACGCCCAGGCGGGCCAGTTTGTTATCTTCCGCCTGGACGAGCAGGGCGAGCGCGTACCGGTCTCGGTGGCCGGATACGACAGGGAAAAGGGCACCGTCACCGTGATGGTGCAGGCCGCGGGCAAGACCACAAGGATGCTGCACACGGTTGAGCAGGGCGACTATATCTCCGATTTCGTCGGGCCTCTCGGCAAGGCGACGGAGATGGAAGGGCTGAAGAAGGTCTGCGTGGTCGGCGGCGGCGTCGGCTGCGCGATTGCCTATCCCATCGCGAAGGAAATGCACGCCCGGGGCATCGATGTCACCTTCATTGCGGGCTTCCGCAGTGCGGATATCGTCATCCTCAAGGAAGAGCTGAAGGCGGCCTCCAATAAGCTGATCATGTGCACGGATGACGGCAGCTACGGCGAAAAGGGCTTCACCACGGTCTTCCTCAAGCAGGAGATCGACCGCAACATCGCCGAGAAGCTCCCGCAGTTTGACCGCGTGATCGCCATCGGCCCGGACATCATGATGAAGTTCCTGGCGGACGTGACCCGGCCCTACGGCATCAAGACCATCATCTCCCTCGACCCGATCATGGTCGACGGCACTGGGATGTGCGGCTGCTGCCGTGTGATTGTAGGGGGCGAGACGAAGTTCGCCTGCGTGGACGGCCCGGATTTCGACGCGCACGAGGTGGATTTTGACAGCCTGCTGAAGCGGGCGGCCTTCTACAAGGACGAACAGGACGAGGCGGCAAAGCATATCTGCAACATTACAGGAGGAAAACGCAATGGCTAATTTGAAAGTCAATATGAGCATGACCAAGAACGAAATGCCGGAGCAGGATCCTGTAGTGCGCGCCGGCAATTTCGAAGAAGTCGCGCTGGGCTACGATGCCGAAACCGCGATGAAGGAGGCAGCCAGATGCCTCGACTGCAAGAACGCGCCCTGCCGCACGGGCTGCCCGGTCAGCGTGAAGATCCCGCGCTTCCTCGAGAAGGTCCGGGACGGCGATTTTGACGCCGCCTATGAGATCATCACCAGCACCAATTCGCTCCCGGCGGTCTGCGGCCGTGTGTGTCCGCAGGAGAAGCAGTGCGAGTCCAAATGCGTCCGCGGCATCAAGGGCGAATCCGTCGGCATCGGACGGCTCGAGCGCTTCGTGGCCGACTGGCACATGGCGAAGGAGAATAAAGAAGAGCCCAAGGCGCCGGAATCCAACGGCCACCGTGTGGCGGTCATCGGTTCGGGACCGGCGGGCCTGACCTGCGCGGGCGACCTCTGCAAGATGGGCTATGACGTGACCATCTACGAGGCCTTCCACAAGAGCGGCGGCGTTCTGGTCTACGGTATCCCGCAGTTTCGTCTGCCGAAGGAGATCGTGGCGGCCGAGATCGAGAACCTGACCAAAATGGGCGTCAAGATTGTCAACAACGCCATCATCGGCAAATCCATGACCGTGGACGAGCTCTTTGAGGAGGGCTATGAGGCCATCTTTATCGGCTCGGGAGCGGGGCTGCCGCAGTTCCTGCACATCCCCGGGGAGAATCTGCTGGGCGTCTATTCGGCCAACGAGCTGCTCACCCGCACGAACCTCATGAAGGCCTACCGGGACGACTATGACACGCCCATCAAGCACTTCCACCGCGTGGCGGTTGTCGGCGCGGGCAACGTGGCCATGGACGCGGCCCGTGTGGCAAAGCGTCTGGGCGCCGAGCATGTCTATATTACCTACCGGCGCGGCCGCGACGAGCTGCCGGCCAGAAAGGAAGAGGTTGAGCACGCCGAGGCCGAGGGCATCGAGTTCAACCTCCTGAACAACCCCTGCGCCATCCACGGCGATGACGAAGGCCACGTCACCGGCATCGAGCTTATCAGGCAGGAGCTGGGCGAGCCGGATGAAAAGGGCAGACGCAAGCCCGTTGCCGTGCCCGGGTCCAACTGGGTTCTGGATGTGGATACGGTGATCATCGCCATCGGCACCAGCCCCAACCCGCTGATCCGCAATACCACCGCCGGCCTGGACTACACCAAGAAGGGCGGCATCCAGGCGGACGACGAGGGCGTCACCTCCAAGCCGGGCGTATTCGCCGGCGGCGATGCCGTCACCGGTTCCGCGACGGTTATCCTGGCCATGGGCGCAGGCAAGGCCGGTGCGAAGAGCATCGACAAATACATCCGCAGCAAAAAGTAATCCCTTCCGCGTCAGACACGCATACGATACGCATAAAAGAGGAGCAGGCAGCTGAACTGAAGCTGCCTGCTCTTTTTGTGTTCTGCTGGATCTGCGCTCCTTTGCCGGGGTATGCCTATTTCTCCATGCCGGCGATGGTGTTCATCAGAATGTGAAAGGCCCGGGGGATGCCGCCTGAATAATCAAGACGGCTCAGTGCGGCCTTGACCATGGTGGGGTTGTCCGTCCCGATGACGTCCACATCGCAGCTGACCAGATACTGCAGCGTATCCTCCAGATCGTCGTATACCAGCACGACCCGCTTTTTCTCCATGGTTTTGGGGTCCTCCACCTCCGCCTTGATGGGGACCACATCCAGCATGTTCATGGATACCATGACGTTGGCGGCATCGCCTGCCAGGGGATTGATCGCGTGCAGCGCGGTGTTCAGGGCGGCCAGGAATCCGCCGCTCTTCTCCTTCGCCTTGCGCAGCTGCCCCAGAATCGGCGTGCAGGCTTCAAACCATTTCTGCCGGACGGTGCTGTTGAGTGTGCCGGCATCCGTCATACCAAACAGCGATACCTTCACAATCACATGCGTCTTCTCCAGGGCCTTTGTCAGGCCGTTTTCAATCAGATAGGTCTTTCCGCAGCCCCACTCTCCCGTGAGCAGCATTGCGCCGATGGGATCCTTCTCGTTGCAGTAGTGGATGAGCTCTTCCAGTGCGCCCATACGGTCTCCTCCTTATGCTGTACCGGCCCGGTGCCGGTCTATTCAGATATGAATGCGCTTTTTCGTTCTGTTCCGTGCCCTGCGAGGTCAGCTCCGGCGGCAGGGGGGACAGAGCGAGGCGCGCTTTTCAGTCGTCCAGTACCATGCCGTTGACAATCGACTGCACCAGAATCGGGTCATAGCCGGCTCTGGACAGAGACCGGAAGCGGGCCGCGTCGTTGCCGTATTTGCCGTCGATCACATCCTGCGCCACCTGCCCGTAGCCGTCCGTCAGTGCGTTTGCCATGTGCCTGATGGTCCAGTAATCCAGCCCCATGCCCGAAATCGCCTCCTGGGCTGCCTTGCCCGTGCCGTAATCGCCCTTCATCAGGGCGACAGCGGCGTCATAGACCTTTGTCGAGCCGCCGGAAACCATCTCCAGCTCATCATCCGAAAGCAAGCGCATTGTCTGTTCTTTATCCATGGGTCTCGTCTCCTTCTCCCGTGCCGGATGCCGCCGGCTTTTCGCCGGGCCCCGCATAGGCCAGGCACAGCATGGTCAGATCGTCAAACTGCTCCGCGTCGCCCACAAAGGCGTCCACCGCGGCCCGGACGGTGTTCATGGTCTCTTCCGGGCTCTGGCCGGGGGCACTGTTCAGCGCCCGCAGGACTCGATCCGTCCCGAAGAGCCTGCCCGCCGGATCATTGGCCTCCGGCAGCCCGTCGGAATACACAAACAGGATGCTGCCCGGCTCCAGCTGAAGCTCATACTCCCGATAGCGGATGCCCTCCATGCCGCCGGCGGCAACCCCGTGGCGGTCGCGCAGAAGCTCGTAGCATCCCTCCGGGGACTTCAGAATCGGATATTCATGGCCGGCGTTCACGGCGGTCAGCCTGCCGGTGGAGATCTCGAGTATGCCCAGCCACACTGTAACGAACATGGATTCCGAGTTGTTGGCGGCAATCTGATCGTTCAGCTGCTCCAGGGCCTGCTTCGGGCCGAGACCTGCCAGCACGCAGCTGCGCAGCAGGGTCATGGTTTTCATCATGAAGAGCGCGGCGGGGATGCCCTTCCCCGACACATCCGCGATGCCAAGGCCCAGATGATCCTCATCGATCAGGAAGAAATCATAGAAATCGCCCCCGACCTCCCTGGCCGGGTCCATCACGGCATAGAGCTCAAATTCCTTCCGCTCGGGAAAGGGAGGAAAGAC
Source organism: Oscillospiraceae bacterium (assembly GCA_902795885.1). Classification (GTDB taxonomy): domain Bacteria; phylum Bacillota; class Clostridia; order Oscillospirales; family Oscillospiraceae; genus Limivicinus. The sequence goes on from CADBNC010000128.1 coordinate 8,025, forward strand.
GCCCGGCAGCATATCCGCCTGAATGCCCGCGGCAAGGGCGAGCTCGGTGTTCAGCCGCTCGCGCTCGGCCGTGATGGCGGCGTTCTCGCGGACATAGTGCTTCAGGTTCCGGTCCATCTCCTCCACCGAGTGGGCCAGGGCCTCCAGCTCGTCCCCGGTGCGCACGTCCGAGACATAGACCTCGTCATGGTCCAGCATCTCGACCAGCTGGTCCGTGTCCTGCTTCAGCGACTGGATCGGCCGGATCATCGTCCGCTTCAGAATCAGGTAGTGGAAGACAATCCCAATGCTGGTCAGCACGATAATCGTGAGGGCCAGCATCACATACAGGTTCATCTGCGCCACCCAGATGGCGGCAATCGACACATCCACGCCCACCAGGGCCGGCACCTCGTTCACCAGCGTGCGCAGGGGAACCAGCGCCGTGGCGAGGCGCTCATCCCCCAGCTGCCGCAGGCCAATGTACAGCTCCTCCGGATCCGTGGGCGAGCGCCCCAGCACCTGCTGCATGATCTCCTTCTCGCCGGGGCGGTAGTCACGGTGCTCCAGAAACCCCGCCTGGGGGACGGGGGGCTCTTCGTCCTCGGGCTGGTTGTGATAGATCTCGCTGATATAGATCAGGTCCTCCTCCGTGGGGACAACCAGATAGAAATCCTTGATCTCGTGCTCATAGATCCCCGCCGTCATGAGGGTGTAGCGGATATCGAAGTATTCCTGGTCCTTGGTTTCGGTCTCGAGGAATTTGGTGGGCGCAATGCCGCTGATATTGTCGGCAACCAGGTGGGCGAAGGAATAGGTGTACTCGGTGTAGATCTCCAGATTTCGCGTGTAAAGGATCTGCCCCGCGATGATCCCGACGCCAAAGACCAGAAAGATGCCCAGCAGCACCAGATGCCGGATGCTTCTCCCGGCGATGGTCCCGCGTCTGGTCTTGATTTTCCCGTAAACTCTCATAGAACCCCCGTTTCTGCTTCGGCGGCGCTTATACACAGTTTTCTGTTATTATATCAAAACCGGCCGGATTATGCAACGGAAACAGCGGGCCGCTTTCCCGGAGAAGCGCCCGTCATCGGGGGAGAGAGCCCCCACTGCAGGCCGGTTTGTTTTGCGGTATGTCGGCAGGCTTAAAGACATCCGCAATTCTAAAATTGTGTTTTTTCCGCGTTTATGCTATATTAAGAGCATACCTGTTTACATACCGAAAGCGTGCAAGATTAAGAAGGTTCCTGGAGAAGCGAGAGAAAGGAAGGTTACAATGTCGGATTCTATTTATGAAAAAGAAATGATTCGAAGCATCGTGAAACCTCTTGCGGAAAAATACCGAATCCATGAAGTATACCTTTTTGGCTCATACGCCCGAGGTGAAGCAACACGTACCAGTGATCTGGATTTTCTTGTTTACGGTGGCGACCAATTCCGGCGCACTATGATTTTTGCATTTGCCGAAGATTTGAGGAAAGCGCTTGAGAAAGATGTTGACGTATTTGAAATTAATGAAATCAATGAGGGAAGCGATTTTTATCGAACAATTATGAAGGAAAGGGTGCTTGTCGCGTGAAGTATTCGGATCAGCAGAGACTGCAAAAAATCTATGATAATACAGCCAGACTGCTTCAGTATATCAGGGATAACCATGTTGACCGGACTGCAATCCTTCCGTGACAGGCGGCCGCTGGATGAAAATCTTGTAAAAGAGTTTCAGAAGCGTCTCACGCGGAACAGCTATGACACGCGTCGCTATCAGTTGGGAGAGCGTCCCGGCGAATATAAGCACCACGACTATGTGACGGGCAGGAATGAAATCGGGGCTGCGACTGAGGACGTAGCCGATGAAATGAACGAGCTGCTCGGCGAGTTGCATGACATTCCCGCCGACAGGCTGCTGCGCGCCGCGGCCTGTTATCATGTTAAGTTTGAGAACATTCATCCCTTCGCTGACGGAA
>CADBNC010000129.1 GCA_902795885.1 Oscillospiraceae bacterium
CATGCAGAAGGTGCGCACGAGGTCCTCGAACTTCTTCGTGCGGTAGACAATCTTGCTCTCGTAAAGCTCGTCCGTCAGGGGGGCGAAAATCTCGGCCGGGAGCTCGACACGCACGCCAATATCAACCCGATTGGAGTAGGTGGTGATGTCAAGGTCCTCGCAGACGCCCTGCAGCCACTTGCTTCCGCTGCGGCCCACCGAGAGGACGCATTTGCGGCACTCATAGACCGTCTCGCCCACGTGAATCTCATAGCCTTCGCCATCGGCCTTTTTCGAAACATGCGTGATGGTGGTGTTGAAGAAGAACTCCACTTTGTCCTTCAGTTCATTGAAGATATTGCCGAGGACGACATAGTTGATATCCGTACCCAGATGGCGAACCTGCGCGTCCAGCAGGTGCAGGCCGTTGGTGAGGCACATCTGCTTGATCTGGGAATTGGCCGTGGAATAAAGCTTCGTGCCGGCGCCGCCGTGGGAGGTGTTGATGCCGTCGACATACTTCATGAGATCCAGGGCCTGCCGCTTGCCGATATGCTCGTAGAGCGTACCGCCGAACTGGTTGGTGATATTGTACTTGCCGTCGGAGAAGGCGCCCGCGCCGCCAAATCCGCTCATGATGCTGCAGACCGGGCAGCGGATGCAGGACTTGACCTTCACGCCGTCGATGGGGCACTTGCGCTGCTCCAGCGGGCGGCCGAGCTCGAAGACGGCAATCTTCAGGTCGGCCTTTTTCTGCAGGAGCTCGTAGGCGGTAAAGATGCCCCCGGGGCCTGCGCCGACAATGATGACATCATAGATCATAAAAACACTTCCTTATTCAAAAATCCTTATTCAAAGACAAAAGCACCCATGGGAAACCACAGGTGCCACGCTGATATATCCTTGTCTGACAATAGCACAGCCGGCATTTTCTGTCAAGTAAAAAGCGTGAAGGAACTGTGAATCCTGCAAAAAAGCCGGCAAAAAGCAGTCAAAAAGTGCCGTTCTCTCCCCTGACGGCCACATATGCGATCCGCCTGCGGGGCCCATGCCCTGCAGGCGCAGTCCTTGACCGCGGGGCGGATGTGGTGTAAAATATCTTTATCCAATCCAACAAAAATACATGTCTACTGGAGGTTATCCTATGCCTGCGTTTCAGGAATTCACCTTCCCCTCGTCCACGGGGAAAAACACCATCTATGCCCGGATGTGCGTGCCGGACGGGGCACCCCGGGCCATCGTGCAGATTGCCCACGGCATCGCCGAGCATATCGGGCGGTATGAGGCGTTCATGCAGTTTCTGGCGGAAAACGGCTTTATCGCGGTGGGCAACGACCATCTGGGCCACGGCAAGAGCGCTGAGAAGCTGGAGGAGACCGGCATCTTTTCCGAGGAGAACGGCTGGGACTATGTTGTGAAGGACATGGCGCAGCTGCACGCCCGGATGAAGGAGCAGTACCCCGACCTGCCCTATGTGTTCTTCGGCCACAGCATGGGCAGCTTCCTCACCCGCACGTATCTGATTCTCCACCCCGAGGACTATGACGCCGCCATACTCAGCGGCACGGGCCACCAGAGCAAGGCCCTCGTGAACGCGGGGTACCTCGCGGCCAACATGACCGTGAAGCTGCAGGGCCCCCGGGCCAGCGGCCAGAAGCTGAACGACATGGCTTTCGGCTCCTACTGCAACAAGATCGAGAACCCCCGCACGCCCTATGACTGGCTGAGCCGGGATCCCGAGGTGGTGGACCGCTACATCGCCGACCCGAAATGCGGCTTTGTATGCAAGTGCAGCCTCTACCGCGATATGATGGGCGGCCTTCGCTTCCTCACCTCGCAGGCAAACATCAACAGGATGAACAAGGAGAAGCCGGTCTACTTCATGTCCGGCGCGGCAGACCCCGTGGGCGACTACGGCAAGGGCGTGGAGCGCGCCTATCAGGCCTTCTGCAGAGCCGGGCTGCATGACGTGATGATCCGGCTCTATCCCGAGGGGCGGCACGAGATGCTGAACGAGACGAATAAAGAGGCCGTGATGCAGGATATCCTCA
>CADBNC010000130.1 GCA_902795885.1 Oscillospiraceae bacterium
ATGGCCATGCTGAACATGGAGATGATCATGCGCAACCACACCCACGGCGGCTTCAAGGTCCTGGTGGACGAGCTGTGGGAGCTGTGTGAGAAGATGAACGCAGATATGGTCATCATGTGGGAGCATATGAGCTGCAAGGCTCTGACAGGCATGCACGGGCAGTTTGAGGATCAGGCGCGCGAGCGTGGCATCCATCTGGTCTGGGTCTGCCATGACCTCTGCGACACGCGCGTGTTCACCAGACAGGCGCTGCGCGATCAGTTCAACAGTTATATGCGCACTGTCATGCGCGAGGAACCGCTGGATCCGTCGCTCGAGACGATTCCCGATACCGAGGCCTATTAAGAAGGAGGAAAGAGAATGATGGCAAAACTTGGAAAAGCTCTTGCAAAAGTGCTGATGAAGCTGGTGATTGCAGCTCTGGTCTTCTTCGTGGTTACCTTCACCATGTATTTCTTCAATCTGGACATGAAGGCAACTGCCCTCGTAGAGCCCTGGTTCAAAAACCACTACGACAATCTTGACCGCAAGCAGTATATCTGATGCGGCCTGACAGCCGGATCCTGCAGGGTTCGGCGTCCATAGCCCCAGGAAACCGGACTCTGTTCCCCCCAGGGAACAGGGCCGGTTTCTCTGTGATCATGCGGGAAGACATGGTTCCATGCTTGACTTGCGGTGGGATCTATGGTATAAAGAATCATATTCTTTTGGAGGATGAAACCATGGAACGGAAACATATCGTCAGCCTGAAGACCCGGAACCTTTGCGCCAGCGCTGCCAACGGCGGCTGCGGCGAGTGCCAGACTTCCTGCCAGTCCGCCTGCAAGACCAGCTGCGGCATCGCCAACCAGAAGTGCGAGAACAGCAAGAAGGCTGAGTAAGTTTCGAGCAAAGAAAAATGCCGCCGGATGGGCGGCATTTTTCATAGCATGGACGGAAATTGCATGACAGAGGCGAATCAAAGGCTTCACCTTCAGGGAAAGCATGCAGAATCGGAGAGAATCGCAAATGATACATCAGTATATTCTGAACGGTTATCACATTGTGCTGGACGTATGTTCCGGCTCGGTTCATGTGGTGGATCCGCTTGCCTATGATATGATCGCGCATTTTGAAGAACTGCCGAAGGAGGTTCTCCTCCGTCAGCTTCAGGAAAAATACCGCAGTGACCCGGATGTAACGGATGAAGAACTGGAGAACTGCTGGCAGGAGATCGAGGCGCTGCGGGAGGAAGGCTCGCTTTTCAGCCCGGACGTCTTTGCACCGATGGCCGGGACGCTCAAGGAGAAGAGCGCCGGCATTGTGAAAGCGCTGTGCCTGCACGTGGCGCACACCTGCAACCTCAACTGCTCGTACTGCTTTGCAAGCCAGGGGAAATACCATGGCGACAGAGCTGTAATGAGCTTCGAGGTTGGCAAGCAGGCGCTGGATTTCCTGGTGGCAAATTCCGGTACCCGGCGCAACCTTGAGGTGGATTTCTTCGGCGGCGAGCCTCTGATGAACTTCGAAGTCGTAAAGCAGCTTGTCGCCTATGCCCGCAGCATTGAGAAGCAGGCGAAAAAGAATTTCCGTTTCACACTGACCACCAATGGTATGCTGATCGATGACGATGTGATCGATTTTGCCAACCGTGAGATGAGCAACGTGGTGCTCAGTCTCGATGGCCGAAAGGAAGTGCACGACCGATTCCGCGTGGACTATGCGGGCAACGGCAGCTGGGAGAGGATCGTGCCGAAGTTCCAGAAGCTTGTGCAGGCGAGGCAGGGGAAAAACTATTACATGCGCGGTACCTTTACCCATGCAAACCCCGATTTCCTCGAGGATATTCGGCAGATGCTGAAGCTTGGCTTTACGGAACTGAGCATGGAGCCGGTGGTCTGCGCCCCGGATGACCCCTCCGCTCTTACGGAGGAGGATATTGCCGTGGTGAAAAAGCAATATGAGGAGCTCGCCTGCCTGATGCTGGAGCGGGAAGCTGCCGGCGAGCCTTTTACCTTTTATCACTATATGCTTGACCTTGCCGATGGACCCTGCATTTACAAGAGAATCTCAGGCTGTGGTTCGGGTACGGAATATATGGCCGTGACGCCCTGGGGCGATCTCTATCCCTGCCACCAGTTTGTCGGGGAAGAGCGCTTCAAACTCGGGGATATCTGGTCCGGTGTTACGAATACGGAAGTTCGCGGTGAGTTTGCAGCCTGCAATGTCTACGCAAAGCCCGAATGCCGGGACTGCTGGGCGAGGCTCTATTGCTCCGGCGGCTGCGCGGCCAACGCATGGCACGCGACGGGCAGCATCACCGGTACCTATGAGGCCGGGTGTGAGCTCTTCCGCAAGCGGATGGAGTGCGCGATTATGATGGCGGCAGCTCGCGCCGATCGGGTGCAGAACCAGGGATGAGCCGGCCCGTCTGCGATTTTGTGGAGTCCTATGCCGCCAGCGGCATGCTGCGTATGCATATGCCCGGGCACAAGGGCAGGAGACTGCTCGGCATAGAACCGCTGGATATTACGGAAATCCCCGGCGCGGACGTGCTCTACAGTGCGCAGGGCATCCTCCGGGAGAGCGAGCGCACCACGGAGAAGCTCTTCGGCAGCGCACGCACGGTTTTCTCCACGGAGGGCTCGTCCCTCTGCATCAGGGCGATGCTGTATCTGGCGCAGATGCATGCGGCGCTGAATGGAAGAACCTGCATCGTCGCTGCGGGGCGGAATGCCCACAGAGTTTTCTCTGACGCGGCCGCATTGCTGGATCCGCAGATCCGCTGGATTGGCAGCGGGGAAGAGCTCCTTCGCTGCAATGTCACCCCAACAGAGCTGGAGAGGCTCTTTGAAGAGGGACAGGAGAGCCCGAGCGCGGTCTATCTGACGAGCCCTGACTATCTGGGCAATATGGCGGATCTGGACGGGATTGCTTCGGTCTGTCATCAGCACGGGGCGCTTCTCCTGGTGGACAACGCCCACGGAGCGTATCTGAAGTTCCTGAACCCCTCTCTGCATCCGCTGGACCACGGAGCGGACCTCTGCTGTGATTCGGCCCACAAGACTTTGCCTGCCCTGACGGGGGCTGCCTGGCTGCACGCCGGGGTTAACTGCCCTCAGATGCTTACAGGGATGATGGAGCGCGCAATGGCACTGTTTGCCAGCACAAGTCCGTCCTATCTGATTCTGCAGTCGATTGATGCGGTGAATGACCTGCTGGAAAAGCCGGACTTCCGGCAACGCCTGGCTGCCTGTGCTCTTGAGAGCACTGCCCTGAAGAAGCGCCTTTCGGATGAGGGATGGGAGCTTGCCGGCGAGGAACCGCTGAAGCTCACACTGTGCCCGAAGAGCCGGGGATATACCGGAGAGCAGCTGGCAGAGGAGCTCAGCGGGCGCGGCATTGTCTGCGAATTTGCCGATCCTGATTATCTGGTGCTGATGTTCAGCAGTGAGACGCACGAAGAGGAACTGCGGGCGCTGGAGGAGGCCCTGCGAAGGATTCCGATTCGCCCGGCAGTACAGACAGCCTGCCCGCTCAGACGGAGAAGAGAGCCGGAATACAGCCTGCGAGAGGTGTTGCTGCACCCCTTTGAGAGTGTGCCGGTCCGTCAGGCGGTGGGCAGAATCCTTGCCTCGCCGAGCGTGAGCTGCCCACCGGCGGTTCCAATCTGCCTCTGCGGTGAGCGGATAGACAGAGAAGCACTGGAGATGTTTGAATACTACGGGATTACGCACTGCGACGTGCTTCTTGAACAGGTATAGAGATGCGATGACAATAAGCAAGACTGGACAGAGAAAACGGGGGGAATGCAGTATGAGAATCGTGGTAAAAGTCGGAACCTCGACCCTGACGCATACGACGGGGCGTATGGACATCCGGCATGTGGAGACGCTGTGCAAGGTGCTTAGCGATGTGAAGAATGCCGGATATGAGATCGTCCTTGTATCCTCCGGCGCCATCGGCATGGGGGTAGGCAAACTGAATCTGCGGGAACGCCCGGCGGATATGCCCGGGAAGCAGGCTGCGGCAGCGGTCGGGCAGTGTGAGCTGATGTATGTCTATGACAAGCTCTTCAATCAGTATAACCACACCATTGCCCAGATCCTGCTTACGGGAGAGGATCTGCGGGACGATGCGCGGCATCAGAATTTCTCGAACACAGTCGGCCGCCTGTTGGAGCTCGGGGTGCTGCCGGTCATCAACGAGAACGACACGGTCTCAACGGCGGAGATTGCCGTCGGTGACAACGATACGCTGGGCGCATTGGTTGCCGAGAGCGTCCACGCGGATCTCCTGATTGTACTGACGGATATCGACGGACTGTATACAGCGGACCCCCGGCGCGACACACATGCAAAGCTGATTCCCGAGGTGCGTGAAATCACCCAGCAGATGCGTGAAAGCGCCGGCGGCGGGGGCACTGCCCTCTCAACCGGCGGCATGGCGACAAAGCTGATCGCTGCGGATATCTGCATGAAGGCGGGCTGCGACATGGTGATTCTCAACGGCTCGAAGCCGCTGCTGGTATATGATGTGCTGGAAGGCAAACAGGTGGGTACAAGATTTATCGGGAGGAAGCAGAAATGAAAAAAACACACGATATTCTGGTGGAGACAAAGGCGGCGCTGCCTGCGCTGACAGCTTCGAAGGAGCGGAAAAACGCTGCCCTTGAAGCAATCGCTGCAAGGCTTCTTTCTGAACAGGAGGATATCCTTGCCGCAAACCGCGAGGATGTGGAAGCGTCCAGAAGCAAATACGGCGAGGTGATGATCGACAGACTTACCCTGACCCCTGAGCGTATCGCCGGCATGGCGCAGGGTGTGCGCGAGGTGGCAGAGCTGCCCGACCCGGAGGGACGTGTCCTGCGCAGGGTCGAGCGACCGAACGGGCTTGTGATTGAAAAGACCTCTGTCCCCCTGGGAGTGGTGGCAATTATCTATGAAAGCCGGCCGAATGTGACTTCGGACGCGGCGGTCCTGGCGCTGAAGTCCGGAAACGCTGTTATCCTGCGCGGTGGCAGAGAGGCCTACCGGTCAAACGCAGCAATCGTGCGTGCTATCCACCATGGCCTGGAGGATGCCGGCCTTCCCGCGGCTCTGGTGGGCTTCATCGAGGATACCGACCATGCCAGCGCGGATGAGTTGATGCGCGCCGTCGGCTATATTGACCTGCTGATCCCGCGCGGCGGTGCAGGCCTTATCCGTCGCTGCACCGAGAACGCCAAGGTTCCCTGCATCCAGACGGGAACAGGCATCTGCCATATCTTCGTTGACGCCACGGCGGATCAGGACAGGGCACTGGATATTATAGAGAATGCGAAGGCCAGCCGCCCCTCTGTCTGCAACGCGGAGGAAGTTCTGCTGGTTCATCAGGATATCGCAGAAGCTTTCCTGCCGCGCCTCCAGAAGCGCCTGACTTCTGAGCGCGAGGCGAAGGGCCTTGTGCCGGTTGAACTGCGCCTGGATGAGCGTGCTGCCCGGATTATCACCGGTACCCCTGCCGCAGAGGGAGACTTTGACAGAGAGTATCTGGACTATATCCTGGCTGTTGCGGTGGTGGACGATGCCGATGCGGCCATTGCACATATTGCGGTGCACTCGACCGGACACAGCGATGCGATCCTGACACAGGACGAAGCCAATGCTGCAAAGTTTACCGCGCTGGTGGATTCGGCGGCGGTATATGTTAACGCATCCACACGCTTCACCGACGGCGGTGAATTTGGCCTCGGCTGCGAGATGGGTATCTCCACCCAGAAGCTGCACGCCCGCGGACCGATGGGGCTTGAGGAGCTGAACAGCTACAAATACATCATCCGGGGGAACGGCCAGATCCGCTGACAAACCCACAGAGAAACAGAAATACAAAAAGAAGGCAAAGGAACGGCAGATAATTCAGCCGTTCCTTTGCCTTCTTTGCATATAGGGCCGTTGCTGCGGGATCAGGTATACAGATGAAAATGGGAGAATGGCCAGAGCACGAGAAACACTCTGCCGATTACCTGCTCCTGCGTCACAAAGCCGATGATCTCGTTCCGGGAATCCACTGAGCTGATGCGGTTGTCGCCGAGAACATAATATGTGCCGTCCGGGACGATGCAGGGGTTCTCAGTCTCCGGCGCCAAAGCATCCGCACGCAGGGCATAGGTCTCCGGGAGAGGAGAGCCGTTGCGCAAAACCTGTCCGTCGTCCAGAAGCTCGATCCGGTCACCGGCACTGCCGATGATACGCTTGATGAGGACACGATCCTCAAAGCGAAAGGCGATCATGTCACCGTTATTTGGCGAGGTATAGGGAAAGGCAAGCACAACATCGCCTTCTGCAAGGGCGGGGAGCATGGAATCGCCATAGATGACAAACCCGGGCAGCAACACAGCCGCAAGTGCTGCAACGATGAGCACCAGAACCAGTAAAACAAGCAGAACCCGTCCGACAATGGAGCCACTGCGGGGTTCCGATATTCTTTCAAGCTCCGCCCGCAGCTGTTCAGCTGTAGGGCGGTACCGATTCTCTCCCATGCCTATGATTCCTCCATATATGTTACCGGGCCTGCTGGTCCAGCAGACGCTCCTGCAGAAGTGCTGTCACATCCTGCCAGAAGCTGTTGCTGTCCTCCTGCGCATGCTGCAGAAGCAGTTCTGCATCCTGCTCGGCCTTCAGTTCAATCTGCGAGGCCTGCTCGGCAGCGCGTTTCAGCGTACGCGCTGCCTCCGCCTCGGCGCTCTGCATTGTCTGTGCCGCTTCCCGACGCGCGTCCGAAAGGACGCGCTGAATTTGTGCCTCCTGGGAGATGCGATCCTCGCGGGCTCGCCGTTCCTTTTCGGCAAGCAGAGCATCCCGGTCCTGCAGGCGGTGCTCCCATTCCTGCAGACGCAGCTCAATGGCAGAGTGCTGCACACGGCGGCTCTCAGCCACGTCCTCGGCAGTGGCTCTGGCTTCGGCGAGGAGCATCGCGGCACGCTCATTGACATCATCCGTGCTGGAGTGATTCAGCTGCTCGCGCAGGGAGGCAGCTTCCTTTACGGCACGCTCGAGGTCAGAATCTGCCTGGGCCTTTGCAGCGCGGGTTTCCTCCAGGGCCTTCTCCAGCGAGGCAATATGATCCCGGAGGTCATCGCATTCCTGCTGCAGCTCTTCGTTTTCCTCCTGCGCGTCCAGAAGGAATTCCAGAAGCTCTCTGCGGCCTAATTTCTGTACTTCTTTGTCTGTCATGGCTTTTGCAATCTCCGGAAGGGAACCGCACTTCAGGCCTGCAGATTGGCAAGGCTGCGGTTCAGATTTTCAATCAGCGCCTCCAGATGGGCCTTCTTTTCACGCTCAACATTCACGACCGCCTCCGGCGCCCGGGTAACAAAGTTCTGGTTTGCGAGTTTGCCGATCTGCGCCTGCAGCTGTTTCTGTGCATTGGCAAGCTCCTTCTGAAGCCTGGCACGCTCCTTCTCAAGATCGACAAGGTCGGCCATTGGCATGAACATGCGTGCCTTGCCTGTGATGACGGAGACCATCTTCTCTGCACCCTCAGGGTCTGCCCCAATGACAGAGACATCGGAAGCATATGCCAGCTTCATGATATAGCTGGTGCCGGCCTCAAAGGCAGCGGGTTCGTCCGTGACGACCATCAGATGAGCCTTGCGGGACGGGGGAACATTCATCTCGGAGCGGCGCGCACGGACAGCCTTGATGGCCTCCATAACGGTTTCGAAACGCTGCGCATCCTCCGGGAAGGAGAGCTCTTCACGGAAGGCGGGATAATCCTGCACCATCAGAGCCTCACCCTCGTGGGGGAGAGCCTGCCAGATTTCCTCCGTGATGAAGGGCATGAAGGGGTGCAGCATCTTCAAAATCTCGGTCAGCACATAGAGCAGAACCTGCTGTGCACTCCTGCTGGCCTGCTCATCACCGCTGTTGAGGCGGGGCTTGGTGAGCTCAATGTACCAGTCGCAGAAATCATCCCAGATAAAGTCATAGATCTTGCCTGCGGCAACGCCGAGCTCGAAGTGATCCATGTTCTCGCAGACTTCCTTCACCACGTCGTTCATACGGGAGAGAATCCAGCGGTCTTCCAGTTCGAGCTTCTCAGGCAGCCGGTTTTCATCGATGTGCAGATTCATCATCACAAAGCGCGAGGCATTCCACAGCTTGTTGCAGAAGTTGCGCATGGCTTCGCATTTCTCCACATAGAAGCGCATGTCGTTTCCGGGGGAGTTGCCGGTGATGAGGTTAAAGCGCAGTGCATCGGCTCCGAACTGCTCAATCATGTCCAGAGGGTCAATGCCGTTTCCAAGGGACTTGGACATCTTTCTTCCCAGACTGTCGCGCACGAGGCCATGAATGAAAACCGTGTGGAAAGGTTCTTCATGCATCTGCTCCATGCCGGAGAAGACCATGCGCGCCACCCAGAAGAAGATGATATCATAGCCGGTGACCATAACACTGGTGGGATACCAGTAGTCCAGAGTTTCGTTCCTGTCCGGCCAGCCCATTGTAGAGAAGGGCCAGAGCGCGGAAGAGAACCAGGTGTCCAGAACGTCTTCCTCGCGGTGAATGTTCTTGCTGCCGCAGTGTGCGCAGACAGTGGCATCCTCGCGGGATACGGTGATCTCACCGCAGTCGTCGCAGTACCAGGCGGGGATCTGGTGCCCCCACCAGAGCTGACGGGAAATGCACCAGTCGTGCACGTTTTCCATCCAGTTGAGATAAGTGCGCGAGAAGCGGTCAGGCACAAACTTTACACGGCCATCCTTCACAACGTCTATGGCGGCTTTGGCCAGAGGCTTCATCTTCACAAACCACTGCGGGCTGGTGAGAGGTTCTACAACCGAGCCGCAGCGATAGCAGCAGCCGACATTGTGGTTATAGTCCTCAATCTTGACAAGATAGCCCTGGGCCTCGAGATCGGCCACGATGGCCTCGCGGGCCTCATAGCGGTCCATGCCATTGTACTTGCCGCCGTTGATGATCTTTGCGTCTTCGTCGATGCACTGGATCTGCTCCAGGTTGTGACGCAGACCGACTTCATAGTCGTTCGGGTCATGGCAGGGAGTCATCTTTACAGCGCCGGTACCAAAGCCAAGCTCGACATATTCATCCGCCACGATGGGAAGCTTTCTCCCTACCAGCGGAAGTATCGCGTTCTTCCCGACCAGGTGGGCATAGCGTTCGTCATCCGGGTGGACGGCAACGCCTGTGTCGCCAAGCATGGTCTCGGGCCGGGTGGTGGCGATGATGAATTCTTCGTCCGAGTCTTCAATCGGATAGCGGATGTGCCAGAACTTGCCCGGCATGTCCTTGTATTCCACTTCCGCGTCAGAGAGAGCGGTACGGCAGTGCGGGCACCACTTGATGATGCGCTTGCCTTTGTAAATCAGACCCTTTTCATAGAGCTCACAGAAAGTCTCACGTACGGCTTTGGCGCAGACATCATCCATCGTGAAGCGGTTGCGCTCCCAGTCGCAGGAGACACCCAGACGCTTCTGCTGCTGGATGATGCGGTTGCCGTACTGGTTCTTCCAGTCCCAGACACGTTCCAGGAACTTCTCACGCCCGAGATCATAGCGGGTGAGGCCTTCTTTCGTACGCAGCTCTTCCTCGACGCGGATCTGCGTGGCGATGCCCGCGTGATCCTGTCCGGGAAGCCACAGAGCCGAATAGCCCTGCATGCGTTTGTAGCGGGTAAGAATATCCTGCAGCGTGGCATCCAGCGCATGGCCCATGTGCAGCTGCCCCGTCACGTTGGGTGGGGGCATGACAATGGAGAAAGGCTTTTTCTTCTCATCGCGGACTGCGTGGAAGAAACCACCCTTTTCCCAAAAATCATAAATCTTTGATTCCACAGATTGTGGATCGTACACCTTAGGCAGTTCTTTCATGCCGCATCACTCCTCTTTCCCTAAAAAATAACCGCCCTGAAGAAACCTTCAGGGCGGCAAGACCGCGGTACCACCTGAATTCCGCCCCGCCAGCTGGCCGGACGGCACTCTTTTCCCTTAACGCGGGATACGCCGATCCTACGCAAAGCCCCTCATGGCCACAGAACAGGCCCAGCAGGGTTCCTTCAGAACGGGCGCTCCGGACCGACCTTCCGCGTGCACGCACAGAGCTTCCACCAACCGCTCCTTCTCTGCAGTGCGTATGCACACGTACTCCTGCCCTTCACAGCGCATGAATTGATATTGCCCCGATTATACACAGAGGGGCAGGTTTTGTCAATGGTTTCCTGCCTTGTCAAGCCAGTCGCACGCGGAGAGGGCGGCAACATTTCCTTCACCCACAGCTTTTGCCAGCTGCAGGGGCTTGCCGGTGCAGTCGCCGGCGGCAAAAACACCGGGTACGGCCGTCGCCATGTGCCTGTCGACCACGATGCCGCCGTTTTCATAGGTGAGGCCGGGCACCAGCTGCGTTACCGAGACAGTATCCTTGATGATGAAAACGCCGTCAACGGGATAGGTCTCGCCAGCAAAGCTGAGGCTTGATGCCTTGTCATCCCCGGCAATCTCATACCGGCCGTTTTTCTCAAAGCGCAGCACCTGGCAGCCGATGCCTTCAAGAAAGTCTGCGTCATGTCTGGCTTCCTCACCGCCGCCGACGACCGCCACGGTCTTCCCGCGATAGAGCATACCATCGCAGGTGGCGCAGTAGCTGACGCCGCGGCCGAGAAACTCTGCCTCGCCGGGATAGAGCCTCTCACGCGTAATGCCGGCGGTGAGAATGATGCTCTTCGCCATGTAATAGTCGCTGCATACCGCTACGCCAAAGGTATCGTCCATCGGGAGGACCGAAAGCGCCCGGCCTTCGATGATTGTCGCCCCGGTTTCCACCAGCTGGCGACGGAAAAGCTCCGTCATTTCCGCCCCGCTCATTGGGGGCAGACCTGGGTAGTTGGTGATTTTCTCCGCCTTGTAGAGGCTGCCGGTTTCCAGCCTGTTTGTGACAACGGCGATGCTCTTGTTGCGGTTCTTCAGCGTCATGGCCGCGCTTGTTGCCGCGGAGCCTCCTCCGATAATCAATACATCATAAATTGTGTCCATGCTGATCTCCCCTTTGAGATTATATATTTATGATATTTATGATTTTACTTTATCATAAAAGTCAGACCTGTGCAACTGGAATTCTACTTGTCAAGCGAGGCAAAAATAGGTATAATATATTATTCGCGCATACACATGGCATTTGCGTCCGTGGTGTTCCGGTTTTTCCGGAATCATTGAGGAATCAGATCAGATCAGGAGGATCAGAAGAATGGAAGAAACCGGAAGAAATTTCATTGAGGATTTTGCAATCGAAGATCTTGCCCCCGGCGGGCAGTTCGAAGGCATGCAGATTCACACACGCTTCCCGCCCGAGCCAAACGGCTACCTGCATATCGGCCACTGCAAGGCCCTTACCATCGACTTCAGCACGGCTGAGCATCTCGGCGGAATCTGTAACCTGCGTATGGATGACACCAACCCCGCCAAGGAGGATACAGAGTATGTCGAGGCCATCATGCAGGATATCCATTGGCTCGGCTTTGACTGGGGTGACCGCTTCTTCTACGGCTCCGATTATTTCGAGAAGACCTATGAATACGCGCTGGAGCTGATCCGCAAGGGCCTCGCCTACGTCTGCGAGCTGACCCCGGAGCAGTTCCGCGAATACCGCGGCGATACCACCCGCCCGGCCGTCAGCCCCTGGCGTGACAGACCCATCGAGGAGAACCTTGATCTCTTTGAGCGCATGAAGAATGGGGAATTCCCGGAAGGAAAGTATACCCTCCGCGCGAAGATCGACCTTGCCAGCGGCAACTTCAACATGCGTGACCCGGTACTCTATCGTATCCGGTATATTGAGCACCACCGCCAGGGTACCAAATGGTGCATCTTCCCCATGTACGATTTCGCCCATCCCATCCAGGATGCTCTCGAGGGGATTACCCATTCACTCTGCTCGCTGGAATATGAAGACCACAGGCCCCTCTATGACTGGGTGGTCTCAAACGTCAGCATTCCGTACCACAAGCCGCGCCAGATCGAGTTTGCCCGCCTTGGCATCAACTATACAGTGCTTTCCAAGCGCAAGCTCCGCCGCATGGTCGAGGAAGGCCGTGTCTCTGGCTGGGATGACCCGCGTATGCCGACTCTGACGGGCCTGCGCAGACGGGGATATACGTCTCATTCCATCCGCAGCTTCTGCGAAAAGATCGGCGTATCCAAGGTGGATTCAACCGTGGATGTCGCCCTGCTGGAGAGCTGCCTGCGTGATGACCTCAACCAGAAGGCAAAGCGCGTCATGGCTGTCCTGCATCCGCTTAAGCTGATCCTGACCAACTACCCTGAGGACCAGACAGAGATGCTGACCGTGGAGAACAACCCCCTGGATCCGGATGCCGGCACCCGCGAAGTCAGTTTTTCCCGGGAACTCTATATCGAGCAGGATGACTTTATGGAAGTCCCTGCACCGAAATACAAGCGTATGCATCCCGGATATGAGGTCCGCCTGAAGGGTGCATATCTGGTCACCTGCACGGGTGTTGAGAAGGACGCCGACGGAAATGTTACGGCCGTTCTCGCCACCTATGATCCGGACAGCCGCGGCGGAGATCCCGCAGACGGGCGAAAGGTGAAGGGCGCAACGATCCACTGGGTGGACGCAGCGACCTGCGCCGATGCCGAGGTACGTGTTTATGACCGCCTGTTCAGCGATCCGGATCCGGACGCACCCGGCCGTGATTTTCTGGATTTCCTGAATGAAGACAGTCTGATCACCCTGACCGGCTGCAAGGTCGAGGCAAGTCTCCTGGATGCGCCGATGCCCGAGGCGGGGAAAGACGTGGAGAGCTTCCAGTTTATGCGGCAGGGTTATTTCTGCCTGGACAACCGGGACAGCGCTCCCGGCAGGCTTGTCTTCAACCGGTCTGTCGCGCTGAAGGACAGCTTCAAAAAATAAGAAACCGCAGTTCAGAGAATTATGCACAGGGAAGGGGAGAATGATATGCCTGCGGAATCAACGGAACAGCGCTTTCGTCTGCATGCGGACTTCGTCCCGACAGGCGATCAGCCCGAGGCCATCGACACGCTTGTGACCGGGATAGAGAACGGTATTGATGAGCAGGTTCTTCTGGGGGTGACAGGCTCCGGCAAGACCTTTACGATGGCAAATGTGATCGCCCGCCTGAACCGCCCGACCCTGGTGCTGGCCCACAACAAAACACTCGCAGCACAGCTCTACAGCGAATTCCGGGATTTTTTCCCGGAAAACGCTGTGGAATACTTTGTCAGCTATTACGATTACTACCAGCCGGAGGCCTATATCCCGCATACGGATACCTATATTGAGAAGGACGCCTCCATCAACGATGAGATCGAGCGCCTGCGCCACAGCGCCACGGCGAGTCTCTTCGAACGCCGTGACGTCATCGTGGTTTCCTCCGTCAGCTGCATCTATGGCCTGGGCGACCCAATCGACTATGCGAATATGGTCATCTCGCTCCGGCCCGGACAGCAGCGCGATCTGGACGACCTGCTCCGGAAGCTGGTGGATATCCGTTATGAGCGCAATGACCTCGCCTTTGAACGCAATAAATTCCGCGTGCGTGGTGACAGCGTGGAGGTTTACCCTGTCTATTCGCGGGACAAGGCCATCCGGATTGAATTTTTCGGGGACGAGATTGACCGTATCAGCGAGATCAATGTGGTCACCGGAAATGCCACGCGGGTACTGAAACACGTGGCGATCTATCCCGCCAGCCACTATGTTACCACGAAGGAAAAAATGGCAGCGGCGATCGAACGCATCCGCCAGGAGTGCGATGATCAGGTAGCGTTTTTCGAATCACAGAACAAGCTGATCGAGGCCCAGCGCATCAGACAGCGTACAGACTATGATATCGAGATGATGCAGGAGCTGGGCTACTGCAGCGGGATTGAGAACTATTCCCGCGTCATCTCAAACCGCGCGCCCGGAAGCCCGCCCATGACGCTGCTGGACTATTTCCCGAAGGATTTTCTGCTCTTTGTGGATGAAAGCCATGTTACTCTCCCGCAGGTGCGGGCCATGTACAGGGGCGACCGTGCACGCAAGGAGGCGCTGGTGGATTTCGGCTTCCGCCTGCCCTCTGCCTTCGACAATCGGCCGCTGATGTTCGATGAATTCACCGAACGTATTCACCAGCGGGTGTATGTCTCGGCAACACCGGGACAGTACGAGCGGGAGCGGGCCGGGCAGCTTGCCGAGCAGATCATCCGCCCGACAGGGCTTCTTGATCCGGAGATTTTTGTGCGCCCGATAGAAGGCCAGATTGATGATCTGATCGGCGAGATAAACGACAAGATCGCCGCAGGCCAGCGCACACTGGTGACAACGCTTACAAAGAAAATGGCGGAGGATCTCTCGGAATATCTCTCTGCCGCGGGAATCAAAACCCGCTATATGCATCATGATATCGGCACGATCGAGCGAATGGAGATTATCCGTGATCTGCGCGCCGGTGCCTTTGATGTGCTTGTGGGGATCAATCTCCTCCGCGAAGGCCTGGATATTCCCGAGGTTGGGCTTGTGGCGATCCTCGATGCGGACAAGGAGGGCTTCCTGCGCAGTGAGACCAGTCTGATTCAGACGGTCGGCCGAGCCGCCCGCAATGCCGACAGCAAGGTTCTCATGTACGCCGATGTGATCACACCTTCCATGCGCGCCTGCATCAACGAGACCGAGCGCCGCCGCAGGAAGCAGCAGGCATACAACGAAGCCCACGGCATCGTGCCGAAGACGATCGTGAAGGATATCCGCGATATTATCGAAATCTCGACCGCGGTGGGGGCAGGCACACGGAAAGACGGCGTGAAGATGACTGCCGCAGAACGCAGGAAGCTGATCGACCAGCTGGAGAGTCAGATGAAGAAGGCCGCCCAGATGCTCGAATACGAAATTGCCGCACAGCTGCGTGACGAGATTATCCGACTCCGCGGCGAAGGAAACACCTGAGAGGGACAGATTATGAAATTAATGCTCATCGACGGTAACAGTATTGTCAACCGGGCTTTTTTCGGCATACGCGAGCTGAACGCACCGGACGGCACGCCCACGAATGCCATCTACGGCTTCCTGGCGATCATCCGCCATCTGCTGGAAGAGCAGAAGCCGGATGCGCTCTGCGTTGCCTTCGACCGGCGGGAGCCTACCTTCCGCCACCGCAGCTGTGGTTTTTACAAGGCACAGCGCAAGCCAATGCCGGAAGAACTGGCTGTCCAGATGCCGATTCTGAAGGAACTGCTGGACACGATGGGTGTACCCCGGATGGAACTGGCAGGATACGAGGCGGACGATATCCTCGGCACGCTCAGCCGCCTCTGCGAGCAGCAGCAGGGGGAGTGCGTCATCGTCACCGGCGATAAAGACAGCCTGCAGCTGGTGAGTGACAGCACCACTGTCTGCAATGTAAAGACCCGCATGGGAAAAACCGAGACCATCCTCTATACGCCTGCGCGCTTCCGGGAAGAATATGGCTTTGATCCGCTCCTGATGATCGACCTGAAGGCACTGATGGGCGACAGCTCGGACAATATTCCGGGTGTCCCCGGGGTTGGAGAGAAGACAGCGCTGGATCTGGTCCGGCGCTTTGGGGGAATCCAGACAATCTATGCCAGCCTGGATTCTCCGGACATCAAGCCTGCGGTTAGGAAAAAACTGGAGGCAGGGGAGGCAAGCGCGAATCAGTCCTACTGGCTTGCGACGATCTTCCGTGAAGTTCCCCTGGAGAACACGGATGTGGAGACGCTGCGATGGAAGTTTATCAGGACGCCTGCTCTGCTGGCCTTCATGCGCAGGCTTGGTTTTGCACGTATGATTGAACAGCTGCACCTGAGGGAATTCGACGTCCCGGAGGATGCCGCCGGCATCGCAGAAGAAGGCACAGTTCTGGAGAATGCGCAGGCTGATGAGATGACCGTGACAGCTCCGGAAGAATGCCGGGTTGAAACTGAGTCGCAGCTGACCGATCTGCAGGAAGCTGCCCGGAACGCTGCCTTCACGGCGGTACACTGTGCAGACGGCCTGGAAGAGCTTTCCATCTCGCTGCCGGAGAAACCGCAGAAGGTCTATATGCTCAGCCGTATGGTGCTGGGCGAAGCCTTTGATCATTTCTGCTCCCGCCTCTTTTCCGCAGAAATGCCCAAGGCGGCTTCGGATGTGAAGGATCTGATGAATCTGCTTCACCGGACGGGATACAGCCGGGACGGCTTCATTTTTGACACCGCCCTTGCAGGCTATCTTCTGCGCGCAACGGACAGCGATTACAGCCTGCCGGCACTTTCGGAACGCTGGCTTGGCACCCGGCTGGACGGCGCATCCGCCGTTGCGAGCCTTGTGCCAAAGCTCCGGGAAGAGCTGAAAGCCCATGAGATGACGGCACTCTTTGAGGAAATCGAGATGCCGCTCTGCCGCGTGCTGTCCGAGATGGAGGAGACCGGCTTCCTGGTGGATCGCAATGCCCTGGCGGATTACGGCGCGAGCCTGATCGCAGGAATTGAGCAGCTGGAAAAAGAAATCTGGGATCTCGCAGGGCACTCGTTCAACATTCTCTCGCCAAAGCAGCTGGGACAGGTGCTTTTTGAAGAGCTGAATCTGCCCTCAGGAAAAAAGACCAAAACCGGATGGAGCACCAATGCGGATGTGCTGGAGAAGCTTCGCTATACCTATCCCATCGCGGACAAGATTCTGGAATACCGAACACTTACGA
Source organism: Oscillospiraceae bacterium (assembly GCA_902795885.1). Lineage (GTDB taxonomy): Bacteria > Bacillota > Clostridia > Oscillospirales > Oscillospiraceae > Limivicinus. Next base: position 16,693 of record CADBNC010000130.1, read on the forward strand.
AACTGAAGAGCACCTATGCCGATGGCCTGCTGAAGGTGATCGATGCCGACGGGCGCATCCACACCAGCTTCCAGATGACGGTGACCGCGACAGGGCGCCTCTCGTCCACGGAGCCAAATCTGCAGAATATCCCCGTGCGGAAGGAACTGGGCGCCCGTATCCGCACCATGTTTGCCGCTCCTGCGGGCAGCATCCTCGTGGACGCGGACTACAGCCAGATCGAGCTGCGGCTGCTTGCGCATATCTCGGGGGACGAAGCCATGTGCGAGGCCTTCCTCTCCGGTGAAGACTTCCACACCGTGACGGCGTCGCAGGTCTTCGGCGTGCCGATTGCAGAAGTCAGTCATACGCTGCGCAGCCGGGCGAAGGCGGTTAACTTTGGCATCGTTTACGGCATCTCAGCCTTCTCACTGGCACAGGATATCGGTGTGCGCGTAGCCGAAGCCAAAGAATACATGGACGCTTACCTTGAACGCTTCAGTGGCGTGCGGGATTATATGCACAACATTGTTGAGCAGGCAAAGCAGGATGGCTATGTGACCACCCTTTATCACCGCAGGCGTGATCTTCCGGAGCTCAAGAGCGCAAACCGCGGCGTCCGTGCCTTTGGCGAGCGCGTTGCCCTGAACATGCCGATCCAGGGAACGGCAGCGGATATCATAAAGCTCGCAATGGTGCGTGTGCGCGACCGCCTTGCGCAGGAATGCCCCGAGGCGAAGCTGGTTCTGCAGGTGCATGACGAACTGATTGTCGAATGCCCTGAAGCGCAGGCGGAAACCGTACGCACCCTGCTTGAGGAAGAAATGGAGCAGGTGGCCAGTTTGCGTGTCCCCCTCCTGGTAGAGGCCAGGGCAGCCCGCACCTGGGCGGAGGCACACTGATGATCCGCTTTGCCGGCCGGGACGCGGAGGACTTTCTCCCCGACCTCATGGCCATTGAGAAAGAGAGTTTCTCTCACCCGATGACCGAGGCACAGCTGCACGCGCTCTGCCGGGCGGAAAGTACCATGTGGGTGCTTGCCGATGCACCGGCAGGAGATGACGGCAGAATCGTCGGCTCTGTCTGGTGCCAGATGGTGCTGGACGAGGGATATATTGGCAATGTGGCCGTAAAGAGGGACTATCGCCGGAAAGGAATTGCGGATACACTGCTGTACGCGCTGGACACGGCGGCAGAGGAGAAAAAGCTCCGCTTCCTGACGCTGGAGGTTCGGGAAGGAAATTCCCCCGCGATCGCTCTCTATGAGAAGCATGACTATGCCGTCGTCGGCGTCCGCAGAAACTATTATCAGAATCCCCGGGAGAACGCATTGCTGATGACAAAGTTCTTTCCCGGGACAAAAGAGTATGAAGAAAGGCACAAGAAGAACAGCCATGAAAATACTGGCATTTGAATCTACCTGTGACGAGACTGCTGTTTCGGTTGTGGAGGACGGCAGAAAAATACTGAGTGATGAGATCTTTTCTCAGGCGAACCTGCACGCGGTCTATGGCGGCGTTGTGCCGGAGATTGCCTCGCGCTGCCATGTGGAATCCATCGCGATTCTTGCGCAGAGAGCACTCGATTCCGCCGGCGTGACGCGAAAAGACCTGGATGCTGTTGCGGTCTCCTATGCACCTGGGCTCATCGGAGCTGTGCTGGTCGGGGTCAATTTTGCCAAATCCGCCGCTATGGCACTGGATCTCCCCCTGATCCCTGTACATCATATCCGCGGGCATATCGCGGCAAATTACCTTGCCTATCCCGAGCTTGAGCCGCCCTTTGTGTGTCTTGCCATTTCCGGCGGCAATACCCTGATTGCGGATGTGCGCGATTATACGGATATCCGAATCCTCGGAGCGACGAGGGACGACGCTGCGGGCGAATGCTTCGATAAAGCCGCCCGTGTGCTCGGTCTGCCCTATCCCGGCGGGAAGCCCATGGATGACCTCGCCCAGGGCGGGGATGACCTGAAATACCATTTCCCGGTGGCGCATATTGAAGGCAGACCCTATGATATGAGCTTTTCCGGCCTGAAGACCGCCGTGATCAACCTGAACCACCATGCCGAGCAGACCGGTGAGAAGCTGGATCGCTCTGGCCTTGCGGCGTCCTTCGCAAAGGCCGTCAGCGACAGCCTTGTGCCGCGGGCCATGATGGCCGTGAGAAAGTGCGGCTACAGCAGACTTGCAGTAGCAGGCGGTGTGGCGGCCAATTCCCGAATCCGTGAGGATTTTCGGAAGGCTGCCGAGGCCGAGGGCGTTTCACTCTATATTCCGCCGATGAAGCTCTGCGGAGACAATGCTGCGATGATCGGTGCTCAGGGCTATTATGAATACCTGGCGGGTGTACGTGCCGGAACAGACCTGAACGCATACGCCAACATGGACATCTCGCAGGATTACAGGACACTTCCGGTCTGCCGCTGAGTCTGATAAGGGGGAGTGCAGGATGGCGAAAGAGAGAGAAGCGGATTATCTGCCTTCAGGCAGAAAGCACAGGCCATGCAGTTATGGAAAAGCCCGGACACTGAACCGGGAAATCACGGCCCCGGAGCAGAGCCCGGCCGGCATCCTGCAGGAGCTTCATGAGATACCGCTGGAACCCCGGGACTATAGCAGTGACCACAGCGGCCATCGGGATCGCCTTCGCAGGCGCTATCTGGAGAGCGGAATTGAGAGTCTTCAGGATTATGAAGTACTGGAACTGCTGCTGTTTTATGCCATTCCGCGCAAGGATACCAAACCCATCGCCAAGAATCTGCTCGACCGTTTCGGAGGACTTCACGGGGTGCTGGAAGCCTCGGTTGACGATCTGACGGGTGCAGGGCTTTCAACCAATGCTGCTGTTCTGGTGCATATCCTTCCTGAAATGCAGAAACGCTATGAGCGTTCAAAGGACGCAGAACGGAAGTATATCCGCAGCACCGCTGATGCCGGCCGGATTGCCTGCGGAATGTTTTGCAACCAGCTGGAAGAGAGTGTAAGAATGCTCTGTCTGAACGCGGGTGGCCGGGTGGTCCGCAGCAGCGAGATTGCCAAAGGTGATGTGAACGCAGTCTATTTCCCGATCAGGAAGATTGTGGAAACAGCGATTGGCGCCAAAGCAGTTTCGGTCATTCTGGTGCATAACCACCCGGGCGGTACGCTGTCTCCGTCCAGAGAAGATCTGGATGCAACGGAATCTGCCAGATCGGCGCTGAACACCGTCGGTGTGCGACTGCTGGATCATCTCATTGTTTCCGGAATGGATTACTGCTCGCTCCGGGAAGAGGGATATTTCGGATGATTGCCCAAAACAACCGGGGGAAATCTGTTTAAACAGCCTGCGCTTTCTGTCGGAACAGAAGCCGGCGGACGTCTGTCAACATCGATTTTCTCATAGATGCCGGCAATACCAGAACATGCCAAAAGACCCCGTATTTGGGGCCTTTTTCACATTTGGACAGCGCTCTTGACCATGCGGAAAAGGGGAATAAAGCATGATTATGTTAACGGCGTACCGAATAGAAATATGTTGTAATCGAAACGTTACCAGGAAATAGTTCAGTTTTCACGAAAAAGCATAAAGTTTTCAAACATATCTGTCGAAAACTCTGTTCAAAATGTCGATAACTTTTTTTCATGCATGGTTTTGAGCGGCAATTATGTTAATTATCGTGCCCCGGGATGAAAAAGAAGAAGCGCATCAGAAAGAAAAAGATTGACGAAACCGGGGACATGTGATAGAATAACCAAGCTTTTGAGGGCATGCTGGATTAGCTCAGCCGGTAGAGCGCCTGATTCGTAATCATGAGGTCGCGAGTTCGAATCTCGCATCCAGCTCCAGAAAAGCAAAAACAGGGTGAAGCAGTTTTGCTTCACCCTGTTTTCATATTCTGGAATGCTTTTTTGAAGATCAATAATAGATGGATCCGAAGGACTGGACAGCGCTGAAGTCAACCCACATTGCCGGGCGGACGGCCATCTTTCCGTACTTCAGATTGCATCCACGGTTGCCATCAACATCCACGCAGGCGACGTAATCTGACGCATATCCCGGGGAGCGAAGCCACCAGGGGCAATTTCCGCTGATACTGCTTTCAAACACGCCCCGTTTTACAGCTGCCTTTGTCGGCCGGCATCCACGGTCTGCGTTCTGAAAAAAGTAATTCCATGCCTCCGCATAGCTCAGCAGGAAGATCTGATCCAGTGTGTTATTCCCGCCATCACCTTCATAGTGGATGTATCCCTGGCTTTTGCTGTTGTCCACTTCTGTGAGAAGAATGCCACTGCGCTCGTCCATGCTGAATGCGGCATTCAGGAACTGGTCATTCAGCCAGGAACGGACATAGCTGGTTTCCCAGGCGATGGTCTCGTGCCTGGAGCTGTAGGAGATGCTGTCAAGTCCGTAGCGGCTGATCAGCAGCAGACGGTTATCCTGCACATCCAGCACGATCCACTCGATGGGTTCTCTGCTCCCCTTTGCGTACATATCCTGCTCATAGGTTCCATAGGTTACGATGCTGCCTCTTCGTGCCCGGATGTCCTTTGCGGGCACAGTGTTGTTTATTGTCGCAGTGTTTGCCTGCGGGGTCCCGGATTCCACGAGCCAGACGTCTTCACCGGAGTATGCAGAGGAGCCTGTTGTAAGAACATCCTGTACAGCAAGACGAGATGTGATGTTATCCGGCCGGGCGCAGGAGGGAATTACCGCCACAGCCATAATATCTGTTGGTTCCGGCAGATTGACCGTGACCAGGACAGACTGTATCTTTGGATAATCAAACTGCCCTGCCATACTCCATCCGCTTCCGTCGTTGATATAGATCGTGCGGAGACCAAGCGTCTCTGCCGTCTTTGCCCCACCGCGGTCTGTAAGCTGGTAATTCAGCCGGAACTGTGTGCAGGAGCGAACCGGGCTGGTCAGAACCACATATTTCTGTTTTGTGCTGACAAAGTAATCCCGCCCCCAGGAGAGAATCGGGTCCTCTGCTGTATAGACCGTTCCCGTGTATACACTGCCAGTTGATTCAACAGCGCCCGGAAACCAGGAGACCAGATACTTGCTGTGTACCCACCCGGCATGTGGACGATAATGCTCATCCCGATATACGATGCACGTCATCCTGGTGATGCCGTCTTTGGCTTTCTGCTCAGCGACAGCCATCACCCGCATCCCCTCGTAGGCAAAGGGCATGAGCTTTTCCTTGTCACAGCTGAGATCCCTGTAGACATAAATGCTGTGATCCCCCGGCGCATCCACATACATGGTCACCGGCTGAATATAGGCATAGAAGTTTGGCATGCTGATGGTATTCTGATCGCCGGTTGACATAATCATGTCAAAGCCGCTAACCTGCGCCGTTGAAGAATTGACAATCGCGGCACTGTTTTCCCCGTTTTTGATCTGATTGTTAATCATGACATCTGCAAAAACCTGTCCGGGGAAACAGGACAGCAGCAGAACAGATACGATCAGCAGAGAAAGGATTTTTTTCATTTTATCGCCTCCGATAGCGCCTCAATGCCGGTTGATGTTAAGATTTTACAGTATTATTATGAATGTGGCAAGGAATAAGCCCTTAAAAGTTCCTTAAAATGATGAAAATCATCCGATTGAACGCTTTTGCGGTAAATAATTACGGGACAATTCCGGTATTTCATGGTACAATAAAAGAGGTATACTGCTTTTACGCGTGGACCCCGACGCCTGAGGGGGAAGTACTTACTGTGCAGAGAGGGGTGGCGGTGTTTGAGAGCGGGAACTGGTTTAAGCTGGGGAATTGCAGATGATTCGTAAACATATTATTTTTTATGGTTCTGTACAGGGCGTCGGCTTCCGGTGGCGGGCAAAACATGCGGCAGGCATGTATTCCTGTACCGGCTGGTGCCGGAATGAGTGGGATGGATCCGTTGCCATGGAGATTCAGGGAGAGGAAAGGAATATCGATCAGGTCATTCTGTCGATTGAATCTGGACGGTATATTCAGATTGAGAAAATGGATGTAAGGAACATTCCCGTGAATGAAATGGAACGGGGTTTTAAAACGGAGTAAAGTATGGAAATCATTGAAGACTATCTGAAAAAGCCATACTGGATAATCGATATTCTGCCGAAGCAGGTTCCGGAACACAGTCCTGGACAGTATGGCGCGGTTGAACGGTATTTTCGGAAAAAAGCCGCATTGAGGCGGAAGCAGCTCAACATCCTTCTGAAACTCAACTGCTACTACGATCTCGTCCTGCAGCGTGCCGGCGGGCAGACCACAAATCCGGAACCGAAGCTGTTGAAATCCGTTGTCGGGGAGGAATACCTGAATGTGCTGGTCGGAGGAGCGCTGATTGTTGTTGATCATACGGATACCTATATGACTGTGTACGGGGCGGATCATGAGTTTCTGGAGCTGCTCAGTCAGCTGGCAGCGTCAGAGGGATTGTTCGTCTGGCAGCCTGAAATCAATGATGATGCAGACAGATCGTGAAATCTGCGCGCTTATCTGCCGCAGTAACGGAATAAAAGCAAAAGATATTGCCAGAATACTGGATATTGACCGGCAGGAGGTCAATCACATCCTCTACAGTTCCCCCCTGATGAAGGAACTCTGCTGGCAGGACAGAGACTATAAATGGCATGGAATCATGAAGCAGGCCAGCCCGCATGTCGGCCTTCAGGAGTATGCCGGCTATTATGATACGGTCGGAAATTTCCTGGAAATGACGGAAGAGGTCTGGCTGGATCAGATGAAGGCGGGCTGCATCAACATCGGCCGTAATCTGAATGATACCAGGGGGCTGTTTCATTCTTTCCTTGACTGCAGAGAGCAAATGCTGCTTCTGTTTTCTGACCTTCAGGAGATGATGGGTGAGCGATGTCTGAACTGGGAAATAGCCTTTGAACTGAGGCTGAAACAGTCGAGGCATGTTCGAATTTATGCGGACGTCCTGGTGATTACGGAGGACAGGGTCTTCTCCCTTGAATTCAAGATGAAGAATGAAGTGAATCCGGACGAAGTGCTCCAGGCGGCAAAGTACTGCCCGTACCTGGAAATCATGTTTGGCCCGAATTACGAGGTTATCCCGGTTCTGATACTGACTTCAGCCAGAGAAATCTTCAAATTTGTGCCGATTGGGCAGACAGATGCTGTGCTTCCTGTGTGCTCCGGAGACATGCTTTTCAACGCTTTTGATGAGTATCTTGGATTCCTGAAATGAAATAAGCAGACAGACCTGAAGGAGGGCCAATGGAAAGAAGCAAAAGCCGGAACAGCTCCATCCCGCCGGAACGTATTGAGTCGGAGTATGGCTATATTCAGATAGAAGATACGACATCACGGGGGGAGCCGGTCCGCCTGTATCGCCACAACGGGGCTTTTTCCTCAGGAACCTTTCTGCGGGATGAGAAGAAATACGAAATCGTCTTCGACTATCCGAAGAAATACGAAGAAGCATTCCGCTTCCTTTCGGTGCGGCGCGCGCTGATGATCGGAGGTGCGGCCTATCAGTATCCGAAGTATTTTATCAGCCACCATGAAGGTGTCATGGATGTGGTCGAGATCGATCCGGAAGCGGAGATAATTGCCAGAAAATGGTTTTTCCTGGATGATCTGTATGAAGACTTCGATCTTTATACCAACAGGCGTCTCAACTGCATTACCGCCGACGCAAGAGAGTTCCTGGCAGCCACCGACCAGAAATATGATGTTATTTTCAATGATGCCTTCTCTGGATCCTCTCCCGTCATGAAGCTTGCAACCCTTGAGGCTGCGAAGGCCATTCATGAGCATTTGAATGAAAATGGCATATACATGTCCAATGCCATTGGTATTCTCTACGGGGAAGGCTCAGCGTTTTTGAAGTCCCTGATCGCAACAACACATAAGGTCTTTCGGCATGTCTATGTGCTGTATACAAATCCGGAGGATCGTGATGGAACAACCAGAGGCAACTATATGATGATGGCCTCTGATCAGGCACTCGAGCCTTCTGACCGGCTGAAATGCCATGTCAGCCGCTTTGATACGATTTTCAGGGATGAATGACCGGTCAAGACGATCTGCCGGAGTGGAAGGGGAACGCCCGCGCAAACGAAATGGAAGTCAGCCGGAAGTTTTCTGAAAAGTGGAGGTACAGTACAGGAAGGAAAGGAGACAATCATGAGTCTTGTTTTAATGATCCTCGGTATGATAGTGCTGGTTTGGTATGTTGCAGAGAAACTGCGCAGTTACTCTGTGAAAGCGGTGCTTCTGAAGAGTGGCGTTTCGATGATGTTTCTTGCCGTCGCCGTCGCGGCTCGCTCAGCAGCGCCTCTTGCGGCTTTTGTGATCCTCGGTCTTGCCTTCGGCCTCCTGGGGGACATCTGGCTCGATCTGAAGTATGTGTTCCCGGAGCAGGACCGCATTTTTACCTATGCCGGGTTCACCGTCTTTGGAATCGGCCATGTTCTCTATATCACAGGGCTCCTCACACAATACGGAACAGGACGGTTCCTCCCGGCATCCTTCGCTCTGGCGGCCGTTGCAGCCGGACTGGTTCTGGTGCTTGAAAAACCAATGAAGCTCAAATATGGAGAGATGAAGACTGTTGTCCTGGTCTATGGCTTCCTCCTGTTCTCTACGATGTTTGTTTCGGGAGGGCTCTTCCTGCTGCATGGAGGAAGCGCGCTGCGCTGCTTCTTCATCGGGAGTGTCCTTTTCGCGTTGTCGGATCTGGTTCTCAGCGGTACCTACTTCGGTGAGGGAAGAGAGCGGCCGGTGGATATTATCAGCAATTATGTTTTCTACTATGGCGGGCAGTTTCTGATTGCATACAGTCTGGTTTTCGCAGCATGAATACAGTGCCTGGCTTTTTTCGCAGTCTATTGACAAAAAGCGTTCCGATGCGTTATACTGTCAAAGCAATTCAGTGGGAGCTGTGTTCCCGCTGATCGTAAAAACTTAAGCCGGTGTGATGGAATGGTAGACGTGGCGGACTCAAAATCCGTTGGGCTAATCCCCCGTGAGGGTTCAAATCCCTCCACCGGCACCAACGGATGTGAAGAGATCCCCGATTCTGATGGTTTCGATCAGAATCGGGGATCTCTTCTGCTGTTCACAATCTGTTTACTGTCTTCTAAGGTACTTCCAAAGTATACACACTATACTTCAGACCATGAAGAGAAAGAAAATGAGGTGAACGGGATTGAAAAAACGTGAAAAAGTGAAGGTCTACGAGCCGAAGAAGGAAAAAATCCGGCGAATCCAGCAGCAGATTCTGACCATGACCCGGGTGCTGACGGGAGGCTGAGACCATGGAGAAAGGCGGAAACAGAATGCGCAGGCTTCAAACAATCTATACGGCTGTTTTTACTGCCTGCCTGATTGCTTTCTCTGTTTATGCTCTCCTTGATACTTTCGTGATCACGCGGGTGTACACGGTGGTGGAGCAGGAAACAGAAGAGCAGAGCATATCACGGGAGACGCTTGCCGCCCATACCAATGGCATCCCGGAAGGCAGGGGAAAGGGCGCCCGCCCCGGAAAACCGGAGAAAAGAACAGATCAGGATGAAACGCGGCATGGTAGCGAACAGACTACTGCGATTACAGAAACAGTTAAAGATGATCTGAATGAGACGGCAGACAGTCCGGCACCGATATCAGATTCCTACAGCAGTGATACCGTTCAGATTGAGCTAACGGAATACCGGGAATATGACAGCACCATCTACGTGGCGGATATTATGCTGAAGGATGCCGGCGCACTGAAAACAGCCTTCGCACAGAACAGCTTTGGGCGGAATGTTACAGCGGATACTTCCGATACCGCTGCCGCGGTCGGAGCGATTCTGGCCATCAACGGTGACAACTACGGATCCCGTCAGGAGGGCTATGTGATTCGAAATGGTGTGCTCTATCGCGAAACTGCAGCGAAGGGTCAGGAAGATCTTGTGATCTATGCCGACGGCCATTTTGAAATCATCAGGGAAGATGAGATCAGCGCCCGGGAGCTGATCGCCAATGGCGCCGTACAGGTCTTCTCCTTCGGCCCGGGGCTGATTGAGGAAGGCGAGATTACTGTGGATCTCACGGAAGAAGTTGACCGGGCCAAAGCCAGCAATCCGCGGACTGCGATTGGCATCATCGAAGAGGGACACTATGTGCTGGTGGTCTCTGACGGCAGAACGGAAGAGAGCGAAGGACTGACGCTGTACGAGCTCGCAGTGTTTATGAAAGAACTCGGCGCGCAGACAGCATACAATCTTGACGGGGGAGGTTCCTCTACCATGGTGTTCCAGGGGAGCGTTGTAAACAGCACAACAAGCGGCAGAGATAACGGGGAACGGGCTGTGACCGATATTATTTATATATGAGGAGAAGAGCAGATGAAAAAAGATAGAAATCATTTTCTTGCCGCAGCGGCGGTCACCCTGCTGTTCAGCCTCGTATACGAACAGTTCAGCCATCAGGTCTATTCAAACTGCATGGTCTACGCCTTCACCATTCCACTGCTGCCGGGTGCACTTCTTTGCATGCTGCTCGGGAGACTTCCTGAGGAAAGGCAGCCGGGTATCCTGATCCGTACGATTTATCATTCCGGTGTTGCGACGCTGACGGTGGGCAGCCTTTTCCGGGGAGTGTTGGAAATCTATGGAACAACCAGCCCGCTGAGTGCGGTATACTGGCTTGCAGGGGGAGGACTCTGCCTGATTGCAGCAGCAGCGTATCTGTACGCTGTTATGAGCCGTAAGGTGCTGTAACAACAGATCCAAATGGTAATCACATAGAAGAGCATGCCGTGCTGATAAGGGCGAAGCCCGTCTGAAAGCAGCCGAACCACGAAAAAGGGAACCGCAAAACTGCGGTTCCCTTTCTGTGTAATGTTCTATGATGTTTGAATGCGTCAGGCCTTGATGTATTCGACTGCTTCGTTGGCGGCGATATAACCGGAGTCAACGCACAGGCCATAGCAGAAGCCGGGGACATCGTAATACGGGCTGTAGTACATGGAGCCGTTATCCGTACCGACCACATACAGGCCTTCCATCGGGGTGTTGTCAGCCTTCAGGGCGCGCAGCTGGTCATCGGTGCGGATGCCGCCGAAGGTGCTCCAGGCAGAAGGCTCGCACTCGACTGCGTAGAAGGGGCCCTTTTCAACCTTGCTGAGGTACCAGGGGTTGGTGCCGAATTCTTCGTCCACGCCCTTGTCACAGAACTCGTTGTATTTGGCAACGGTCTCCGGCAGGTGGGTGAGGCCGAAGGCTTCCGCCAGCTCTTCAAGAGTATCGGCCTTGGCAAGCCAGCCTTCCTTGATGCCTTCCTCAATGTCCTCGGGAAGCTTGTCAAGGATGCGGCCCTTGAAGTAGTTGCCGATGAACCAGACGCCTTCGTCCGTGGTTGCACCCTTGGCGATGGTGTACTCATACAGACCTTGGGTGGTCATGGCGTCGACATAAGCCTGGTCGACAATGCCGTACCAGGGGGCGTTGAGGACGATCTGCTCAGAGCCGTAGCTCATCGGATAGTCGCAGAGCAGGCCTTCGTTGATGAAGCGCTTGCCTTCCTGGTCAACCAGCAGGTTGCCATAGAGGCCGAACTTGAAGGCATAGTTCTGGTCATACTTGTCCTGCTTGGCCGGGCGGGAGGCCTTGGAGTTGGTTCCGCCGTATTCGCAGGGGCAGAAGCCGAAGGTCTTGGTCAGCACAGCGCCTGCGTCCTCGGCCATCATGATGCCGTCACCGGTGCAGAGACTGTTCCCGCCGGCTGCGGCATTCAGGTTGCGGGTCTTGAGGAACTTCTCCTGCAGGTCGCGGTTGCCCAGATAACCGCCGGAAGCGATGATGACCGCCTTGGCATTGACCGTCACGCTGGTGCCGTCGGCCTTC
>CADBNC010000131.1 GCA_902795885.1 Oscillospiraceae bacterium
CACTTCACCGTCAACGGCAAGAAGGTCAACATCCCCAGCTATCAGGTCAAGCCCGGTATGGTTATCGAGCTGAGAGAATCCAGCCGCAAGATCGAGCGCTTCCGTGAGAACGTCGAAGCCAACTCTTCTGTGATCGTTCCCGGATGGCTGGAGTTTGACAAGAACAACCTGGTAGGCAAGGTCGTTGCCGCTCCGACCAGAGAGGACATCGAATTCCCGGTCGAAGAGCACCTCATCATCGAGCTGTACTCCAAGTAATACAGAAACCCTCAGACGCAGCATAAACAAACCGCGATTCGCCCTCTGCGTACAGGGCGTCAGATTATTAAGGAGGGTAACAGAAGTATATGATTGAAATTAAAAAGCCGCGCATTGAATGCATCGAAACTCCTGCAGACACTGCCTATGGCAAGTTCGTCGTGGAGCCTCTCGAGCGCGGCTATGGTACAACGCTTGGAAACTCTCTCCGCAGAGTATTGCTCTCTTCACTTCCCGGCTTTGCCTGCACCAGCGTGAAAATCGCCGGTGTTCAGCATGAGTTCTCCACGATCCCCGGGGTCAAGGAGGACGTCACCGAAATTATCCTGAATGTCAAGAGCATCATCCCGAAGCTTCACACCAACGGACCGAAGACGGTTTACATCGAGGCCAGCGGTGAAGGCGTTGTGACAGCCGGCGATATCAAGCCCGATGCCGATGTTGAGATTCTCAATCCCGACCAGGTCATCGCCACGCTTAGCAAGGACGGCGCTCTGAACATGGAGCTCACCATTGACAATGGGCGCGGCTATGTGCCTGCAGACCGCAACAAGAACCCTGCTATGCCGATCGGCACGATCCCTGTTGATTCCATCTACACCCCGGTGCTGAAGGTCAACTACAGCGTTGAGAACACCCGTGTAGGGAACCAGACCGACTTCGACAAGCTCACGCTGGAAGTCTGGACCGACAAGACCATGTCGGCACGCGATGCAGTCTCCCTCGGCGCCAAGATCCTCTGTGACCACTTCACACTCTTTACGGATCTCTCTGAGAACCTTTCCGAGAGCCCCGTCGTGGTCGAGAAGGAGGAGCCGGAGACTGACGATCTGCTGAGCATCACCATCGAGGAACTGGATCTCTCTGTCCGCAGCTTCAACTGCCTGAAGCGCGCGAACATCAATACTGTTGGCGACCTTGTCAGCAAGACCCAGGAAGAGATGATCAAGGTTCGCAACCTCGGCCGCAAGTCCCTGGAGGAAGTTGAGCATAAGCTTGTACAGCTGGGCCTGCATCTGGCCGATGAAGAAAACTAAGGAGGAAACGCTATTATGCCCGGAACGAGAAAACTCGGCAAGACCACCGCGCAGCGTATGGCAATGCTCCGTCAGCAGGTAACTGACCTGCTTGACAAGGGCAGAATGGAAACAACCGTCACCCGCGCGAAGGAGATTGCTCCCATGGCCGAGAAGATGATCACCCTTGGCAAGGCGAAGGATCTGGCATCCTATCGTCAGGCGCTCTCTTTCATCACGAGAGAGGACGTTGCCAAGAAGGTGTTTGACGAGATCGCACCCAAGTATGCCGACCGTAACGGCGGCTACACCCGCATCACCAGAACCGGCGTTCGCCGCGGCGATGCTGCGGAGCTCGCGGTTGTTGAGCTCGTCTGATTCGGTAAGACGAATCCAATAAGATAAACAGGGCAGGGCTCATGGTGTGATGTACACAATGGGCTCTGCTTATTTCATGCGCGGAGCGAAACGGAGACAGCGATGAAGTGGAACACAGTTTTGTTTGATTTTGACGGCACGGTTTTTGACACCGTCGAGGGCATTACGAAGAGCGTGCAGTATGCTCTGAAAAAGCACGGCATCGAGGCCGAAACAGAGGCCCTGCGCTGCTTTGCCGGCCCACCGCTGGTGGATATGTTTATGGAAAAATATGGCGGTGTGCAGGCACAGGCTGAGCAAATGGTGGTGGATTTCCGCGAGCGTTATGTTCCCGTCGGCGTCTATGAGAGCCGGCCATTTCCCGGCATCGGCGACTTCCTGAAGAAGCTGAAGGATGCGGGACTGCAGATCGCCGTGGCAACGTCCAAACCCCAGCCCATGGCTGAGCTTCTTCTCGAACGATCGGAGCTGAGAAAGCATTTTGATGTCGTGGTGGGCAGCCATCCGACGCTTAACAACGACAGAAAGGCGGAGATTATCCGTAAAACTTTGGAAGAATGCCGAAAGCTTCTGCCGGAAGGAAAAAAGCTCGAAGCAGTTATGATTGGGGATACCAAATACGATGCCCTCGGTGCGGCGGAATGTGGTATTCCCTGCATCGGAGTCTGCTGGGGCTATGCCGCCCCGGGCGAGATGGAGCAGGCCGGCGCCATTTCCATGGCCGGAACCGTGCAGGATCTTCTGCAGATTCTGCTTCAGACAGCTCCGGGTTAAGAATTCTTCAGAAGATTTGCAACGCAAAATGTTGTATTGTACTTGCTTTTTGAAAGACAATACTGTATAATGACCGCGGTTTGAAAACAGAATACAGAACCGAAATTCTCAAAACATTGGCGCATCGCGCCGCACATTGACCCTGGGACAGGGCAGTGATGAAAGGAGTATCCGACATGAAGAAAAGAATTTTGGCAGTTTCCCTCGCACTGGTGATGATCGTAATGCTCTTCACAGGGTGCGGAAGCAACGGCACGCAGACTGCGGCCCCGTCTCCGTCACCGGAAGAGGAAGCTCCCTCCGCAGCTCCGGAGAAGAGCGAACGCGCCTCGGGCAACGAGGTCAGCATCGGCATCGCACAGGACTTTGACAGTCTGGACCCTGATCATATGACAGCGGCCGGAACCAAGGAAGTGTTGTTCAACGTTTTCGAGGGACTGGTGAAACCTACCGCCGCTGGAGATATTGTTCCGGCGGTTGCTTCGTCTGTGGAGAAATCCGAAGACGGCCTGCAGTATACCTTTACGCTGCGTGAAGGCGTCAAGTTCCACAACGGTGAGACCGTGACGGCAGACGACGTGGTATATTCCATCGAACGCCGCTGGAACGGAGAGGATACCGCGGCACAGCTGCCCGCACTCGGTGTGATTGAATCCGTCGAAGCCGGCGACAACTCCGTCACCATCACGCTGACGGAGCCCAGCAATGAGTTCCTCGCTTCTATCATGACAGCCTATATTCTCCCGAAGGACTATGCCGACCAGGAGACTTCCCCCTGCGGCACTGGCCCCTATAAATTCGTTTCACGCGAAGTACAGGATAACCTCGTCCTCGAGCGCTTTGCCGATTACTGGGGTGAGCCTGGCCATCTGGACAAGGTTACTTTCCGCATCCTGGAGAACGCCGAGGGTCTGGTTCTTGGCCTGCAGAGCGGTGCACTTGACCTTGTGGCACACATGACCACGGACCAGACAATGCAGCTTGATGAGAAGGAATTCACTATCGCAGAGGGCAGCATGAATCTCGTGCAGGCCCTGTATCTCAACAACGCTGAAAAGCCTTTTGATGATGTTCGAGTCCGTCAGGCACTCTGCTATGCTGTGGACAAGCAGGCCGTGATCGACCTGGCCTTTGACGGCTACGGTACACCGCTTGGAACCTCGATGTTCCCGTCCTTCAGCAAATACTATGACGATTCCCTCACGGATTATTATCAGCAGGATCTTGCCAAGGCAAAGGAGCTGCTGGCTGAGGCGGGCTATCCCGATGGCTTTGATATGACCATCACTGTTCCCAGCAACTATACCCCCCACGTGAACACGGCAACGGTTCTGGTGGAGCTTCTGCGTGAAGTCGGCATCAATGTGACTGTGCAGCCCGTGGATTGGGGCACATGGCTGCAGGATGTCTACACCGACCGTAAGTTCCAGAGCACCATCACCGGTCTTACCAGCGACAACATGACCGCACGCAAGCTTCTGGATCGTTTTGCCAGCACGGCGCACAACAACTTCACCAACTACTCCAATGAAGAGTATGATGAGATCTTCGCCCAGGCCATTGCGGCCACGGATGATGCCGAACAGGTGGGACTCTACAAGCAGTTGGAGAAGAACCTGACGGAGAACGCTGCGAATGTCTATCTGCAGGATATGGCGGATCTCGTCGCCGTGCGCAACGGCCTGCAGGGGCTGACCTTCTACCCGCTCTATGTGCTGGATGTATCGGCACTGTCCTGGGCTGCTTAACAGGCAAAAAACTTCCGATCCGGGGTTTGCCCGATGGTTCTGACAACGACAATACTACAAAACAGCAATAAAGCCGGTTTCCCCGCTTCTTTCGAGAGACGGGGAAATCGGTCTTGCTATGAAAGGGAGGCTGCCGCATGAAATATGTCTTGAAGCGGCTCGGACTGCTCCTTGTCACGATGATTCTGGTTTCATTCCTGACCTTTCTTGCCTTTCAACTGGTCAGCGGCGACCCGGCCGTCACGATGCTTGGCACTGATGCCACGGCTGCACAGCTGCAGACCCTCCGGCACGAACTGGGGCTTGATCTTCCGTTCCTGACACGTTATTTCCGCTGGCTGGGGGGGTTCTTTACAGGAAACCTCGGCGTATCCTACAGTTACCGCCAGCCGGTCTGGAACCTGGTTTCCTCAAAGCTTACCATCAGCCTTTGCCTGAGTCTGATGAGCTTTGTGCTGATTGCGGTCATCTCAATTCCAGCAGGCATCTTCTCATACAGCAGGACGGGCGGGCCGCTCTCGTGGCTTCGGACGGTGTTCAATCAGCTGTGCATGGCAGTGCCTCCCTTTTTCACAGGAATTCTCTTCTCCTGGTGCTTTGGGATCCTGCTGAAGATTTTCACACCTGGGGATTTCCCCGGATTTGACAGTGATTTTGCCGAATCGATGCGGCACATCTTCTTCGGTGCGGTCTGCCTTGCGATTCCCCGCATTGCCATGACCATCCGCATGCTGCGCTCAACGGTTGTTAGCGAGATGAATAAGGCCTATGTCCGCACGGCGATCAGCCGCGGCAATGACCGCAGAAGCGTCCTGATGCGGCACGTGCTGAAAAACTCGATGCTCTCCGTGGTGAGCTTCCTCGGGCAGACCCTGGCCGAGCTTGTGGGCGCTGGGATCGTGGTGGAGCAGGTGCTGGGGATCCCGGGACTCGGGCGCTTCCTGGTGGCCTCCATCTCCCACAGGGACTATCCGGTTGTGCAGACGATTGTGGTGATTCTGGCCTTCTGGGTCGTGCTCGCCGGCACAGCGGCAGACCTCATCAACCAGGCGATCGACCCGCGGCTCCGGCAGGGTAGCCGGAGCTGAGCAGAAAGGGGGAGCGTGCAGTGAAGAAAAAAATCAATCCTTATCTGCTGGCTGGCCTGATTATAACGGGCTTTATGCTGCTTGTTACAATTATCGGTGTGTTCTGGACACCCTATGTGCCTACTGCTATGAAGTACGGCAAGTTCCAGATGCCCTCAGCTGCCCATATTTTCGGAACGGACAACTTCGGCAGGGATATCTTCAGCCGGGTGCTGAAGGGGACGGCCACAACCTTCTCCATCGCACTGCTGACGGTCTCCATCGGCGCGGTCGCGGGGACGCTGATCGGTGCAGTAACGGGATATTTCGGCGGCTTTATCGACGATGTGCTGATGCGGCTGAACGATGCTCTGACAGCTTTCCCCAGCTTTCTGCTTGCACTTCTGATCGTGAGCCTTGTCGGCCCTGGAAAGAAATACAGTGTGGTTCTGGCGCTGGGGATTGTTTTCATTCCGAGCTTTGCCAGGGTCATGCGGACGGAGTTCGCCTCGCTGCGTGGGAGAAACTTTGTCACCCAGGCACGCCTGATGGGTGCAAGAAACGGGCGGATTCTGCTTGTGCATCTGTTGCCGAATACCATCCGCGTCCTTCTTCCAGCGCTTACCATCGGCTTTAACAATGCGGTGCTGGCTGAGGCGAGCATGAGTTTCCTCGGTATCGGCGTTACACCTCCGGATGCCTCCCTGGGTTACATGCTCTCTGAGGCGCAGGGGATGCTGGCCTCCGGACCATGGTACGCTATTTTTACCGGCCTTACCATTGTGCTGCTGGTTTTCGGTGTGGGGCTCATCGGCGAAGGCTTGCAGGCGCAGAACAGGGGGGTAGACTGAGATGCTTGAAATCCGCGATCTGCATGTAAAGTTCCATGTCCGCGACCGGGAGGCAGTCTCAGGTGTATCTCTGACTATTCATGACGGCGAGATTCTCGGCCTCGTGGGAGAGAGCGGCAGCGGCAAGAGTGTTACGGCTATGAGCATCGCTGGCCTGCTCCCACGGCGGCAATGCACGTTTTCGGGGGATATTCTGCTGGATGGCAAGGACCTTCTTCACGCCGACCGAAGCGAACTTCGAAAAATCCATGGCAGGGAGATTGGTGTGGTGTTTCAGGAACCCATGAGCTCGATGGATCCGCTGATGCGCGTCGGAGAGCAGGTGGGAGAGGCTCTGCGCATCCATACCACGCTCACCCGCGAGGAGAGAAAGGCAAAGGTTCTGCGGGCAATGGAGGATGTGGAACTGCAGAACCCGGAGGAGGTCTATCTCAAGTATCCCCATGAGCTCTCCGGCGGCATGCTGCAGCGGGCGATGATTGCCGCGGCTATTGTAATCGAGCCCAGTCTCCTGCTTCTGGATGAGCCTACAACTGCCCTTGATGTCACAATTCAGGCGCAGATTCTGACGCTGCTGAAGAAGCTCAACAGCGAATACGGAATGTCGATGCTGTTCATCTCGCACAACCTGAATGTGGTTCGCAAGCTCTGCAAAAATGTTGCCGTCATGAAGCAGGGGGTGCTGGTGGAAACAGGGGAGACGGAAGAGATTTTCCATAACCCGCAGCACCCGTATACAAAAAAGCTGATCGATGCCATTCCAACGAGGGAAAGGAGGCGGAAGACATGAGCGAGAGAGTATCCCCGGTTGGGAGTGAAACAGACCTGAAGGCAGCCTCTTCACCTGAGGAGACTGAGATGATCCTGCAGATTCGCAATCTCTGTGCGGGTTACAGCCTGGGCGGCGTGCTTTCACGCGGTAAGAAGTTCAAGGAAGTGCTGCACGATATCAGCTTTGAGGTGCGTCATGGTGAGATCGTGGGTCTCGTGGGTGAGAGCGGGACCGGCAAGACCACTCTCTGCAAATGTATTCTTGGCCTTCTTGAGCCGCAGAGCGGGGAGATTATCCACTATACAAAGCGGCCGCAGATCGTCTTTCAGGACCCCTACAGCTCGCTGAACCCGGCCTACAGTGCCGAATGGTCCGTAGAGGAACCGCTGCGTATTTTCGGAAAATACGACGCAACGGAAAGAAAGCGGCGTGTGCAGGAGATGCTGGAACTCGTAGGCCTGCCGCAGGACTGCTGGGGTGCAAAGCCGGACGAACTCTCCGGCGGGCAGCGCCAGCGCGTGTGCATCGCGGCGGCGCTGATCCAGAGACCGCGATTCGTGATTGCAGACGAGCCTGTGAGCGCACTTGACGTCACGATCCAGGCGCAGATTCTGAAGCTTCTGCGCGATCTGCGGGATGAGCTTGATCTGAGCTATCTGTTTATCTCGCACGATCTGAATGTAGTCTACCAGCTCTGCGACCGGGTGCTTGTGATGAAGCGGGGCTGTATCGTTGAGCAGGGGACGGTCGAAGAAGTGTATGACCATCCAAAGGAGGAATATACCAGAAAGCTTCTGGCCGCGGCGATGTAGCGCTAGGCCGGCAACGGAGAGCAGGGGGAGAATATGACCGTACGGTATATTGCAGATATGCATTTTGACCACGAGGACATTATCGCTTATGACAATCGCCCCTTTGACAGTGCGGAGGAAATGAACGAAGAGCTGATCCGACGCTGGAACACGGTGGTAGAGAAAGATGATCTCACCTGGATTCTGGGGGACTTCTGCATGGGAAGCGGTGCACGTTGGAGAGAGATTCTCTCCGCCCTGAAGGGACGGAAAGCCATGATCCTCGGCAACCACGACAACCGCCTTGCCGCCGAAGAGGCACAGGACCTGCTGGAGAGCTGCGCGGACTATCAGGAGATGGAGGACAGCGGAAAAAAGCTGGTTCTCTGCCACTATCCGATCGTCTCATTCCGGGATCACTATACAGGGGCGCTGCATCTCTACGGACATGTGCATACGGCCTACGAATGGGGAGTGACCCAGAACGCGCAGCGCCTGCTCAGACGCCTCTATATGCGTCAGGATGTCTGCCGGATGCTGAATGTGGGCGCAATGCTGCCCTATATGGACTATACGCCGCGCTCACTGGAGGAGCTTCTGCCACTGCTCTGAGAAAAGCAAAAAAAGACGTGCAAAGTGAGACGGTATGTGGTATACTGCACGTTGGCTGCCGTGCGGACGGAGCTGCGCGGCGGATATCCTGTTACCTAAGGCGGTCTTTTATGAATTTTGTTGTACTGGATCTGGAGTGGAACCAGGCGATGAGCTCCAAATCCGAAGTGTTTAACCATCTGCCGATTCACCTGCGCGGTGAGATTATTGAAATCGGAGCCGTGAAGCTGAATCCGGATATGACAGTCGGAGAAGAATTTACCATCGATGTAAAACCGGTCTATTTCCGCCGGATGCATTATAAAGTCAAGAAGATTACGGGCTTCGACAGGGATCGCCTGGCACATGGTGTGGGCTTCCCGGAGGCAATGCAGCGTCTGCGCGAGTGGTGCGGCGATGATGTCACTTTCCTGACCTGGGGCTGGGATGATCAGGGGATCTTTGAGCAGAACATCATCATCCACGATCTCGACTGGGACTGGATCTCCGGCTGGGTCAACCTGCAGATGATCTACAATCTGCAGACCGGGGGTGACAAGAACCAGAAATCACTCGCCTCAGCAATGGAGCATTTCGATATCGAACAGACGCGGGTCGCCCATGATGCGTTGGGTGATGCCTATAACACTGCCCTTGTGACAACCCATCTGGATATGGACGAGGGCATGCGGCTCTATCCTGATGCCGAGGAGATCCTTGCCAGACGCATGCCAAACTACAAACCGCCGCAGGAGATCGATCCTGCGCCGGAAGCACTGCTGCACGACAGTCTGGCCTGCTTTGAACAGAAGGCCGATGCCTTTGCCGATGCCAAGACAAAAGCGATGGTGTGTCCGGTATGCGGCGCCGCCAGGGAAGGCACCCGCTGGATCAGCCAGAGTGACGGCCGGTATATGAATCTCTTCAGCTGTGCTGAGCATGGGGTGTTTCTCGCACGCATACGCCTGAAGAAGGATCCGGACAACGAACTCTGGTCTGCCAGTCGTCTGATCTATCAGGCGGATGAGGAGATGCAGGATTATTACAGATCGAAGGTCTCTCAGAGCCGACGCCGCGGACGCCGGCGTACCCCGCGGAAGACCCGCCCGGCATAATGTTGAAAATCGGAGATATAGCGGCGAACAGCAGTCTTTAACTAAAACAGAAAACATCGCTTCGGAAGAGCCATGCAGCTTTCCGGAGCGATGTTTTTCTTATGGATATTCCTTCGTGAGGGATGTCCGGGATTTAAGCGTGGACAGGGCCTTCAACGGCATGCGCCGGTCACACGATGCCCTGAGCCATCATGGCCTCGGCAACCTTCAGGAAGCCGGCAACATTGGCACCAACCATCAGGTCACCCGGCTTGCCGCATTCGACCGAAGCGTCATAGCAGGCCTTGTAGATATTGCGCATAATGCCGTGCAGCTTTTCGTCCACTTCCTCGAAGCTCCAGCTCATGCGGATGGAGTTCTGGCTCATTTCGAGGCCGGAAGTCGCTACGCCGCCGGCGTTGGAAGCCTTGCCCGGGCTGTAGAGCAGGCCGTTCTTCATCACAATCTCAATGGCCTCAGGAGTGAGCGGCATATTGGCGCCTTCAAACACGGCCATGCAGCCGTTGTTGACCAGCGCCTGAGCGCCGGCAGCGTCCATCTCATTCTGGCTGGCGCAGGGATGGGCAATGTCGCACTTAACTGTCCAGATATCACGGCAGCCGGCATGGTATTCGGCTGTCGGAACTTCATCGGCATAGACCGAGATGCGGGCGCGTCTGCGCTGCTTGATATCGAAGAGCTTCGGCAGGTCAATACCGTCCGGATCATAGACGTAGCCCTGTGAATCACTCATTGCGACGACCTTGCCGCCAAGCTGGGTGACCTTCTCGGCGCAATACTGGGCAACATTGCCGGAGCCGGAGACAATAACGGTTTTGCCTTCATAGCTGTCATTCTTCAGGTGCTTGAGAGCCTCGGCGGAGAAATAGCAGAGTCCGTAACCGGTGGCCTGCGTGCGGGCGAGGGAGCCGCCGAAGGTGAGTCCCTTGCCGGTGATGACGCCGCCCTCAAAGCGGTCGACAATACGCTTATACTGGCCATACATGTAGGCGACCTCACGTGCTCCGACGCCGATATCACCGGCGGGTGTATCAGTGAACTGGCCGATGTGACGGTAGAGCTCGGTCATGAAGCTCTGGCAGAAACGCATGACCTCGGCATCGGACTTGCCCTTCGGGTCAAAATCCGAACCGCCCTTGCCACCGCCCATGGGGAGCGTGGTGAGGGAATTTTTCAGAATCTGCTCAAAACCAAGGAACTTGATGATGGAAAGGTTAACGGAGGGATGGAAACGCAGACCGCCCTTGTAGGGGCCAATCGCACTGTTGAACTGAACGCGGTAGCCGCGGTTTACACGTACATCACCGTTATCATCCACCCAGGGAACACGAAATTCAATCACGCGTTCGGGCTCAACAAAACGCTCAATCAGGCCAGCCCTCTCCCATTCGGGATGCTTGTCAATCACCAGTTCAAGGGACTCAAAAACCTCACGCACAGCCTGAAGAAATTCCGGTTCGTGAGAATCACGCTTCTCAACCTCAGCATATACGCGCTTCAGATAGTCATTCGTAATCATGATAGCCTCCTTGTTCAAAATAGATAAATATATAAAAGGCAGCAGAGACCTTCTTGATCAAAGTATACCATAATTCGGCTAAAGGTCAAGAAAAAATGTATGGTCATCCATGAAGGTTATTAATGATTGATATCCAGCGAATTCAGAGCGACGGGTTCCGTGCTGCCGGGGGTCGGAATGCGAATAAAGAAAAGTGAAAAACAGCGCCGCGGAATAGTCCACGGCGCTGCCGTATACGATTATGGGTTAGAGGCTGCCCGGAACCGAGCCTGGCGGGAAACTCAGGCCTTGCCATCCTCGCTTTCGGAGATGCCCAGCGTTGCCAGATCCTTCAGGAACAGAGCATTTTCAGCATCAGATGGGATCAGGAAGCCGACGCGCGGTGAGACCGTGAAGGCTTCAACAGCAGGACCGTCCATCAGGCAGCTGCGTTTGAACTGCTGGCTGAAGAGTCGCCGGCAGTAACTGTTCAGCCAGCGGACGAGTTCTTCATCCGTAAATTCATTGGAATAGGCCTGTTTTGCCAGACGGAAGGTCTTGGAGGGTGTGAAGCCGCAGATCAGCATCTTGTGGGTGAAGAAATCCTGCAGGCTGTAGGAGCCGACGGCTTCCTCGCTCTTCTGCTCAATCTGGTCATCATGGATCGGGAGAAGCTCCGGTGTGACCGGGCAGTCCAGCACATCATAGAGGGCTGCCTTCAGGGTCCGATCCTCGGTGGTGTCAGCAATGTAGCGGACGTTTGCGCGGACCTGTGTCTTGGTCAGGCCCATGTTCACATCGTACATGCTGGTATGGTCGCCGTTGTAGGTGCACCAGCCGTCGATGAATTCGCTGAGATCCTCAGTTCCGACATCGAGGCCATTGACCTTGTTGGCAATGTCCATCAGCACCTGGGTGCGCTCTCTGGCCTGCGCGTTTTCAAAGGCGATGGAATAATCATCATGGGCGTGCCCGATATCATCGAAGTGCTGGTAGACGGACTTGCCGATATCGATCACACGAACCTCAGCACCAATCTGCTCGGCAACAATGATGGCGTTGCTCTTAGTGCGTGAGGAGGTGCCGAAGCAGGGCAGCGTGCAGGCGACAACATTGGTGGAAGGGAGGCCCATGCGCTTGACGGCCATGGCGCTGACCATGACGGCAAGGGTGGAGTCCACACCGCCGGAGATACCAACCACACAGTGATCCAGCCGGGCGTATTCCATGCGTTTGACAAGGGCCGAGACCTGGATGTCAAGCATGCGCTCGCAGTATTCCGGAAGGGCCTCTGCCTTTTCGGGAAGGTGCGGGTGCATGAAGTACTTGCGGGTAAGGGCAGTATCGCACAGTCCGTCACCCCAGCTCAGGCGCAGATAATCAGAGGGGGCATCGAAACAGTCAAGCTCGCGACGGAGAGTGGTCATGTGCTCGGTGTCTACCTCAGAAGAGACATAGCAGCCAGCCTTTTCATCGATAGCAAGGAGGCTGCCGTTTTCGGCTACCAGGCAGAGACCGGAATAGACGCGGTCGGTGCTGCTTTCGCCCTTGCCGGGCGCTGCCATCACCATGCCGCAGCGGAACTGTCTGGATTCATACTTCGCGTTCAGCTCGGCCTCTTCGCGGGACGTGACCGTGGCAGCAAAGCCGGCCATCTGGGCAATCAGCGTGGCGCCCGCCTCAGCGTGCCTGGCAGCGGGGCTGGTGAAGCGGTCGAGATCAGCGCCCACTTCCACCGCGACGCGAAGATCGGCCAGAGCTTCATGCTCAAAGAGCATGTCGGCCGAGAGGGAAACGAGACCATAGCCGCGGAGATCGACCTCGAGGCATTCGCCGTCCTCCGGAACAGAGAAATAGCTATAACCGTTCTCAGAAGGGACGAGACCGAGAATCTCGCCGTCATAGAGAGCAGCGGCCACGTTGTATACCTTTGCGCCTACGCCGAGAGGAAGACCGACAAAGGCAAGCAGATCGGCCCCGCGGGTGGCTTCCAGAACTGTAAGCAGAGCTGCCTCTGCACCGCGCAGAAGCACGCGGTGGGTGAAAAGGTCATAGCAACTGCAGCCCGTAAGGGTCAGCTCGGGGAAAACAAGAACTTTGACGCCTTCGGCGGCTGCGCTTCGGATGCAGTCTGCCACGAGGGAGGCGTTATAATCCGCATCGGCTACCCGGATCACCGGAGAGGCAGCGGCAACTTTAACAAAACCGTTTTTCATGTGCTGGCTCCTCTCTTACAGACGGATTCTTTCCGCAATATAGGAGCGGACTTCCCCGATAGGGATGCGAACCTGCTGCATGCTGTCGCGCTCACGCACGGTGACACAGTGGTCCGCGGGATCAGTCTCGGTGCCGACGGTGTTGAAATCGAAGGTGATGCAGAAGGGAGTGCCGATCTCATCCTCGCGGCGATAACGCTTGCCGATGGAACCGGTCTCATCGTAATCGCACATGAAGTCCTTCGAGAGCTCCTGATAGAGCTCCATGGCGGGGCCGGTGAGGACCTCTTTCTTCGACAGCGGAAGAATCGCGCACTTGAAGGGAGCCAGAGCCGGGTGCAGCCGAAGAACTGTGCGGACATCGTCCTTGCCCTTCTTATCCTGCCCGACTACTTCTTCGTCATAGGCGTCCACCAGCACGGAGAGAACCGTGCGCTCAACACCCAGGGAGGGCTCGATGACATAGGGGATATAGTGCTCGTTTTTCTCCTGATCATAATAGGTCAGATCCTGACCGGAGGTCTCCTGATGGCGCGAGAGGTCATAGTTGGTGCGGTCGGCAACACCCCAGAGCTCACCCCAGCCAAAGGGGAAGAGGAACTCAAAGTCAGTGGTCGCCTTGGAATAGAAGGCCAGCTCCGCCGGATCGTGATCACGCAGACGGAGATTCTCGTCCTTCAGACCGATGGTCAGCAGGAAGTTGTGGCAGAAGCTGCGCCAGTAATCGAACCACTCGAGGTCCGTATCCGGCTCGCAGAAGAACTCCAGCTCCATCTGCTCGAACTCGCGTACGCGGAAGATGAAGTTGCCCGGTGTGATCTCGTTGCGGAAGCTCTTGCCGATCTGGGCGATGCCGAAGGGGAGTTTGCGGCGTGTGGTGCGCTGGACGTTGACAAAGTTTGTAAAGATGCCCTGGGCGGTCTCCGGACGCAGATAAACGGTGTTCTTCGCATCCTCGGTGACCCCCTGAAAGGTCTTGAACATCAGGTTGAACTGACGGATATCCGTAAAGTTATGCTTTCCGCAGCTGGGGCAGGGAATCGTGTGCTCTTCAATGAAGGCCTTCATCTCCGCCTGGCTGTAGGCATCAATAGGCTTAGGGAGATCAAAGTCTACTTCCTTACACCAGTCTTCGATGACCTTGTCCGCACGGAAACGCTCATGGCATTCACGGCAATCCATCAGAGGATCGGAGAAGCCTCCCAGATGACCGGAGGCAACCCAGGTCTGCGGGTTCATCAGAATCGCAGCGTCAAGGCCGACATTGTAGCGGTTCTCCCGGACAAACTTCTGCCACCAGGCCTGCTTGATGTTGTTTTTCAGCTCGACGCCGAGCGGGCCGTAGTCCCAGGTGTTGGCAAGGCCGCCGTAAATCTCACTTCCGGCGAAGATGAAGCCGCGGTTCTTGCACAGTGCCACAATGCGGTCCATTGTCTTTTCAGTGTTTTTCATAATGGGATTTGTTCCTTTCCCGCGGCTGGCTGCCGCGTAACAGAATGAAGGTTGAAAAATGAATTGTGAATATGGAAAAACCTGTGACACTATAGCATATTATGACCTCTGCCGCAAGCTTTGACAGAAAACTGTCAACCTGAAAAACAGCTCTTCGCAGGTGTTGAAGACAGACAGTTTTTTTGGTATACTGAAAAGCACGTACAGAACAGAGGCAACGGAAGAAAGAGAGGTGCAGCGGCATGATTCTGGCAGTCGACGCGGGCAATACAAATGTGGTGCTCGGAACAATCGAAAACGGAGAAATCCTGAACGTCCTGCGTCTCCATACAGATCTGAACAGCACAGCGGAGGAATACAGCATCACCATCCGTCAGCTGATGGATTTTTATGGGATTGAGGTGGAGAAACTGGACGGAGCCATCCTGTCCTCGGTGGTCCCACCGGTGACAAGGCCGCTGGTCTCCGCAATCCGGAGGCTTACGGGGAAGGAATGCATGGTCGTGGGTCCGGGAATGAAGACGGGCATGAATGTGCGGCTGGATGATCCCGGCTCCCTTGCTTCCGATCTTGCCGTCGGAGCGGTGGCGGCCATCGCCTGCTATGGAGTACCAGTTATCGTGCTGGATATGGGTACGGCGACTTCGATGGTGGTCGTTGATGGAAAGGGCGCGTTTCGCGGGGGTGCGATCATGCCGGGGGTAACGCTGGGGCTGCAGGCCCTCTCCGCAGGGACAAGCCTGCTGCCGGATATCTCTGTCATGCAGCCGAAGAAGGCCATCGGGACGAACACCGTGGAGGCCATGCGCTCGGGTGCTGTTTTCGCGACGGCTTCGATGATCGATGGCATGGCGGAACGGATGGAGACTGAGCTTGGAGAGAAGTGCCGGGTGATTGCGACGGGGAGCCTGGCTAAGGTCATCACATCCTGCTGCAGGAGAGAGATTATCTGTGATTCACATCTGCTGCTGAAGGGGCTGTGGCTTCTCTGGGAGAGGAATCACCGGGAAAAGAGCAGTGAGAGGAAATAAAGGGTTCCTGAAGGGAAATGAAGAACCGGCCTTCCGATGGTCAGGATGATGACTGATCGGAAGGCCGGTTGACTGTGTGGAGAGAGACGGACGGAAGGTTCCCCATCAGGAGAAGGTCAGAGATAGCGCTGGCGGGGACGGTAGAATTCAAAAATAACAGCGTCCCGCTTTTTTTCATTGCGCGGTTCATGGGAGGTCCAGCCGATATTCATTGCGCCGAGCGTAGTGCACAGATGCACCAGAGGAGGGCGATGACCGATGCGGTAGGCAATGAACTGAGGACGCGCCAGCACATTCAGAAGTGTGTTGTGCAGAATGAAGGCCGTGTGGCCGGAGATGTTGTCATCGGCGTAGTCCTTCATTGTTGTGGCCAGCTGACCGCGCACCAGATCGGGCGCATGGAAGCGGAACCACATGACAATCAGCGGATTGAAGCTTTCAATGCAGACATTTCCGTGGTAGTCATTCAGAATGGCTAGGGTTTTCTCACAAAGCTCCCGGTTGCGGGGACCGTTTTTCAGTTCAACAATCAGTGCCTCACAGCCCCGGATGGATGCCAGAACATCCGAGAACAAAGGAATTGTCTCTTCTGTACCGCACAGGTGGAGTTCCTGCAGCTCGCGCAGGGTCAGTTCGTCAACCCGGGCGTGGACGCCGCACACGCGGTCGAGCGTGTCATCGTGGAAGACCACCACCTGCCCGTCCTTCGAGAGCTGGACATCCAGTTCAATGCCGTAACCTTCACGGGCGGCCATGCGGAAGGCGGGGAGAGAGTTCTCGGGAACGGACCTGTCCCGGCTGTGGAGACCGCGGTGGGCATAGTTTACCCCGCGGAAGATAGAGCGTTGCCTGTGGGAAAGATGGCCGGGCGCAACCAGGTAAACCGGAAGAAAAAGTGCCGCGGCAGAGAGGGTGACAACCGTTTTTTTGTTCATCAGAACCTCCATGAACGAGCCTGTCAGTCTTCGCCGCCGATGGCTTCAAGACCGGAGGCGTTGGCGACTTTCGATGCCTTGATGTTCTTGACCAGCAGTGTGAAGACACAGAAACTGCAGGCTGTGAGAATCGCTGCATACACGGGGAGTGCCTGCCAGGCCAGTGTGGCGTTGAGAACAAGGCCAAGGAGCACAGGGGTGATGGTCTGGGCAGACATGCTGGCGGCATAATAGTAACCTGTGAATTTGCCGATCTTCTTTGACGAGCAAAGCTCAACAACCATGGGGAAGGAGCAGTTATGCACCAGAGCCATGCCGAAGCCCTTGAGAACCCAGACCACATAGAGAAGAACGGGGAAGGCAAATTCCCCATGTTCCCCGACAACACGACCGGTGGGCGCCACGAAGCACATGACGATGAGCCCTGCAAAGGTGATGGCAAGCCCGCAGGAGATTGTCCACTTGCGGCCGATTTTATCCGCAATGCCTCCGGCAATGGCAAAACCAACCACTGAGGCAAGACCGCCGAGAATGGTCAGAATCATGGTCGCGCTGGAGGCGGACTGCAGGTGATAGATGACAAAGTTGCCGATATAGGTGCCGAGGGAGTTGTCCGACATGAACCACAGAAACTCCGCACCCAGGATAGCCAGCAGCATTCTCCTGTTGGCGACAGACATTGGCCTGTCGTCATCCACGGGGTTCTCGATGGCGGCGAGCTTCTCTCCCATGGCCATCTCGTCCTTCAGCTGCACCGCGAGATCGTTCTCCTTGATTGTCGCGAAGAGAACCAGGGCAGAAATTACCATCAGAACAGAGGCTACGAGGAAGGGGAGCTCGATGGTCCAGAGGTTCCTTTCAGCGAGGGGGGCGTTGATATAGTGGCTGAGGACGAAGAAGAGCCCAAGCACCGTGGCAAAGGCGCCGCCGAAATAACCCATAATGTTGATAATCCCGTTTGCTCTTGCGCGCAGAGGCTTTGGCGTGATGTCCGGCATCAGAGCAACAGCAGGATTGCGGTACATCATCATAAACAGCAGTACAACTGCCATCATGATAACCATGCCAACCATATTATTGTAATGAAAGAACAGAGGGATGAATGGAAAGGCAACGGCTGAGACAAACGTACCTACCAGGATGAAGGGCATGCGCTTGCCGATGCGTGTGTGGGTGTGGTCCGAGAGATTCCCGAAAATTGGCAGGAGAATCAGTGCGGCCAGGTTGTCGCAGGCCATGATAATGCCGACGATCCACTGTACATTCAGAATCCGCGCAGGGTCGCTGGCCTTCAGCTCTGCCGAGGACATCTCATAGATGTTACGGGCAAAAATGTCCGTCAGAAAAGTCGGGCACCAGGAATCGTACACCTGCCAGAGGAGCAGAATACCGAAAAAGGCAAAGCCGATCAACGCGGTGCGTCTGTAGTTGAGCTTGAGTGTCGTCATATCATGTTCTCCTCCTGGGAGGGATGCAGACCGGCGTCCTTGGTCTGCATCCCGCTGCACTCCGGCATCAGCTCGTCCGAGATGACGGACATCATGCGGCTGAATGTCTCCAGCTCTGCAGGGGAGAAGCGCTGCAGCATGCGTTCATACACAAGATCCTCATAGGATGTCAGCAGTGACATGTAGCGATAGAACTTCTCCGAGAGCACGAGGTGATACTCCCGCCTGTCGGTGTCAGAGTTTTCACGAATGATGTAACCCTTT
Organism: Oscillospiraceae bacterium; assembly: GCA_902795885.1. GTDB lineage: Bacteria > Bacillota > Clostridia > Oscillospirales > Oscillospiraceae > Limivicinus. Next base: position 18,206 of record CADBNC010000131.1, read on the forward strand.
CGGATTAGACTGTTAACCTTGTAGGTGGCGTTAGACTGCGAGATGTTCAGGAAGTCGGCAAACTGGCTGACCGTGGGGGCATTGAGCATGCTGATAATCTCCAGCGAGAAAGCTTCCATCGCTGATAGGGAGCCTTCGCGTTCCCGCACGGTGTCGAAAATCCTGCGGTAAAACTGAAATTTAAGCTTATCAAAAACCCGGAATATATTTTTTTCTAACATTTCCAAACGCCCTTTACCTAGATATTCTGTTTACATATTACTCTTTCTGCACCGGTTTGTAAACATAAAATACGGTCGGAAGCATGACACTTCTTCATTGTTTTATGCAGATTCGGGCACGTATGACAAAAATGTGAATTCTTGAACTTCTGCAATACGGCGCTTGACAAAAAGACTGTATGGTGTTATATTAGCACTCGAAAGGAAAGAGTGCCAACAGTCTGAGAAACAGAGTGCTAAGCGTCTCGAAATCCAACAGACACCGGGGTGTATGCCGGAATGGGAATCAGCGAGAGAAAAAAGAAAATACTTGCGGCTGTTGTGGATGAATATATCCGGACAGCGGAGCCGGTCGGCAGCAAGCATCTGGCGGAGAACGCAGGGCTTGGCTGCTCTTCCGCAACAATCCGCAATGAGCTTGCCGAGCTTGTGGCGCTTGGATACCTTGAACAGCCGCATACTTCTGCGGGGAGAATCCCTACACCGATGGGCTACCGTATGTACGTCAACGAGCTTATGGAGAGACAGAAGCTTTCGGCGGAGGAGACGGAAGACCTGAACAGACGTCTCACGGCAAAGCTACAGGAGCTGGATGATTCCATCAGCAGCGTCAGTAAGCTGGCCTCCCAGCTGACCAATTACCCGGCCCTTGCTCTGACGGCCGCGTCTCCTGTGACGATCGAGCGGGTTGATCTCATCTACGTGGATGCCAATACCTTTATCATCGTCCTGATGCTTTCCAATCGGACGGTCCAATCAAAGTTGGTGCACCTGCCGGTGTCGGTAGATCAGCAGATGGTGCAGAAACTCTGTGCACTGTTTAATTCCGGGTTCACAAAAATCACGGAGGACGCCGTTACCCCGGTACTGATCCATTCCACCGAACGCGCGGCGGATGACAGCATGGGCCTGACATCGGTGATTGCGGCCTTTATTATCGAGACTCTAACCGAGGCGGCGGAGCCGAGTGCATATGTATCGGGCGAAAATCAGCTGCTCAATCAGCCGGAATTCCGTGATCCGGACAAGGCACACAGATTGATGAGCTTTCTTTCCAACGGTGGGTATATTCTGCCGGAGACGGCAGAAGGAATGGTACCGGCGGATGAGGTTCGTGTGCTGATCGGACCGGAGAATGTCGCGGAGGAGCTGAAGGATTCCAGCGTGATTATCGCAAGCTACGATGCCGGTGACAACATGCGCGGTCTGATCGGCGTCGTTGGCCCGACAAGAATGGATTATTCTGCAGTGGCTGCAAAACTGAGTTTCCTGGCAGCCGGGCTCTCCAGAAAGCTTGGCGGCGGTGAACAGCCCCCTGAGGGGATGCACAACAAGCTGATTATCAAGGGCGATTAGGCCACCATGAATTAGAATACAGGACGGAGAACAGACGAGATGACAGATGAGAAAATCCTTGAAGAAGAAGGAAAAGAAGTGGAGAACAAAGAAACTCCCGTAAATCCGGAAGAAAATAATCCTGAGAAGGATGCCCCCGCAAACGAAGCAACAGGGGTAGAGCCTGAGGCATCCCCTGAAGAGACAGAAAAAGCCCAGACCGCGGAAGAAAGCCCGGCAAGCGAGGAAACCACCGAAGAGAGTGGTAAGGAAAAGGGCTTTTTCGGAAAAGTCCGCAAGGACGGGAAAAAGGGGAAGAAGCTTTCCAAAGAAGAGGAAAAGATCGCCGCTCTGGAGGAAGAGAAGGCAGTTTTGAATGACCGGTACCTGCGGGTGTGCGCGGAATACGACAACTTCCGCCGGCGCAGCCAGAAGGAGAAGGACAGCCTCTACGGCGATGTGAAGGCCGCGGCAGTGACGCAGTTCCTCCCGGTGTATGACAACCTCGAGAGAGCCCTGAAGCAGGGCACGGAGGACGAGGCCTACCGCAAGGGCGTTGAGATGATCATGACCCAGTTTAACACCACGCTTGAAAAGCTTGGCGTCACGCCAATCGAGTGTCTGGGAGAAAAGTTTGACCCGAAGCTCCACAATGCGGTGATGCATGTGGACGATGAGGAAAAGGGCGAGAATGAGATTGTTGAAGTCTTCCAGAAAGGCTTCAAACTCGGTGACAAAGTAATCCGTTTTTCCATGGTTAAAGTGGCAAACTGATATAAACAGCAAAGACCCTACTTATTTAGTAAAAAATTTATCTGAAGATACAGGAGGACATCACAATGGGTAAAATTATTGGTATTGATCTTGGAACAACGAACAGCTGCGTAGCAGTTCTTGAAGGCGGCGAACCCGTCGTAATCGCAAACGCCGAAGGCGCCCGCACCACTCCGTCGGTGGTTGCGTTCGCAAAGACCGGTGAGCGTATGGTCGGCCAGGTGGCAAAGCGTCAGGCTGTCACCAACCCCGACAGAACCATCTCTTCCATCAAACGTGAGATGGGTTCCAACTACAAGGTGACCATCGACAACAAGTCCTACACCCCGCAGGAAATCTCCGCCATGGTGCTGCAGAAGCTGAAGGCGGATGCCGAGGCCTATCTGGGTCAGACTGTGACCGAAGCTGTCATCACCGTGCCTGCCTACTTCACTGATGCTCAGCGTCAGGCAACAAAGGACGCCGGCAAGATCGCCGGCTTGGATGTCAAGCGTATTATCAACGAGCCGACCGCCGCAGCTCTGGCTTACGGCGTGGACCAGGAGC
>CADBNC010000132.1 GCA_902795885.1 Oscillospiraceae bacterium
TCCTGCTCTTCAGCCGGAAGAAGATTCATCATTCTGGCTGCATTCATTACTGTTTCCGACATCGAACAATCACCTTACCTTTCACTTATAAACATCGCCGCGATTACCGATATCGATAATAAAAAGGACTTCCAGGTTGCCCTCTAAGTCATACCGATATATCACCCTCCATGAGCCAATTCTAAGACGATATTTCCCTTCACCGGCTCCTTGCATAGGCTTTATATCACCGACGGGCGGCTTCTCCGTCAGGCCGGATATCGCAGTGCGTATGCGTTCAACAGTCTTTTTCTCCTGCTTAGCAAGAAACTTCAGAGAATCTTTGGAGTACTTGACGATCAAGATAGCACCTTCTCTCAAGTTTCCATTATACAAGAAAACAAGATCGACGTCAATTCATTTTGACCAACGAAAAGGCTCTTCTCCTTTGCTGTTGTCTCGCAAACTCAGTATCTTAGGAGATTTGCTTTGGCTTTTCTATATTCTGTTGTTAAGATTTTTCACCCACCATGGGTGCAGATGACTCTGGAAAATGAAAACAGCACCGCGGCCCTGATGGAAAAGGTAAAGGCAGAGATCCGGAGAAATCCAACACCTCAGCTGATCGTACTTCTGCGGACACTGGAAATAATGCTGGAAGAGGAAGAACACGACAGGGGAGACCAGGCAAAAAAACACGCAGACCGGGCGGCTGATGACAGAATCACAGCCATCTGGTCTGCTGTTTTTTGCTGCCCGGTTCGGGGACTGCCTCCCCTCACGCCTCTTGCGTTTTGCCCCTGCGCCATGCTATATTATTTGTACCGATCTATTCAAAATATATAAGAAAGGATGTATACACATGAAGAAATCAATACCGGTATTTCTCCTGATTTTTTCCCTGCTTTTCAGCACGGTGGCGTATGCGGAAGAGCCGCAGTATGCGACAACACGGAGCTTTCTCGCCGCGGCCGACACGGAAAAGGGAATCACGTATACGGTTGACGCACCCATTACGGACGCCAACGGAACCCGCTATGACCTTGTCAGGGTCACTTACAAGGGTGACGCCTCACCCTATACCAGCAAAATCGCGGTGCTGTTTCGCGAGTCTGAGGACAGAGTCCAGCTGATGATGTATAATCTGATAGACTTTGCCGAGGAAAACCGTGCGGCGGTTCTGGATGAGATCAACCTGCTCAATCGGCAGATCAGCGGCATCAAGCTCTATGTCGATGATTCCGATTATTCCGTTACCGTCGAGATGTATATGTTTGTTACGGAAAGCACCGTCGCGGAGGCCACATTAAACGCAATCGGTTTTATGATCGGGAAGACAGACGCCATTTACGAGATGCTCAGGGACTACAGCATTTAGAGCTGTACGGGTACCTTCCGCCGAAATCTCTGAAGAGCGCACGCGAGACCGCAGTTTGATCGTTTTGATCAATTACTGCGGTCCCGTTCTTGTTTATCAAGATCCTGACAAGCCCGGTCTGCGTCTGGCCTGTCATTCGCAAAGACCCGGAAACACAATCAGAGCAGACGGTTTACAATCATCTGCCGCTCTTCTCTGGCATATGGATAGTACATGACATAAGCGTGGCCTTCAAAGTTCTTCACATAGTACACCACATCAGCATCCTGCCGGATAGCCTCTTCCACAAACTGACGGATTCCCAGTTCCATGGCTTCATGGCCGCCGGCGAAAACCAGCATTGGCGGCAGATTCTTTAAATCTCCCCGCATTGGGTTGACACGCCAGTCATCGATATCCAGAGGCCCTGCCCAGAGCTTCAGTGCCGTCGGGAAAGCCCTGGTCGAAACAATCGGATCACGCTCCAGCAGCAGATCCTCATAGGCCTTCTCCTCGGCGTTGCGCGGGGTACCGCCGCAGTTGCAGCCCGGGGAAACCAGGAACAGGTTATTGGGTTTATCCAGGCCTTCCTCGTTAATTGCAAGTGCCACTGACACTGCAAGGCCTCCTCCTGCGGAATCACCGCCCATGGCAATTGCCTCGCCCGGGCACTCTTTGAGCATCTCCCGGTAAAGATACATGGCCATATCCAGAGCCTGCTTGCCGTTATGTTCAGGGATGATCGGATATTCCGGGAACCATATCTCGGCCCCTGTCTCAGTTGCAAGATATTCGGCAAAGTTATACTGCGCCACTCCTGAATCCATCACCCAGCCGCCGCCATGCAGATACAGAATCTTTCTGGTTTTGCCTTTCGGTTCGCCGACGCGCAGCTTGTACCAGGGGAAGCCCTCCCAGCTGAATTCCTCCGCATGCATGCGTTCACGCATCTCCGGGCTGAGCGCACTGACCCCACCACGGCAGTTTTCCAGCACAAGGCGAACAAAATCATCGCCAGTGCTTGAAAACATTGTATGAACCAGTTCCTGCCTTTTCTTTACGATCTCTTCCTGTGTCATGATTTTTCCTCCTCGCTGTTTTTTGCCTGTGCCCGCATAGTCCGGGGTGTTCAGAGCTGATAATGTCATCTTACCATACCATTACCGGATCGGCAACAGACATAAAAAATCTTACAGGCCCTGTGATCTAATTTCATCACAGCCTGTAAGATAATGCGGAGACCGGACATTTAACCGGAACCCGAAGTGCTCGCTTTTTCTCATCGGATGGCGCAAGTATACCACAGGAAGAATCACACTTCTGTCACAGGTTTTCCGCTTATTCTGATTGCTGAAAGGCGGGGGGAACCCCGCCCGTAGGATATTCATCGCCTTCGTCCTTAATAAAACAATCTTGGGCTAATCAGCAGCCAAAAGCTTTCTGGACTGTAGGAAATGGTACCTGAAGGGTGCCGATGCCGGCGATGATCGTGCAATGGGTAATATTGGCTTGCTTTATGAGCGAGGAAATGGCGTGGAGCAGGATTACACCAAAGCCATGGAGTGGTATATGAAAGCAGCAGATGAAGGAAATTCCAACGCAATGCGGAATATCGGACTTGCTTATCAATATGAAAGAGGTGTGACTCAGGATTATGCCAAAGCGATGGAGTGGTTTCAGAAATCTGCTGACTCTGGAAACCTGGATGCTATGACGTGGATTGGGAGAGCCTACCGGGAAGGTGAAGGTGTCGAGCGTGATTATGAAACTGCGCTTACCTGGTTCTTAAAAGCAGCAGAAGCAGGAGATCCGGGAGCAATGGAAGATGTAGCTGAGGCCTATAACTTTGGCCAGGGTGTAAAAAAGGACTATATGAAGGTCCAAGAATGGCGTATAAAAGCAGTCGATGCAGGATGGCCGGGCGCGATGTATAACGAAGGTATAGCGTATCTAAATGGTTGGGGAGTTAAACAAGATTTAAAAGAAGCATTAAAATACTTTAAGATGGCGGCAGATAATGGTTCTGAAATAGCAAGAAAGTATATCAAAGACCTCTATTCCCAAGGCTACTGGAAAGATGAAGATCTGTCCGGGTATCTGGACTGATGTGAAAGAAATGTGATCCTGGACGCAACAGCCACAGGGCAAACACCAATCCGGTTTGAGAGCTGGGCAGTATAATCGAATTAAATAAGCGGAATGCCCATGGAGTTCAGAGACAGAATTCCATGGGCATTGTCATGGCAGGGGAAAGAGAATCCCGACGGCGAATTCGGCCCTGCTACCAAAATCCGGCGGAGAAAGTTCAGCATAAAGGGAAGGGGCTTTTCTTTTCCCGGCCGGTGTGGTATAGTATCAAAGTTATGAATGCATGAAATGGTTTAACCGGAAAGGAACCTTCTCTATGAGCAAAGCTGATGAAATCTTCATCCAGAACTGCAAAGACATTCTGGAAAACGGCGTCTGGGATACCGACCGCGAGGTTCGCCCCCGCTGGGAGGATGGCACCCCGGCCCATACAGTCAAGAAATTCGGCATCGTGAACCGCTATGACCTGTCGGAGGAATTCCCGATTCTCACGATCCGCCGCACTTTCTGGAAGTCCGCCATAGACGAGCTTCTGTGGATCTGGCAGCAGAAGAGCAACAATGTCCACGATCTGCGCACACGCGTTTGGGATGCCTGGGCGGACGAGAACGGCTCGATCGGCAAGGCCTATGGCTATCAGCTGGGCGTGAAGCACCACTATCCCGAGGGCGACATGGACCAGGTGGACAAGGTTCTCTGGGATCTGAAGCACAACCCGGCCTCCCGCCGGATCATGACGAATATCTATACCTTCGCGGATCTGTCGGAGATGGCGCTGTACCCCTGCGCCTATTCGATGACCTTCAACGTCAGCGGAAACCGGCTGAACGCCATCCTCAACCAGCGCTCGCAGGACATGCTGGCCGCGAACAACTGGAACGTGGTGCAGTATTCCGTGCTGACGATGATGATCGCGCAGGTCTCGGGCCTGGAGGCGGGCGAGTTCGTGCACGTGATCGCAGACGCGCATATCTATGACAGGCATGTGCCCGCGATTGAGGAGATTATCCAGAACCCGCCGAAGCCGGCGCCCATCTTCCATATTGACCCGGAGGTAAAGGATTTCTACGCCTTCACGCGGGACAGCTTCAGCATCGAAGGCTACGAGTATTCTGACTTCAACGGCAAAATCCCCGTGGCGGTATAAGGGCGATGGAAGCGATTGTTGCGGTTTTTTCGGACTGGGGCATCGGCAGCGAGGGGACCCAGCAGATTGTCCTGAAGGCGGACAGAAAGCACTTCCGCGAAGTGACGGGAGGCGATGCCGTGCTGGTGGGACGCAGGACGCTGGGCGATTTCCCCGGCGGCAGGCCCCTTCCCGGGCGGCACAATATCGTGCTCACCCGGCAGAGGATCGAAATCCCGGGGGCCGAGGTTGTCCACAGCGAGCAGGAGGCCGCGGAGGCCGCGGCAAGGCACCCGCGCTGTCTGGTGATTGGCGGGGCGAGTGTTTACCGGCAGATGATGCCGTGGATTGACCGGGTGCATGTGACGAAGATTGCGCGCGTGCCGGTTTCGGACAGCTTTTTCCCCGATCTGGACGCTGACCCGGACTGGACCTGCGAGGAGAGCGGACCATGGCTGGAGGAAAACGGCGTCTCCTACTGCTTCTGCACCTACAGGAGGCTGAGCGGGCCGGGGAACCCCGCCACTGCGGACGGAACCGGCGAACCGGGTTAAGGAGGAATTCCTGAAGATGGATGAATTCAAATATGGGAAAAAGTCACTGGAGCTCTGCAGCTATGTGATCGGCGGAGGGGCCTTCAGCGTGTTTCTGCGCTGGCTGCAGAACCAGCTTGCCTTCAACGAGCTGGGCCTGCCGGAAAAGAGCTCCCTGCATGTGTTCCTCGTGCTGTTCTTCGTGGCAGCGGCTGTGGTTTTCCTGCACTTAATCAACCGCTTTGAAAAGCAGCACATGGCGCTGCCCGATGATTTTCCGGCGGCTTTTGAGAACAGCGGCAGGCTGTATCTGGTCATGCGGATTGTCGCGGGGGTGATCATCTGCGCCGGCGCTGTGCTCCTCTTCATGCAGACGGAGACGGACAGGAACAGCACGGATTACCGGGTGCTGTCGCTGCTGGGCGGCCTGTCCGGCATCTGCCTGCCTCTGTGGTTCGGCTTCGCCAACCGCGAAACGCAGCCCGCCCCCGGGATCCTCTGCGCGCTTTCGTTTGTCCCGATGCTCTGGATGGCAGCGTGGCTGGTCATCATCTATAAGACGAACACGATTAACAGCGTGATCTGGCAGTTCTTCCCCGAGATGGTAACGGTTGCGGTCACGATGCTGGCCTTCTTCCGGCTGGGCGGCTATGTCTTCGGCCGGCCGCGGTGGAAGCTGACGCTGTTTGGCTGCATGATGGCGGGGCTCTTCTGCATCATGACCCTGGCGGACGAGCGCTTCCTCGGCATGCAGATCATGTTCCTGGGCGCGGCGCTGATGAACCTCTTCACCACCTGGGTGATCGTCAAGAACCTTCAGAAAAAGGATGTGCCGAAGGCAGCCCCGCGGAAGGAGACCACAGGCGGATTCGAGACGCTGTAAAGCGGAACCGGAGGCCGCAGCAAGAGAGTATAAACAGGCATGAAAAAAGAACCGATCAGTCAGCCGGTTCTTTTTTCATGCCCTTGTGACGGGTGATTACAGGGCGTTGTCAGAGGTGCCGTCTTCTGCCCGGGGCGCTTCTGCGGAGTTCCCCGCACCGTGCCATACGAGGGCGAGCATGGTCAGGTCGTCAAACTGCGGCGCGCTGCCGACGAAGGCGTCGACGGCCTCATGGACGGAACGAATCAGAACATCCGGATCAGAGGAAGAGGCTGCGTTGAGAATCTCCTCTGTCCGCATGAGGCCGAACTGTTCGCTGTGCCGGTCTGTTGCCTCCGCAAGCCCGTCCGTATAGACAAAGAGGACGGAGCCGGGGGAAAGCTGCAGGGTGTATTCCCGGTAACGCGTGTCTTCCATGGCGCCGACGGGAAGACCGTGCCGGTCCCGGAAGACACGGAAGCTGCCGCCCGGGTTCTTCAGAATCGGATACTCGTGTCCGGCGCTGGCGGCGGTAAGTTCCCCGGTGCGCAGATCCAGAATCCCCAGCCACACGGTGACGAACATGTTCTCGTCATTGCGGGCGCAGAGGATTTCATTCACGGTTCGGAGCGCTTCGGCGGGGGAGGGGGTCTGGACGGCGTGCTCGCGCAGCAGGGCCATGGCCACCGTCATCAGAAGAGCGGCGGGGATGCCCTTTCCGGACACATCGCCGATTACCAGCCCCAGGTGCGCTTCGTCAATCAGGAAGTAATCATAGAAATCGCCGCCGACCTCCTTTGCGGGGGTCATGCTGGCAGAGAGGCTGAACTCCTCCCGGCTGGGGAAGGGAGGATTCTCATTGGGCAGCATATCCGTCTGGATTCTGCGGGCCACATCCAGCTCGGCCGCGATGCGGAGCTTCTCCCGGCGGATGCGTGTATAGTTCAGGATCACGGAGATCAGGAAAAGGGCCGTAACCGCGGCAGGGACCCGGAGCAGGTGCAGAATGAGGCCGAGACGATAGCACACCGAGCAGGCCAGAACCCAGACCAGGCAGAGAGAAAGCCAGATGATGAGGGCTTTTCTCAGGTCCCGGTTCCAGAAGAGGAGAGCCACCGGCAGGCAGAGGAGAAAGACCAGCGCCAGCTCGAGACTCCGGCCGGCCTCCCGGGGGTAAAAGCCCTTCTGAAAGGCCTCGATGATGTTGGCCTGTATATCGATCCCCTGCATCAGGGCGGCATGGTTGAGGGACGTCGGATAGGCGTCCTGCATGCCGGCGGCGTAGGGCCCGATCAGGACGATTTTGTCTTTGTAGAAAGACGGATCAACGTTCCCGTCCAGCAGATCGGCAAAGCAGATGCCGTCGCAGTACTGCCCGCCGGAAGCGGAGAAGGGCAGATAGTAAAAGCCGAAGGCGGAGGTCTTCGGGAGCGGAGAGGGGGTCCGGCCGGTGGCCTGGCACCAGCGCTCGTAGATGACCCTTGCAAAGGAGAGGACGCGGCTGCCGTCCGGCCGCTCAACATAGAGAAGCGCGTGGCGGAAAATGCCGTCGGAATCCGCCATGGCGTTGATGTGCCCGGTACCGGCAGCCTCCGCAAGAGCGTCAAAGGGACCGTCCCACCCGAGAACGGCGCGGTCCCGGATGGAATAGACACTGCCGGGGAGGTCCTCCAGCTCGGTGCCGTATTCGGCGGCCGAGGCGACGACCACGTTCCCATACTGCGCGGCCGCCGAGGCGAGCGCACGGTCGGCCACGGGATCCTGACCTTCTCCGGAAAAGAGAATATCGATTCCGATGACGGCGGGCCTCGCGTCCGGGTCGGCGTTATTGAGATACCGGATGGCCTCGGCCATATAGTTCCGGGGCCAGGGCAGCGGGCCGAGCCTGTCCAGCGAGACCTGGTCAATGCCAATCACCAGAATATCCCGGCCGGAAGCGCCGGCCTTCTGGTAAAACCGGTCCGAGAGCGGCTGATCAAAGGAATCCAGCGCGCCAAAGCCGATCACGGCCGTGAGCAGAAGCGCGGCGAGGAGAGCCGCCGACAGGCGAAGCCACAGGGGATTTGCAGTTTTGATCCGATCGGAGAATTTCAGAGACCGCAAGCCGGAGCCCTCCTCTCATCCGATATTTTCCGTTTCCCTTCGGGAGCGGACCCCGTCAGGGTGTTACGAAGGGGCTGCTGCCACCTGTGCCCGAAGACCCGGTATCCGTGGATCCAGTGTCGGTGGATCCGGTATCGGTAGAGCTCGTATCTGTAGAGCTCGTATCGGTGGACCCGGTATCGGTGGATGGCCGGGAGGGGCCGGAAGGATCAGAAGGCGCAGAGGGCACAGAAGACCCGCGGGGTTCAGCGGGGGCGTAATTGTAGCTGTCAAACTGGAAGGGATCGGCGGCAAGCTCTTCCCGCAGGAAATCAGGATAGCCGGAGGGATAGATGGGCGTGGCGTCAAACACGGCGCCTTCGGGGTCAATGCGGATGACGACACGCTGGCCGGGATAGACCCAGTATTCCTCTCCGCTGGAGGCGGTGAGCAGGACCTTCCCGCTGGTGAGGATCACCATGCTCTCGGTGGCGCTGATATTTTCGACGTAGCCGGCGGTTCCGCGGATTCCGAGAACCATGGTGGAGGTCTCAATCTCAAACTGCTCGTCGAAGGCCAGCGGCTGATAGACGCTGAAGTACATGGCGCCGGTCTGCAGGCTTACCCGGAGCTTTTTCCCCTCCTGCTGCAGGGCAGCGGAGCTGCTTTCATCGAGGGTGACGGTCTTCACCTCATCCAGGCTGATGCCGGCGCGGCTGTCGGCTTCGGTTGCGACAGAATTGCCGCTGTAGAGACGCATGTCCTCCCGGAAGGAGATCTCTTCTCCCGCTTCGTCTTTGACGGAGACGCTGCCCTCAGCGCGGGCGAGGCGCATGGTGGAGGCTTCGGCGCTTTCCACGGAATCGGCCGCGGCGAAGGCGCTGAGGCAGAAAGATAGCGTAAAAATGAGCGCGAGGATCAGAATGACTGTGACAGACTTTTTCATATCGCTTCCTCCTGTAGGAATTTGGTCATTCGGGGGGGGATTATATGGTGCATCCTGTGCACGCTGTATACTGTATGTAGTATAGTATAAGAACAGGAAATTGAAAAGAGGGAATTTCCATTTTGTTTGACAGAGGCATCCCGGGACAGTATAATGCATGGCATATGCGCATCCCGCAGTGAAGAGGGGAGCGCGGAAAGAAGAAAAACCATGGCACAGGAAACACAGAGAATTTCAGATACACAGGGGCCGACGCAGGATCACCTGCCCCCGGAGGAGAGCCGGGATCGCGTCATCGTCCGGACCAGCCTCGTCGGCATCGCGGCCAATCTGCTGCTGGCGGGCTTCAAGGCGGCGGTGGGCCTGCTGTCCCACTCCATCGCGGTGGTTCTGGACGCGCTGAACAACCTGAGCGACGCCCTATCCTCCGTGGTCACGATCATCGGGGCCAGGTTTGCCGCGCAGAAGCCCGACAGGGAGCATCCCCTGGGGCACGGACGGGCGGAATACCTGAGCGCCCTGGCGGTTTCGGCGATTGTGCTGTATGCCGGCATCACGGCCCTCGTGGAATCCGTGAAGAAAATCCTCCATCCCACCCTGCCCGACTACCGCGCTTCCACGCTGGTGGTTCTTGCGGCGGCCGTGGTGGTGAAGCTGCTGCTGGGCCGGTATGTGAAAAGAACCGGCGAAAGGATCAATTCCGGGTCGCTCACGGCATCGGGCTCGGACGCGCTGTATGACGCGATCCTCTCGGCCTCGGTGCTGTTTTCGGCGGTAATCTTCCTGCTCTGGCATGTGAATCTGGAGGCCTGGGTCGGGCTGATCATTGCGGTGTTTATCATCCACTCCGGGAGAGAGATGCTGACGGAGACCGTGGATGATATCCTGGGCAAACGGATGGACAGGGAGCTGGTAAGCCAGCTTAAAAAGACCATCTGTGAGGACGAGTGCGTCTCCGGTGCCTATGACCTCCTCCTCCACAGCTATGGTCCCGAGCTGCTGCTGGGTTCGGTGCACGTGGAGGTGCCCGACACCATGACGGCGGATGAGATTGACGTGATGGAGCGGCGCATTGCCCAACGGGTTTATCAGAAGCACGGCGTTGTGCTGACAGGCATCGGCATCTATTCCGTGAACAGCCGCAGCGAAGGAATCCGGGCGATCCGCACGGAGGTGACGCGCCTGGTGATGGGGCATGACGGTGTCCTGCAGATGCACGGCTTCTATGCAGATCTGGAGAAGAAGACCATCAGCCTGGATGTGATCCTGGACTTTGCCGTGGACAACCGCGAAGCCCTCTTCGGCGAGATCCAGGAAGAGGTGCAGAAGGCCTTCCCGGACTATGAGCTGCGCATGAATATGGACGTGGACGTGTGACGCGCGTGAACACGAAGAAAAGTGACGCATTCCTGACAGTTTGAAACGAAATAAACAGGCACACAAAATATTGTGTTCAAAACGGTTACAAGCCGGATAAAATATCAATATATAGTGATTTTCCTCTTGACAACCACAAGAAGGGGCATTATCATGTGGGTGGAAAGCAAGGGGAGAGAGGTGCGGAGACATGTTTCTTGCAGGGTTGCAGAAGCTCTCGCTGCTGGATTTCCCCGGGCTTGTGGCCTGCACGGTGTTCACCGGCGGCTGCAACCTCCGGTGTCCGTTCTGCCATAACGCAGGCCTGGTTGTGGGAGAGGGGCAGATGGAGGAGCTCCCGGCGGACGAGTTCCTCAGTTTCCTGAGGAAACGGCAGGGCATTCTGGACGGCGTGTGCGTAAGCGGCGGGGAGCCGCTTCTTCATGCGCAGCTTCCGGCGCTGCTGCGGGAGATCCGTCAGCTGGGCTTTCGTGTGAAGCTGGATACCAACGGCGCCTTCCCCGACCGGCTGAAGGCGGTTGTGGAGGAAGGGCTTGCAGACAAAATCGCGATGGACATCAAAAATGGACCATCGCGTTATGCTGAAACCACAGGCATCCCGGGGCTGGATGCGGCACCCTTTGCCGAGTCGAAGGACTTTCTGTTGAAGGGCGGGGTGGACTATGAATTCCGCACGACGGTGGTGCGGGGGCTGCATACGGAGGAGAGTCTCCTGGAGGCGGCCTCGTGGATCCGCGGGGCAAAGGTCTGGTACCTGCAGCAGTTCCGCGATTCCGGCCACCTGGTGAACGGAAAAGGGCTGAGCGCCTTTTCCGAGGAGGAGATGAGAGGCCTCCTCGTGAAGGCAAGAGAAGTGCTCCCGACGGCGGAGCTCCGGGGATTGTGAGTCAGAAGGCCGGCGAGGACAGCGGCCTGCCCCCGTAAGAAGAATGAAAATCTGGAGGATGGAGAGTCATGTACAACGTACTGAAACGGGACGGAGAAATGGTCCGTTTCGATATCAGCAAAATAACCGGTGCCATGAAAAAGGCATTTGACGCCACCAATACGGAGTATACGGATAATATTATTGATTTCCTGGCGCTGAAGGTTACGGCGGACTACCAGCCGAAGATTCACGACGGGCTGATCAAGGTTGAAGATATACAGGACAGCGTGGAAGCGGTGCTTGCCCGCGGCGGATACGAGACGGTCGGCAAGGCGTATATTCTCTACCGCAAGCAGCGGGAGAAAATGCGCAATATGCAGTCCACCTATCTGGACTATCGTGAGACGGTGGACAAGTATCTGAAGGTTTCGGACTGGCGCGTGAAGGAGAACTCCACGGTTACCTATTCCATCGGTGGTCTGATTCTCTCCAACTCCGGCGCGGTCACGGCCAACTACTGGCTGAGCGAGATCTACGATGAGGAAATCGGTGAGGCCCACCGCAACTGCGATCTGCATCTGCATGATCTGAGCATGCTGACGGGCTACTGCGCAGGCTGGAGTCTGCGGCAGCTGATCACCGAGGGTCTCGGCATCCCGGGGAAGATCAACTCCGCCCCGGCGGGCCACCTTTCCACCCTCTGCAACCAGATGGTCAATTTCCTCGGCATCATGCAGAACGAGTGGGCAGGCGCCCAGGCTTTCTCCTCCTTCGATACCTATCTGGCTCCCTTCGTGAAGGTTGACAATCTGAGCTATAAGGAAGTCAAGCAGTGCATCCAGAGCTTCATCTTCGGCGTGAACACGCCGTCGCGCTGGGGCTCCCAGGCGCCGTTTACAAACATTACGCTTGACTGGACGGTCCCCGCGGACCTGAAGGACCTGCCGGCCATCGTCGGCGGCAGGGAGATGAACTTCACCTACGGCGACTGCAAGGCGGAGATGGATATGGTCAACAAGGCCTTCA
>CADBNC010000133.1 GCA_902795885.1 Oscillospiraceae bacterium
CCACTCACGCCAGGGGGCGATGACCGGCATGTTCGGGGCGAAGTGCTTGATCGCCAGCTCGAACCGGACCTGGTCGTTGCCCTTGCCGGTGCAGCCGTGGACGATGGCGTCGGCGCCCTCCTTCAGGGCGATCTCCACAAGACCCTTGGCGATGCAGGGGCGCGCGTGGCTGGTGCCGAGCAGATAATCCTCGTACACCGCGCCCGCCTTCATGCAGGGGATGATATAGTCATCCACATATTCATCCGTCAGATCGAGCACGTACAGCTTGGACGCGCCGGTCTTCAGGGCCTTCTCCTCGAGGCCTTCCAGCTCGTCCGCCTGGCCGACGTTGCCGGATACCGCAACAACCTCACAGTTGTTGTAATTCTCCTTCAGCCAGGGGATGATGATGGAAGTATCCAGGCCGCCGGAATACGCCAGAACGACTTTTTTGATGTCCGCTTTGTTCATGATTCTTTCCTCCGAATGAATTATACACCGTTTTTCCTGTTTATTCATCTTATATTCATTAATATGTGCATTTATGCGTCTTTGAATGAATATTTATGCATGAATTATAAGCAGAACACCGCTCCCTGTCAAGGCTTTTTTCATTTTTTGTCGTTTTACACGACTGGGGGCGGCCTCGTGCCCCGAACTTGTGGAAAATGATGTAAAAGGATCGGAGAAGGTTTGAAAAAGAGTCCCTCCGCCCGCATTCCCGGCAGGCGGAGAGGCTCTCTCGTTCCCTGAATATGCAAGGTTGCGCTGTATATTTATCTTGTATTCTCTGTCAGAAGGACGCTGCCGTCCAGGCCGGAGAGGCTGAAGAGCAGCTCGTGCACGCCGGCGGCGTCCCGGTAGCGCAGCATGGATGTGGGCAGATCGCCGGGGAACAGAATATCCAGCTGCAGGGCGTTGTCGCAGAGGGTCTCCCCGTACCAGAGGGTGTCCGTCTCCCAGAAGAAGAGGGTGGGCTGGCCGTCCGCGCCGTAGCCCTCCTGCATTCCGCCCGCCAGCAGCGTCACGTCCTTTGCCTCGCCCTCGCAGAGCAGCAGGCAGTGGGCGGCGTTCTCGGCGCTGTCCCCGGCCATGTTCACAAGGTCCACAATCTCCGTCTGTCCCTTGGGCACAATTGCCTCCGGCACCACGGTGAAGGCAGCCGTGCCGGCCGGCTCCTGTGGGATCCACCGGGCATCGAGGATGCCCTCCAGGCTTTCATAGGGGATGACGAAGTCCGTCATGCCGGCGGCGTAGGGGCCAAGCTCATACTGGTCGGAGAAGAGATGGAACCCGTCATTGCCGGGATACCACGCACCGTCGCGCAGGAGCGCGGCAAAGGCGGCAGGATAGTCCGCCGGCTCGACAAACGAGATCTGGTCGGAATAGTACCCGTCCCTGTCCTCCTCGGCCAGTCTCACCATCTCCTGCACGAGGGCGGTCTTCAGCCCCTCGGCATCGGCCGCCAGATCCTCCAGGACAAGCTTTTCCCCGGTCCGCATATCGAAGCAAATGGCGTCGTCGATGGTCGAGCCATGGGCGCCGCCCAGATACACATAGCTTGTGCTCATCAGGACCAGGACCTCATCATCCGCCCGCAGAACCTGGTGGGTCCTGTCAGACTCCAGCGGGACGATCTCCCCGCCGTATTCCCTGCGCACCGCATAGTCATCCTCCGCCGTGCCGAGCATGGTGTTGTAGCCGTAGGAGGGCATGTCGGGGTCACTCTCCCCGATGTACCAGGCGTCCTCCATCCCGGCCAGCGTCTCGGAGATGGCGGCCGCGGCCTCCGGATGAATGTCGGATTCCACCCGCAGGCTGTCCCAGGTCATGCTGAGGATCAGCTCGGTCCCGTTCTCGGGGTCCATGGCCTCGCGGGTGTTGTACGCATAGTGCACGATGGTTCCGTGCGGATGCTCCAGCGCCTCGCCCACCGGGGCCGCGGCGCCGGCGTCCTCCGCCCCCGCCGTCACGCAGACGCTTCCCGCCAGCATGCCCGCCAGAAGCAGCGCGAGGGCCAAGCGCATGGGGTGCTTTCTGTTTTTCATGTTCAGTCTGTTTCTCCTCTCACACAGATCGTTATTCCGTTCGAAGGGCAATAACGGGGTCTTTCTTCGCCGCGACCCCGGAGGGGATCAGGCCGGCAATAAAGGTCAGCACCACGCTGATCAGCACCAGGCCCACGGCGCCGGCCACGGGCAGGGACGAATTGAGCGACATGATGCCCGTGAGATCATGTACAATCATGTTGATGGGGATATTCAGCAGAACCGTGACCAGAATGCCCAGCAGCCCGGCCGCGAGGCCCACGATAAAGGTCTCGGCGTTGAACACGCGCGAGATATCCCGTTTTGACGCGCCGATGGCCCGCAGGATGCCGATCTCCTTGGTGCGCTCCAGTACCGAAATATAGGTGATAATGCCGATCATGATGGATGAGACAACCAGCGAGATTGCCACAAACGCGATCAGCACATAGCTGATCACATTGATGATCGTCGTGATCGAGCTCATCAGCAGCGCCACCATGTCGGTATAGCTGATCTCGTCCTCCTCATCGACGCCTTCGTTGTAGTGCTCGATGGCATCGGCGATGCTGTCCTTGTCCTCGAAGGTCGAGGCATAGATGTTGATGGCCGAGGGGCTGTCCAGATCCACATAGCCCAGCCTGTGCAGGGACTCCTGCAGGCTCTGGGTGGAATAGACCGGCGGCATGGCGTTGTCATAGATCCAGATCAGATCCTCCGCCGACAGGCTCAGCAGGGCAAAGTCCTCCGCCAGCTGATGGGGGCTGAGCTGTTCATACATTGTGCGCATCTGCAGGCCGTACTGCTGTCTGGCCTGTTCGCCCGTCATCTGCCGCACATAGGCAAAGAGCGTCTCGTCATCCAGGTCCGCCATCATCGCTCGGTATTCGGGGTAATAGTCCGCGATCATCTGCTCAATCTGTTCGCGGGTCATCTCGCCCATCTGCTCGTCGATCATGTCCTCCAGCATCTCGTCGGAGGGGTTGCACATGAAGGTGACATAGACCTCGGCCAGCTGCTCTTCGTCCGCTTCTGCCAGATAGCTGCGGGCCGCCTCCTGCTTTTTCTCGCTGGTGATGGCCTCGTTCCCGTCGTCCAGGAACGGCAGGCCCGAGAATACATCCACGGTTCTGTCGGCCAGCTGCCTGCGCACAAGAGGCTTTTTCTCCGCCTCGGCCATGATATGCTCCACCAGGTCATGGGTGTAGCCGATGGCCCCGGTCATCATCCCGCTGAGGGCATCGGCATTCTGCCGGATCACGCCCACCAGCCGGACCTTCAGACCGTCGCGGTAAAGGGTCCGCAGGCCGAGCTGCTCTGCCGTCAGATCCACCACCTCGCCGTCCTCGATGCGCACCGTGTCCGCCGGGAAGATATAGCAGAAGCTCTTTTCGCACAGCTCCTCATAGGTCCAGCTCTCCCGCGAGACCTCCACCGCCTCCGACGCCATAAAGGCCTGCATGTCATCGGCGATGCTGGAGGTCTTCTTCAGCCCCAGCGCATACAGCACCAGGTCCGAGACCTCGTTGTTCTCGTCCACCACCAGCACAACCTCGTCATAGCGCTCGGGCCAGTGGCCGTAGAGCAGGTCGTACTGCTCAAAGAGCAGCGGATTGACTAGCCCGTTCTCCTCATCTGGCAACATCTCCTGCCAGACATTGGCAATGGAATAATACTGCCCGTAGGTGGAGAAAAAGCTGCTGTAGTTGCCGCCGTACATGGTGCTCATGGTCTGCTGCAGGAGCTGCACGATGTCGGTTTTGACGATCTCGCCCTCGGGGTCCTCCGCGTAGAGGTTCATGTCCAGGTCATAGCTGTACTGCACCGAGCTGATATAGTCCCGGATGCCGTCGGTGTTGGCATCCAGATAGGCCTTGAAGGCCCGCAGGTTGTTCGTCTCCTTCTCGGCAGAGACCATCGAGTTCATCAGGTCATACATGATCGTGCTGGAATACACGGCGTCCCGGTCGTGGGCGTTCTGCGAATCCTCCGCCTGAATGCCCATGAGTGAGGTCATCATGCCCGTCATGTCCAGCGACTCGGCCTGGATGGTGATGGGATAGCTGGAAAGCGTATCCTGCTGGACCTTATCTATGTAGTTCTGGATGCCGTTGGAGAGCGACATGATCAGCGCGATCCCGATAATCCCGATGCTCCCGGCAAAGGCCGTCAGCAGGGTGCGGGCCTTTTTGGTCATGAGGTTGTTCAGCGAGAGGCTGAGCGCCGTGAGAAAGCCCATCGACGTGCGCTTCTGCCGGAGCCTGTCCGGGTTGTCGGGCGCGGCGCTGAGAACGGGATCGCTGTCACCGG
The DNA here is from genome assembly GCA_902795885.1 of Oscillospiraceae bacterium. Taxonomy (GTDB): domain Bacteria; phylum Bacillota; class Clostridia; order Oscillospirales; family Oscillospiraceae; genus Limivicinus. The sequence continues at coordinate 4,320 of CADBNC010000133.1, forward strand.
TGATCAGGCCGTCCTTCAGGCGGATAATCCGGCTGGCGTACTGCTCGGCCAGCTCGGGGTTGTGCGTCACCATGATGATCAGCCGGTCTCTTGAAATCTCCTTCAGCAGGTCCATGATCTGCACGGAGGTCTCGGTGTCGAGGGCGCCCGTCGGCTCGTCCGCCAGCAGAATCGCCGGGTCATTCACAAGCGCCCGGGCGATGGCCACGCGCTGCATCTGCCCGCCGGACATCTGGTTCGGCTTCTTCATCAGCTGATCGCCCAGGCCCACCTTCTCCAGCGCCTCCACCGCGCGTCTGCGCCGCTCGGAGGCCGGCACGCCCGAGATGGTCAGCGCAAGCTCCACATTCGAGAGGACCGTCTGGTGCGGGATCAGGTTGTAGGACTGGAAAACGAAGCCGATGGTGTGGTTGCGGTAGGCATCCCAGTCGGCGTCGCGGAAGTTCTTCGTGGAGCGCCCGTCGATCAGAAGATCCCCGGCGGTAAAGCGGTCCAGCCCTCCGACGATGTTCAGCAGCGTCGTCTTGCCGCAGCCGGAGTGGCCGAGGATGGCCACAAACTCGCTGTCGCGGAAGTCCAGCGTGATCCCCTTCAGCGCGTGCACGCGGGTATCCGCCACGATATAGTCTTTTTTAATCCCTCTCAGCTGAAGCATGCTTCTCTGTCTCCGTTATGGCGCCGGGCCTGCGGTTCCGTCCGTCCCCGCCCGCTTTGTTCTGCAGTTTACAGACAGGATATTATATTCCTGATTTTCCCCCTGTTCAACAGCATTTTATGAATTATGCGCCACAGCCCCTGTCATCGGCCGGCCCTGTCTCCCGTTCCTGTCCTCCGGATTTCTCCGCAGCCGATGGCCAACGGGCAGATCGCGCCTGTTGCAGTCAATCCCCGGATATGATAGAATGGCATGCAGACACCCCGATATTTGTGGAGGTTACCATGATTAAGAACAAGTATGCCGCGTTTGTCCTGTTTGTTGTTGCGTTTCTGACACTCTGGAATCTTGCAGATTATCTGTATACAACTTTTATTGTGAGCGGGACATATCATTTTGCGGCGGGAACGGATGGGGCTCTCCCCGCTGCCCTCGCGATTGTCTCCGGATATCTTTTGTTTCTAAGGAAGAATTCTGACTGACAGAGTCCGGTAAAGGAGATGACGAGATGTTCTGTCATAACTGCGGCGCGGATGCGGGCAGCGCAAAATTCTGCCCCGAATGCGGCACAAGGATCCTGACCCCGGACGCGTCGGCGGACAGGGGAACCGGCACGCTGACGCTGAGGAAATACAATTCCGCCAGAACGCGGGGGATTGTTGCCGATGTCTATATCGACGGGCAGTTCCATACGGTGATCAGCAACAGCGAGACCACCACCGTCACTCTCCCGGCGGGAGAGCACGAGCTGCTGATCCATGCCGATGGCTGCGTGGACGCCCTCCAGCGGGTCCAGATCGACGCGCTGGGCAACCGGCTCTGCATCTTTTCGGTGGATGACGCGGGCTTTATCAGCATCGTCCAGGAGGGCAGCGTTCCAAGGTCCGCAGGCTATACGCAGTTTTCGGGTCACGGCTCCGGGGCTTCCGGCGCGGCGGCCTGCCAGAGCACAGAGCCTGCGTGGGCGGAGCCGGCCGTGGAGGAGCAGCCAGTCACCCGGTCTGCCTTTGCCGCGCAGGAGAACACGAAATACTGCCGGCACTGCGGTTCCCTGATTCACGAGGAAAGCGTTGTATGCCCCAACTGCGGGAGGCAGGTTGAGGAGCTTCGCCGGGAGGAGCCAAAGGTGATTGAGCGGCACACAACCGTGATCACAAACGGAAAGGAAAAGGACAAGTGGGTTGCCTTTTTCCTTTGCCTGTTTCTCGGCACGCTCGGCATTCACAAATTCTATGAGGGCAAGGTGGGCATGGGGATTCTGTATATCTTCACCGTCGGCCTGTTCGGCATCGGGGTGCTCATAGACCTGATCAGAATTGTCATGAAGCCAAATCCCTACTATGTATAGCCCCGGCGGGTACAGCCTTCTCCTGTTTTCTCCGGATGTTCTATGTCGTGTTTCTCTCTCAACTCAGACCCATTGCATTGGGCTCTGAGTTGTTTTTTTTGTCAGCAGGGAACTCCATGTTTCCTTCTCTATCTCTCCATCCGGGGTGAGTCCGTACAGATGCTGGAAGCTTTTTCAGCCCGCTCGGTCACAGGGCCGAATTCACCATCAGGGGTCTCGCGTCCGGCGATGATACGCCCGCCGCAGGCATAGCCATAACGGATCAGAAGAGCCTGGGCATTTTTGACGGCGTTGCTGACGTTGCCGGCTTTGAGGCCGAGGCTGCAGCAGTCCGCCACACTCCTGGGCTCCGCGCTGTCACAGGTGATCACGGCGTCGGTGTAGCCCCGGGTCAGGCCCGCCGGCATAAACGCAAAACACAACAGCCTGCAGCAGGAATTCCATACGGAAATAGTGGCGAATATGTCTCAGGGATTTGGTGCCCGGCAGAAGACTTTTTGTTAAAAAGCACCTTTGCATATTCTCGTTCTTTCTGATATAATACCAGCGTTGAAAAATGAACCTCGTGAAACAGAAATAAGTCGATTCGGCGTAGTCTATTTCGTTAGGCTGCGTTTTTCTATTTCATGTTTCAG
>CADBNC010000134.1 GCA_902795885.1 Oscillospiraceae bacterium
GAATATGCCATCAAATGGGCATCGGTTCCGTAAATCTCATAGATTGCCGGCATCTTTATCTCCTCTCCGCTTAAACAGTTTCTTCTTCGCTGTACTCTGACGCCAGCATTGCATATTCCAGTTCGTCGTGCCAGCTGACGATTCCTGTCTTTACATATCGGCATTTCTGAAGCAGCATGGTCTCTCTGCGCAGGCCGCACTTTTCCAACATTCTCCAAGATGCTGTTGCGCATTGATGGATATTATTTCAACTTTTGAAATCTTACCACAAACCTCTTATTTTCACAACAGAGATATTACCCCATCTCGACTTATCTTTTCTGCGCTATGCAATGCTTGTCTTTATCTCCTGATTCCTTCGCATGAAGGATTGTTGAAATGATACTGTCATTCGTATATAATATCATTCAAAGAAGTCATAAGTCATTGATTCTATTCAGGATTCTCGCAAAGGAGGAAGGAAAAATGTCAATCATCGCTGGATATATGGTTCCCCACCCGCCCATGATTATCCCGCAGGTTGGAAGAGGATCTGAAGCTCAAATACAAAAGACGATAGATGCCTACAAACAGGTGGCAAATGAAATTGCTTCCTTCAAGCCGGAGACCATCATTATCTCCAGTCCTCATTCGGTCATGTACACCGATTATTTTCACATTTCTCCGGGCAAGGAAGCTTTTGGCGACTTTGCAGACTTCTGTGCTAAAGGTGTCAGTTTTCACGAGACATACGATGAAGATCTGGTAGATGAAATCTGCTCCATTGCGGATAAAGAGGACTTCCCTGCCGGAACGCTGGGCCAGCGAGACGCATTGCTTGATCACGGAACGATGATTCCTTTGTACTTCATCCGTCAGGTCTATTCGGATTTCCGTCTGGTGCGCATCGGGCTCTCCGGCCTTCCGCTGGCTGATCACTATGCCTTTGGCCGGATCATCCAACAGGCTGTTGAGGAAGCAGGGAAACGGGTAGTCTATATTGCCAGCGGGGATCTCTCCCATAAGCTGCAGAGCTATGGCCCTTACGGTTTTACTCCTGAAGGTCCTGAGTACGACAAAAGGATAATGGATGTATGTTCCAGGGCTGCATTTGGTGAGCTTCTTGATTTCGATGAATCATTCTGTGACCGGGCTGCGGAGTGCGGGCACCGTTCCTTTGTCATTATGGCCGGCGCATTTGACGGCATCGCTGTCGAGGCAAAGCAGCTCTCCCACGAGGACATCACAGGGGTGGGATATGGAATCTGCACATTTCACCCAGCAGGCAGAGACAGCAGTCGCTGCTTCTTAGATTATTCAAGCGGTCAGGATTTAAATACCGAATCTCAGTCCGGGTCTTCAGATCCATATGTGAAACTGGCAAGAGACTCCCTTACAAGCTATATTCTTCGAAGGCAGGTTCTTGATCTTCCGACTAATCTTCCCTCGGAAATGACCAGCAGGCGTGCAGGGGCTTTTGTGTCCATTCATGAGCATGGCCAGCTTCGCGGCTGTATCGGCACGATCGTTCCTACACAGGATTGTCTTGCAGAAGAGATTATCCGTAACGCGATCAGTGCTTCAACTCGTGACCCTCGTTTCCGTCCTGTCCGCAAAGAAGAATTACCGTTTCTGGAAATCAGTGTTGACGTTCTTGGAGAACCCGAGGATATCAAGTCCAAAGCAGATCTGAATGTAAAGCGATACGGGGTAATCGTTTCAAAAGGAATGCGGCGCGGCCTTCTTCTTCCCGATTTGGAGGGAGTGGATACAGTTGAGCAGCAGATTGAAATTGCAAAGCAAAAAGCAGGTATCGCTCCGTCTGAGCAGGTGTCTCTGCAGCGCTTTGAAGTTGTGCGTCACAGTTGATTATGGCGAAATGCAATGTCTGTTTCCGGCACTGTGAAATAGCTGATGGTCAGCTTGGTTTCTGCGGTGCGCGTACATGTAAAAACGGGACCGTTGCAGCGGATAATTACGGTCTGATTACTTCCTTGGCTCTGGATCCAATTGAAAAGAAGCCTCTCCACCGTTTCCATCCTGGTGCGAACATTCTGTCCGTTGGCAGTTACGGCTGTAATCTTCGCTGCCCGTTTTGCCAGAACTACAGCATTTCCTGGTCTGAGCACGCCCTGAACTGCAAAAGCCAAACAGAATATATCAGTCCGGATGATCTGGTGAAAGCCGCTCTGAGCTGTCGAAATCGCGGGAATATCGGGCTGGCCTTCACCTACAACGAACCATTGATCGGATATGAGTATGTCCGTGACACGGCCAAAATTGCTCATGAATATGGTCTTGTCAATGTTCTGGTATCAAACGGGACCGCAGAACTGTCTGTTCTTGAAGAAATTCTTCCTTACATTGACGCCATGAACATTGACCTCAAAGGCTTTACAGATCGATATTACCGTGATGTACTCAAGGGAAGCCGTCAGATGGTCATGGAGTTTATTCAGGAAGCTGTTAAAAGATGCCATGTGGAACTGACCACGCTTATCGTTCCAGGCGAAAACGACACAGTAGATGAAATCCGCTCCTTATCGCACTGGATTGCATGTCTGGAAGGACTCCCTCATGGTGACAAAGGGCGTGATATTCCGCTTCACATCACGAGATTTTTTCCCCGTTTTCACATGCTTGACAGAAAGCCGACCGACGTATCGCTTGTATACAGACTGGCTGATGTTGCCAGGGCGCAGTTAAGATATGTCTTTGTCGGCAATTGCTGAGTCTCTCATCGCTGAGATTGGAGCTTTTCGCGACAAAGAAGCATGCCCGATCTGCAAGGGACTAAGACGTAAGAAAAGACATTTTATATAAAAACAACAGACACCGAGATGCAATGTAAGCAGCCGGTGTCTGTTGTTTTGTACGTTTTTAGCCATCTGAAAGAAAAACAATTTTCAACTTACATCGGCTATTTTGTACGTTTTTTTATTTTATCTCATAACTATTTTTTCCAGTTACAGGTCTTTCAGGTGTGACTTACTCTGCGTCTTCCCAATTGTGCCAGACATTCTGGACATCATCATTGTCCTCGAACATGTCAAGCAGTTTCTGCATTTTCTTAATGTCTTCCTCATCCGTCAGCTTGATGGTTCCGTTCTGCGGAAGCATCTCTTCCTGGGCGGAGAGAAGATGATAGCCGCGTTCAATCAGCGCGTCAGATACCATGGCAATATCATCAACGGCCGTATATACCGTCATGACTTCGCCTTCGGATTCGAAGTCCTGCGCGCCTGCATCAAGCGCGTCCATCATAACGGTATCTTCATCCAGTTCTTCGTCCTCATTGTCGATTACGATTACACCCTTGCGGTCGAAGGACCAGGACACGCAATTGGCCGGGCCAAGATTTCCGCCGTATTTATCAAAGTAATGGCGAATCTCGCCGGCAGTACGGTTTCTGTTGTCGGTCATGGTTTCCACAATGACCGCGACGCCGGAGGGGCCATATCCTTCATAGGTGATCTTTTCGTAGTTTTCCGTATTCCCGGAACCAAGGGCCTTATCGATGGTACGCTTGATATTGTCATTCGGCATATTTGCCGCCTTTGCCTTGGCAATGACAGCAGCCAGGCGGGAGTTGCTCCGCGGATCCCCGCTGCCGCCTTCCTTGACAGCAACAATCATTTCGCGGGCAATTTTTGTAAATGCCTGCGCACGCTTTGCATCAGCAGCCCCCTTTGTTTTTTGTATGTTATGCCATTTGGAATGTCCGGACATAACAATCAGCTCCTTTCTTTTCTGTTATGATGAGATGAAAATATAATAGAATGGGAAACAGTATCAGGTGAATTTGTTCTTCTCACGTTCCTGCAGCTCTTTGAGCATGGTTATATACGAAGTATAGCGGGAATCGCTGATCTGACCCTGAGCAAGGGCGCCCCTGACCGCACAGTCCGGTTCATTGTGATGCATGCAGTCATGAAAGCGGCATCTGTCTCGGGGAAACTCAGCAAAGCAGTCTGCAAGCTGCTGTGCCTGCACATCACACAGCTGGCTGAGTTCCAGAGAAGCAAATCCGGGAGAATCGGCTACCCAGCCATCGCGGGATAGTGGATAGAAGGTAGTGTGGCGAGTCGTATGCTTCCCGCGGCCATGCTTCTGGCTGATCTCGTTTACCGGCAGCGCCGCATCCGGCAGGAGAAAATTGAGAATACTGGATTTCCCAACCCCGGAATTTCCGGTCAGGACGGATACCTTCCCTTCCAAATGCTGCCGCAGCAATTCCATTCCCTCTCCAGTATGGGCGCTCACCGGCAATACAGGAAAGCGGCACATGGCATATTGTTCCCTGAGTTTTTCAGCCTCATCGAGATCCATCTTATTCAGACACAGGATGAATTCCGCATCCGAATACTCCGCGGCAACGCTCAGCCGATCAATTAAGGAAGGATCGGTTATTGGCCGGGCAGCGGTTGCGACAAAAACGATCTGATCTACGTTTGCCACATTCGGGCGGACAAAGCAGTTTTTCCGATGCTCTATCCCGGTGAGAATTCCTTCACTGCTGTTGGTCGGATTTGGCATCCAGCGAACCCGGTCACCCGGGAGAGGCTCAATGCCGTCCAGCTTCAGCTTTCCCCGGGCGCGGCATATCATGCGCTGCCCGTCTTCCTTCCGGATTTCATAATAGCTGCTGATAGAACTGATTAAAAAGCCTTTATGTTCCATAGAATTATCCGCTGCCAAATCCCTACGGAACTTCTGTTCCGGTTGAAACAGTCAGATAGATCATGCTGTGTTCCTCCTGTGTGGAAAACGGCTCAAGACTCTGCCCGATTACAGTTCCTGCAGCGAGGTCAGACCGTTCCGTTTCACTCCAGCCATAGCTGAATCCGTTGTTTTCGATCTGGGAAATGGCCGCTTCTTCCGACAGCCCGATCAGATTCGGAACCGTGAGCATCCGCAGCTCCGTTCCACAGCTGACATAAACATAAACGAGAGAGGCTGTTGTCACGTCTGACCCGGCATAAGGCTCTGTTCTGATCACGCGGTCATGCTCTACCGTATCAGATGCTGCATTGACAACCTCGATATATAGCCCGCATTGCCTGAGAAGAGACGTTGCCGCCCGGTAATCAAGATTGCTGACGTCCGGGATGCTGGTAACCGTGTCCCCTGTGCTGACAGAGAGCCGGACTTCAATGCCGCCGGGGGTCATCATGATACTGCGGCCGGGATTTGGCGATTGAGACAGGACAGTACCCGGTGCCGTCTCGGTGTTGACAAGATAAACAACTTTGAAGGAATAGGTTTCCTGCATTTCCGGGTCGGCATAAACTGTCTCAAAATTTTTCCCGACAAAGTTGGGAAGCCTGACGCGAACTGCCGGCGAGAAGAGGTCCTGAAGCCAGAAGCGATAAACGAAGACCAGCAACACGATGGCGGCGGCCAGCAGGAAAAAGCTGCCGGAAAGCCAGGAGACCTCCCCGCTTTTCTGAAGCATGCGGCTGCGCATCCTGCGCTGTTCCGCGATTTCCACTTCATCCGGCTCAGGTTCAAAAGACTCCTCTTCATCGTGAAGCGAAACTGTTTCCCGATCCCGAAGAAAGGCGTCGATATCCTCCACGAGCTCATTCGCACTCTGATAGCGATCTTCCAGAGACGCGCACATGGCCTTACGCGTAATGCGCTCAAGCTCCGGAGGCAGAGAAGGATTCAGCGCGGTCATGGAAGGCGGGTCGGCATTCATATGCTTGACAGCAATTTCGCGGATCGTCTCACCAAGATAAGGCTTCCTGCCGGTGAACATCTCGAACATCACAACGCCGAGAGAATACACATCGCTTCTGGGATCCGGGTAGGCCCCTCTGGCCTGCTCGGGCGAGATATAGTGGATGGACCCGATGGCTTCCCCGTGGGAATCTTCCACCTCGTTTTCAAGCGCCGCAATGCCAAAGTCTGCCACTTTGATCGTACCGTCACGCAGCAGCATGATATTGTTTGGCTTGATGTCACGGTGGATGATCCCGCGGGCATGGGCGTGGGAGAGTGCCTTGGCAACCTGTCTGGCAAAATGGAGCGCCTCGTGCCAGGGCAGTGCACCCTTTTTCTCAATGTACTGCAGGAGCGTTACGCCATCGATGAGTTCCATAACGATGTATTCCACTACATCATTATGGCTGACATCATAAACCGCAACAATATTGGGGTGCGAAAGCATGGCGACGGCATGGGATTCCGCTGCAAAACGGCTCCGGATGCTCTCATCATGAGAAGCATCTTCGCGCATGATCTTAACAGCAACAGACCGGTTCAGCCTGTGGTCCACCGCACGGTATACCACGGCCATTCCCCCGACGCCAAGAACCGATATAATCTCATACCGGTCGGCCAGGCGTTTTCCTATCCATTTTCTGAACTCGGGATCCTGCATCTCCGGCGAATAGACTGTTGAGGATGACGGAGACGGTCTTATCGACTCTGAACTGCCCTCCTGTGGGGCAGTATTCAACGGAGTATCCGCCCCGGGCATAACAGAAGAGTTCGTCCCGGCAGGGTTGTTTTCTATCTTTTCCATACGATAATCGTTATATTGTCCGGAGCACCGCGCGAAAGGGCCAGGTCAAGCAGATCCCGGCAGGCGTCCTCCGGCTGAACGGAGTCATTCAAAACGGCCTGGATTTCCTCTTCCGGTACAACGCCGGAAAGGCCATCAGAGCAAAGGAGAAGGGAGTCTCCCGGGGCAACGTTGACCGGAAACAGATCTGCTTCCACCGTTTTTTCTGATCCGAGTGCTCTTGTAATCACATTTTTCTGCGGGTGATTGAAGGCCTGCTGAGGCGTGATAATCCCGGCTTCCAGCAGCTCTTCAACCAGGGAATGGTCCCTTGTGATCTGCTTCAGAACATGCCGGTGCAGCAGATATGCACGGCTGTCCCCAACATTCAGAACATAGCCAAGCCCGTTCTTCCTCATGACAGCAGCCACAAGCGTGGTTCCCATCCCCGTAAGTTCATCGCCAAACTGGGAATATGCATACGCAACACCATTGGCCTCATCGCATGCTTCCTGCATGATGCGGGGCAGATCCGCGGCGCGAAACGGATAATCACTGAGATAATGGAATGTATAATTCACGAAGGCATTCGCCGAAAGCTGGCTGGCGATGCCGCCGGCGTTCTCGCCGCCCATGCCATCACACAGCGCAAGGATACTGCAGGATGCTTTCTCACAGGTTTCAATCAGAAAGCAGTCCTGATTCTCTGTACGTGTTTTCCCGGGGTCTGTCAGTCCGTAGCTTGTCATGTGAACATCTCCAGAATTCTTACAATTACCATTTACTGATGAGTCGGACCTGTTATGCGGGGCCAGGGCTGGGTAATTCCTCTTCCCTTTCTGTCTTCTGCGCAGCCTGGCGATTATACTTTCTTCTGAGCTGGCCGCAGGAAGCGTCAATATCGCCGCCCAGGCTTCTGCGCACGGTCACGGTAATGCCTCTGTCTTCCAGTGCTTTCTGGAAGGAGCGGATTCCAGACTTGTCTGTTGGTTTCAGATGTCTCTCTTTAACATAGTTCAGCGGAATCAGATTGACATGGGCTCCGACACTTTTTGCATGCCGGGCAAGAAGCTCTGCCTGTGTCATGCTGTCATTCACATCTTTGATCATGGCGTATTCAAAGGATACTCTGCGACCGGTTTTCCGCGCATAATACCTGCAGGCTTCAATCAGCGATGCCACGCCCGGATTGGATGGCATGATGCGGGAGCGTGTTTCATCATCCGGTGCATGCAGAGACAGCGTAAGTGTTACAGGAACGCCTTCATCGGCAAGGGCACGAATTTTGTCAGGGATCCCGCAGGTGGAAATTGTAATGTGGCGAAAGCTCAGATTCCGGCCGTCTTCGTCATGCACGCAATCCAGAAAGCGGAGGACGGAGTCATAGTTATCAAGGGGCTCCCCTATTCCCATGAGGACGATGTGCGAGACCGGAAGCCCCGTTTCAAGCTCCGTAAAAAGCACCTCATCCAGCATCTCTCCGGGTGAAAGATGACGGACAAGCCCTCCGATGGTGGATGCGCAGAACGCACATCCCTGGCGGCATCCCACCTGGCTGGAAATGCAGACGGTATTTCCGTACCGGTAGCGCATGAGAACCGTCTCCACTGAATTGCCATCGGCAAGCTCCCAGAGGATCTTGATTGTGCCATCCTGGGCGGATTCCTGCTTTCGCAGTACTTTTGGCTTGTAGAGATGATAGCGTTCTGCAAGGCTCTGTCTCAGATCCAGCGGGAGATTGGACATCTCATCAAAAGATCTTACCGGCCGAAACAGCCATTTGCGCACCTGCGCAGCACGCCAGGCCGGGAGCCCGGCGGTGCGGAAGTCCTCAAGAAGCTCTTCTTTTGTGAGGGATAAAATGTCAGTCATGTTGATAAGCACTTTCTGAAACGACAGGCGAAAAAGCCGTCGTTATGGTTATCCTGAGGCCAGGAACGCATCATTCCGTGCTGGCAGGAGAAGCCCTCTGCGGAAACCGGCTCCAGCGAATAGTCCGGATGGGACCGCAGAAACCATTCTGCCTGATCTTCGTTTTCTCTTTTCAGAACGGAGCAGGTCGCGTACAGAAGGGTGCCGCCGTCCTTGACACAGGCGGATGCCGTATCCAGAATCTGCCTTTGAAGGGGAAGCAGACTCTCGGTCTCTGCCTCCGTTCTCCGGCGGATCTCAGGATGCTTTCGGATAACACCGGTACCGCTGCAGGGTACATCGGCGATGACAATATCGAAGGCCGAACAAAACTCCCCGTTCAGAACAGAGGCGTCCTGTTCGCGGCAGGAAACCGAAAACTGCATTCTCTCAAAATTGTCCCGGCAGCGC
>CADBNC010000135.1 GCA_902795885.1 Oscillospiraceae bacterium
GTGGTGTTTGTGCGGATGGTAATGCCCATTTCTTCCATTCTGGCCTGATAGCGGTCGATAATGCTCTTGGGGAGACGGAATTCAGGAATCCCGTATTGCAGAAGGCCGCCGATTTTCCCCTTCCACTCAAATACAGTCACAGGGTATCCCTTTTGTGCCAGCGCGATAGCGACTGTCATGCCGGCCGGGCCGCATCCGATTACAGCGACTTTTTTGTTCTTTTTCGGCGGTCGGATGAATTCCATGCGGTCGAGATACATCTCAGAGATGTAGTTTTCGATGCTCGAAAAGTGTACAGGGCTGTCCTTTCTGCCGCGGATGCAGCTGCCGGCACACTGCTGCTCGTGATTGCACACGATGGAACAGACTGCAGACATGGGGTTGTTGCGGAACAGCATTTCACCCGCTTCCATCAGGCGGTTTTCCTTGAAAAGCTGGATTACAACGGGAATCGGTGTGTGAACAGGACACCCTTGCTGGCACATGGGCTTCTTGCAGTTGAGACAGCGGTTTGCCTCGGCAATGATATGCAGGGCCATGGGAACTCCTCCTTCAGCGCCATAATCGTTCTGTTATGGCAGTATATGATAAATGAAAAGGTAAAAACGAAGATACAGCAATACAGATTGAATCACAAGTCAGGGCGCTTGTCAATGGAATTGCCTCTGGAACAATCAGGAAATCTTGACATTTATATATGCGGATGGTATGGTGAAGTACCTTTACTATCTGGCGGGAGGAGACTGGCGATGGATCTGGTTTTTTTCCTCAACAGCATACTATTTGGCATCGGGCTTGCGATGGACGCGTTTTCGGTCTCAATGGCAAACGGTCTTCGGGAACCCGGGATGCCCCGGCACAGGATGTGCCTGATTGCCGGCACTTTCAGTTTTTTTCAGATTCTGATGCCGTTGATCGGCTGGTTCTGCGTCCACACCATTGCCGAGACCTTCAGTGCCGTGCAGAGATATATCCCCTGGACCGCGTTGATTCTTCTGCTCTGCCTTGGCGGGAATATGCTGCGGGAAGGCATCCGTGACCGGAAAGAGGGGACGACAGCATCTGGCGAGGAGAATGAAGCTGATGTCGGCGCACTTGGCCTTGCAGGCCTTCTGGTGCAGGGAATTGCCACGTCTATTGATGCGCTTTCGGTTGGCTTCACGATCGCGGAATATCATTTTGCAATGGCTGTGACAGAGGCTCTGATAATCGGCATTGTGACTTTCTTCATCTGCATGGCCGGGGTGAAGCTCGGAAAACGCTTTGGCACACGGCTAGCCGGGAAAGCCACCATCCTCGGCGGTATGATTCTGATCTTCATCGGGGTGGAAATCTTCCTGAAAGGTGTGCTGTGACCGCAAGGAATCGGCTTTAAATGCTGCCTCTTCCTGCTTTTTCGCAGGCAGAGGCGTTATTGTTCTTGAAAAGAAACAGTGCTTTTACTATAATAGGGGCAGCAAATGAATTGCGGCGGAATGATAATGGAGGCGCGGAATGGAGTTTACACATTTTGATGAACAGGGAAATGCCCGGATGGTGGATGTTTCGGACAAGAATATCACATCGCGGACTGCGGTGGCGGAGGGCACAATCCGCGTCAGCCGCGAGGTCTGGGATGCCATTATGCAGAAGACCGTAAAGAAGGGCGATGTCCTGACGGTGGCGCAGGTTGCCGGTATCATGGGCACCAAAAGAACAGCAGACCTGATCCCCATGTGCCATACGCTGAATCTGACCAACGCTAAGCTGGTCTTCGAGATGATCCCCGAGACACTGGAGATCCGGGCGGAATGCACCGTAAAGACCGATGGAAAAACGGGTGTCGAGATGGAGGCCCTGACGGGCGTTTCAACAGCGCTTCTGACAATCTATGATATGTGCAAGGCGATCGATAAACGCATGCTGATCCATGAGATCCACCTGGTGGAAAAGCACGGAGGAAAAAGCGGAGACTTCTTTTACAGGGAGGAAATGAAATGAGCACCAGAAAGCTGGTCTTTACGCTTCTGAGCGGCAAACCGCAGAAACCGGCGAAGCAGAAAAAACAAAAGAAGCACAAAAATCCGGGAACCTGGCTTCTGGATAAGGCAGGCTGCCTGCTTCTGGACGCGCTGGAGGCCTACTGGAACAAAAAGCTCTGGACCCCGTGAACAATTCCCGGCAGAAGAAAACTGATAACGCGTGAGAACAAACCGGCTCTGCACTTAAAGCGTGCTGAGCCGGTTTTTGTAATAGCGGAATGCGGTGGGCAGAGAATAGGCGTCGTTGATCTCTTCCGGTGTCTTCCAGACAATATCATCAGAACTCAGGGAGAATTCCGGAGATTCACCTTCGGAGAGTGAGACTATTTGCATCAGACCGCAGCCGGCTGGAATTGCTTCACCTTCCGACAGCGATACCAGATATCCGAGCATGTGCCACTCGACATGGGTGAAGATGTGCTTCGACTTTCCTGCCGGGCGAACCGCTGCCTGCGGGAACATCCTGGCGACAGTCTCCTCATCCAGATGCCCATCGAGCCCGGGAAATTCCCAGAGCCCGGCGAGGAGGCCCTTTGCGGGGCGCTTCCGGATGGCGAACCGGTCACCCTGGCGGAGAAGAAGAATGGTGCGGTTTTCAATGCGCCGCTCCTTTGCCTCTGCTTTCACGGGATAATTGAGTTCGTTTCCCACCCTGTGCGCCAGACACAGGGAAGCGACGGGACAGCTTTCACAGCGGGGGGCAGCATTCGGCAGGCAGACGGTCTCACCCAGTTCCATAAGGCCTTCTGTCAGAAGACCTGCATCCTCTCCAGCGGGGTAGTGCCCCCGGAGCAGTTCAGTGACACGCTTTCGTGTGGCCGGGAGCATAATATCCTCCGATGAAGCCAGCAGGCGTGAGATCACGCGCAGCACGTTGCCGTCTACAGCGGGTTCCGGCAGGCCGAAGGCGATCGAAGCAATTGAACCTGCGGTATAGTCCCCGATCCCGGGGAGTTTTTTCAGTTCTGCGACCGAGGCGGGAAGCATGCCGCCATGCTGCTGTACGACCAGCCCTGCTGCCTTCTTCAGGTTTCGCGCCCGGCTGTAATAGCCAAGGCCTTCCCAGAGCTTCAGAAGGCGGTCCTCCGGTACCTCTGCCAGAGACGGAATATCCGGCAGCTCGTGCAGAAAGCGATGATAATATGGAATTACAGCCTCGATGCGGGTCTGCTGCAGCATGATCTCGGCAATCCAGGTGGTGTAGGGCGTGGGGTTGTCACGCCAGGGGAGACTGCGGCGGTTTTCACGATACCAGCGGATGATCTTGTTCATAATGGTATTCATATCAGGCAGATCAGCCGCCAGGGCGTCTGATGAAAGCACAGCGGATAGGTCTCCTTCCGGCTGCCGGACCTGTTTTGAACTGTGATGCAATCTGCATGCCCCCCTTTCTCCGGTTTGCCTGCTGCCCGCAGCTATTGAAAAACAGGCGGGATAGCGATATAATAGGCCAGCCTGACCGATTATCAGGCGGCACCTATCAGTATATGCAGGAAGAAAAAAATTGCAAGAGGCTGTGACGATACAAAATCTGCCGCACAAAGCGGCCTGGGAAGGGAATCCGCATGGAAGAAGTGAAAATAATCGCGCTGAAGGAATCGGTACTGGAAGACAATGACAAGGACGCGCAGAATCTGCGTGAGGAACTGAAGGCAAACGGAACCTGCCTGCTGAATCTGATGTCATCCCCGGGAAGCGGAAAGACGACAACACTGCTGGCCCTGAATCGGGCCTTCGCGGGACGTCTGAAGTGGGGAGTTATGGAAGCTGATATTGACAGCGCCGTTGATGCCCTCACCATGCAGCAGGCGGGTGTGCCGTCAGTTCAGCTGCACACAGGCGGAATGTGCCATCTGGATGCGGACATGACCCGACAGGGCATTCGTGCTCTTGGCCTTGAGGGAGCAGAACTCATTGTGCTTGAAAACGTCGGCAATCTTGTCTGTCCGGCGGAGTTCGACACCGGTGCTGCCATTAACATGACGATTCTCTCGGTGCCGGAGGGTGACGACAAGCCGGCCAAATATCCTCTGATGTACGAAACCTGCGATATTCTGGTAGTCAACAAAATTGACGCGCTGCCGGTTTTTGATTTTGACAGGGAGCGGATGGAGAGGTATGCCCGCAAATGCAACCCAGATATTGAAATCTATTATATCTCGGCCAAGACTGGTGAAGGCGTTGACGCGCTGGCGGATGCCCTGGTGGAGAAAGTGAAGGCGTGGTGCAAATGAGCGAAGTACGTGTTATACAGATTCATGAATCGATTTTTGCGGAGAATGACCGCACGGCCGAGCGTATCCGCGAGCGCATGGAAAAACAGGGAACGCTGTTCCTGAATGTGATGTCATCCCCCGGAAGCGGGAAGACCACCACTCTGGTGGCGGTCATCAACCGGCTGAAGGACAAGCTGAACATCGGGGAAATGGACGTGGATATCCAGAGCAGTCTGGATGCCCAGCGGGTGGCCGACCTCACCGGAATCCGTGCGCTGCAGATTCATAACGGCGGGCTCTGCCATATTGACGCTGATATGACTGCCCGCGCTCTGCTGGAATACGACACCGCAGGGCTCGATCTGCTGATCCTGGAAAATATCGGCAACCTCGTATGCCCGGCGGAGTTCGACACCGGCGCGCATAAGAACGTGACAATCCTCTCGGTGCCGGAAGGCGATGACAAGCCGCTGAAGTACCCGCTGATGTATCAGGTGAGCGATGTGGTGCTGATCAACAAGATGGATACCGTGGCATACTTTGATTTCGACCTGGAAAAGGCGCGGGAGCGCATCCTTGCGCTGAATCCCAATGCACTGATCTTCCCGATCAGCGCAAAGACGGGCGAAGGCATTGACGCGGTCTGCAGCTGGATCCTTGCCGAGACTGAGCGGGTAAAGCGGGGAGCATGAGGAGATGACGTCCCCCGGGATCCTGACTTATCTGATCATCTGCCCGCTGGTGTTCCTGGGCGGTTTCGTGGACGCGATCGCTGGCGGGGGTGGGCTGATAACACTCCCTGCGTATATGATTGCCGGGCTGCCGGTGCATTCCGCAATCGCCACCAATAAGATGAGCGCGTGCATGGGCACGAGTGTCGCAACCTACAAACTTGCCCGCGCAAAGTATATTCCCTGGAAGAAGGCACTGCCAGGTATTGTGGCAGCGCTGATCGGAGCGAATATCGGTGCGCATCTGGCACTTCTGGTGGAGGCCGAGCTCTTCAAGCGGCTGATGCTGGTCATTCTCCCCCTGACGGCGTTCTATGTTCTCCGTACCCGGGATCTTGGTGATGTGGGAGAAGAGCTGCCATTCCGCAAAACCATTGTGCTTGCCTCATTGATCGCCCTCGTGATTGGCGTGTACGACGGTTTCTACGGCCCGGGAACCGGGACGTTCCTGATCCTGCTTTTTACGCGTCTTGTGCACTTCCGGCTGGCGGAGGCCAATGGCATGACCAAGGCGATCAATCTCACTACAAATGTTACTTCTCTGGTGGTCTATCTCATGAACGGCAGGGTAATCCTGCTGCTTGGGTTCGTGGCGGGGCTCTGCGGCGTTGCCGGCAATTATATCGGCGTGACCTTCTTTGAAAGCCGCGGCAGCAGGATTGTCAAGCCCATTATGATTGGAGTCCTGGTGCTGTTTTTCATCCGGATTCTGACGGAAATACTATAAAGCATACAACAGAGCAAAAACA
>CADBNC010000136.1 GCA_902795885.1 Oscillospiraceae bacterium
GGCGGCGCACCGGCTTCTGATGCGCTTCCGGTGGAGCAGATGCGGGAAATTGCCGCCGATGTGCTCAGGCGCGATTCCCGGGGCGTGGAAGCACTGCAGTACGGCCCGGTTCAGGGTGTCAGGCAGCTGCGCGAGATCGTGGCGGAGAAGCTTCTTGCTCCCAAGGGCGTAGCGGCTGCGGCTGATGATATTCTGATCGTCAACGGCGGTCTCGAAACCATGAACCTCCTCTGCCAGGTGTTCATCAACCCCGGCGATGTCATTCTCTGTGAATCCCCCACCTTTGTCCACTGTGTGGAAATCTTTGAAATGTTTGAAGCAAAATGCATTGGCTGCAAAACAGACGACCTGGGCATTGTCCCGGAGGATGTGGAAAAAAAGATCCTGGAATACCACCCGAAGATGGTCTATGTAATCCCGACCTTCCAGAACCCCACCGGCAAGACCCTTCCAGCAGACCGGCGGGAAAAGCTGGCGGAGCTCGGAAGCAGATACGACGTCATCATTCTGGAGGACGACCCCTACCGCGATCTGCGCTACAGCGGGGAGGAGCTGAAGCCCATCAAATCTTATGACAAAACCGGCCACACCGTTCAGGCCAACAGCTTTTCCAAGATTTTCTCCCCCGGCAGCCGCCTCGGCTACGTCTATGCCAACCACCGGATCATCGAGAAGCTGATCGATGTGAAAACCGCCACCAACTCGCACACCTCCATGCTGCCGCAGATTCTGTGCGCAGAGTTCTTTGCCCGGGGCTATTATGATGAACATCTGAAAAAGCTCTGCGCTGTCCACAGAGAGCGCCGCGATGCCATGATGGCAGCCCTGAAGGAAAACATGCCCGAGGGAACCAAATGGGTTTTCCCTGACGGCGGCCTGTTCAGCTGGGTCGAGCTTCCCGGCGACATCGACACCGCCGAGCTCCTGAAGGAAGCTGCGGCCTACAAGGTTGCCTATATTGCGGGGGCAGGCTTCTTCGTGGGCAACACCGGTGAGGGGAAAAACTGCATGCGCATCAGCTATGGCAACGTTACACCCGAGAAAATCGCCATCGGTATGAAACGTCTGGGTGATCTGATCAAATCCAGACTGTAAATCCGCAGGCCGGAATCAAGAATCCCGATCCTTCACAGGGCATTTTCCGTGCCCGGAAGAATCGGGATTTTCATGCTCTTTCCAATTTTGTTTTTACCCTCTTACAGGATTGCGTAGCCCTCCAGCTCCCGACTCTTTTGCAGGAGCTCGATGATGGGAAGATGCTGCGGACAGATGCCTTCACACTGGCCGCAGGCGATGCAGTCGCTTGCCCGGCCTCTCCCCTGCGTGACATTGTTGTACTCCCGCAGCGTGCGGAACTCCGGGCTACCCTTCCGGCGGTTTACGACGTTGAATATCTCGGGAATAGGGATTTGCATGGGACAGCCCTTGGTGCAGTAGTGGCAGGCCGTACAGCCGATGGACTTGTCGGCGTCCAGTGCCTTCTGAGCACTGCGAATCAGCGCCTGCTCTTCCTCCGAAAGGGGGATATCCCGGATCGACCGCAGATTATCTTCCATCTGTCCAATGCTGCTCATCCCGCTGAGAACCGCAAGCAGATTGTCCAGGCTTGCCGCGAAGCGCAGGGCCCAGCTGGCATACGAACGCCCGCTGCCTTCCCGGTCAAACAGTTCTTTAACTTCCGGGATGGGGTCTGCCAGAATGCCGCCTTTCACCGGTTCCATGATCACAACAGGCTTTCCATGTGCGCGGCAGATTTCCCAGTTCTTCCTAGATGCCACGCCGGGATTCTCCCAATCAGCATAGTTGATCTGCAGCTGCACAAACTCCGCATCAGGATGCTTCGTCAGCAGCTCTTCCAGAAGCTCGGGATCAGCGTGGAAGGAGAAGCCCCAGTGACGGATCAGGCCCTTTTCTTTCAGCTCATGGACAAAATCCCACAGACCGTACTGCTCGTAGGTATCCACGTTGGATCTCAGAATGGCGTGCAACAGGTAAAAATCAAAATACCCTGTTCCGAGGCGCTCCAGACTGGTGTAGAACTCCTGCTTGGCCTCCTCCGCACTGCGGACACCCGAGGCTTTGGCATGCAGCTTGGTGGCGATTGTATAGGACTCCCTCGGATAGCGATCCGCAACCGCAGCCCGGAACGCAGTTTCGCTGGCACCGTCGTTATAGGTATAGGCCGTGTCAAAGTAGGTTCCACCCGCTGCAATAAACTGATCCGCCATATCGCAGACCTGCGGAATATCGATACTGCCGTCGGCAAGCTTTGGCAGGCGCATCAGGCCAAA
>CADBNC010000137.1 GCA_902795885.1 Oscillospiraceae bacterium
ACCACGGTTTTGGGCAGCTTCATGTTCGGGATGCCATAGGTCAGGATTCCACCCGGGCGGGCATGCTTTTCAACCACGGTCACACTGTGGCCGCGGTGATTCAACTGGTCGGCCACAGCCAGGCCTGACGGGCCAGAGCCTACCACCACCACATTCTTCGCGGATACATTTTTTGTAAAGCGCGGCTTCATAAGTCCGTTCGCAAAACCGTATTCAATAATGCTTCTCTCGTTGTCGTGAACTGTGATGGGATCGTCATACAGCCCGCAGGTACAGGCCTGCTCGCAGAAGGCAGGGCAGACCCTTCCCGTGAATTCCGGGAAATTATTCGTCTTCAGCAGGCGCGCCAGAGCATGGTTGTAGTTCCCGTCCATCAGCATGTCGTTCCACTCCGGGATCAGATTGTGCAGCGGGCAGCCAAGCTGTTTCCCCTCAAACTGGACCCCTGCCTGGCAGAACGGCACACCGCAGTTCATACAGCGGGCGCCCTGCTCGAGGCGCGCGGTTCCATCCACCGGTGTATAAAGATCCTCCCAGTCCTTTATACGCTCCAGAGGTGGCCTTCTTTTGTTTTCACAGCGTGCGTATTCCAAAAATCCGGTTGGTTTTCCCATTGCTTCTGCCCCCTCTCAGCGTTTTACCGCGGCATTGAACGCCAGAATCTCGGCCTGTTCGCGGCTTTCGCCCTTGCGCTCGTATGCGGCGATGGACGCAACCATCTGCTCATAATCCTTCGGGATGATCTTCTTGAACGACGGGATATACGCTTCGAAGTTTTCCAGAATCTGCTTTGCCTTTACGGAGCCTGTCGCGGCCAGGTGCTCCTGCAGCATGCCCTGCAGCTCCTGAATATCCTGCGGCTCCTTCAGGGTTGTCATCCGCAGACCCGTCTTGTTGATGCGCATATACAGATCATGCTTCTCATCCAGCACATAGACCACACCGCCGGACATACCCGCTGCAAAGTTTTTCCCGGTTCTGCCCAGAATCGCCACCCGGCCGCCTGTCATGTATTCACATCCGTGCTCACCAACGCCTTCCACAACTGCCCAGGCGCCGGAATTGCGCACACAGAAGCGTTCCCCGGCGAGGCCTGCGATAAAGGCTTTTCCGGAAGTTGCCCCATAAAGTGCGACATTGCCGACAATAATATTCTCATCCGCCTGGAAGCGGCTTTCCTTCGGCGGGTACAGGATCAGCTTGCCGCCGGAGAGTCCCTTTCCGAAGCCATCGTTGCTGTCCCCCTCCAGACACAGGGTCAGGCCTTTGGGAATGAAGGCTCCGAATGACTGGCCGGCGCCGCCCTTGCAGCGGATTACATAGCTGTCCTCCGGGAGGCTGTCCCCGCAGGCGCGGGTAATCTCGGATCCGAACATCGTACCGAAGGCACGGTCGGTGCTGGAGATGTCCACGGAAAGCTTCCCGGTCTTTTTCCCCTTCAGTGACGGGCCAAGCTTCTTCATCAGGATACTGCAGTCTTTGGTCTCCGAGAGCTTGAAGCAGAATACAGCATCCGGCGCAAAGTGCGGAACATCCTCCCCATAGGGATTGATCAGCAGTGCGGAGAGATCAACAGTCTCCGCCCGGTGCGTGATGCGTTTTTCCCGCACGGAGAGCAGATCGCTGCGGCCAACCAGCTCATCCACCGTCCGGATACCGACCAGGGCCATACATTCGCGCATTTCTTCTGCCACAAAGCGCATGAAGTTCATCACATATTCCGGCTTCCCGGCAAAGCGGGCGCGCAGCTTCGGGTTCTGCGTAGCAACGCCGACCGGGCAGGTATCCAGATTGCAGACCCGCATCATGCAGCAGCCGAGTGTGATGAGCGGGGCCGTCGCAAAGCCAAATTCTTCTGCACCGAGCATGCAGGCCACGGCCACATCCCTGCCTGTCATCAGCTTGCCGTCCGTCTCCAGAATCACCTGCTCGCGCAGGCCGTTCTTCACCAGCGTCTGATGCGCTTCCGCGATGCCGAGCTCCCAGGGGAGGCCTGCATTGTGGATGGAGGATGCGGGGGCAGCCCCGGTACCGCCGTCGTAGCCGGAGATCAGCACCACCTGCGCCCCGGCCTTGGCAACGCCGCAGGCAATGGTGCCAACGCCCGCTTCCGAAACCAGCTTAACGCTGATGCGCGCGTTGCGGTTTGCATTCTTCAGGTCAAAGATCAACTGGGCAAGATCCTCGATGGAATAGATATCATGATGCGGCGGGGGGCTCACAAGCGAAACGCCGGGGGTTGAGCAGCGTGTTTTCGCAATCCAGGGATAGACCTTGCTGCCGGGCAGATGCCCGCCTTCACCGGGCTTTGCACCCTGCGCCATTTTGATCTGCAGCTCGTTGGCGCTGTTCAGATAGGCACTCGTAACGCCGAAGCGGCCAGACGCAATCTGCTTGATAGCAGAGCAGCGGAGAGGATCCTTCAGCCTCTCAGGCGCTTCCCCGCCTTCGCCGGAGTTCGACTTCCCGCCAAGAGTATTCATGGCCACGGCAAGACACTCGTGCGCCTCCTGCGAGATGGAGCCATAACTCATGGCGCCTGTCTTGAAACGGCGGACGATACTCTCCACCGGCTCAACCTCGTCAAGTGGGATGCCGCCGTTCGGATCCGGCTTCAGTTCGAGCAGGCCGCGCAGCGTGTGCGGAATTTCAAGATTATTCACCATCGAGGTGTACTGCTTGAAGGTCTCATAGCTGCCTTCGCGGGCTGCCTTCTGGAGGAGCCTGATCGTCAGCGGATTATACATATGGTCTTCCGCGGCAGGGCCGGAGCGCAGCTTGTGGGAACCAACAGAATTGAGCGTGGTGTCGATTCCGAGGCCGAGCGGCTCAAACGCCTGGTCGTGCTTCCACTCAACGCCCTCGCCGATCTCCTCCATGCCGATGCCCTCCACACGGCTCACTGTACCGGTAAAGTATCGGTCAATCACCCTGCGGCTGATACCGATGCATTCAAAAATCTGCGAGCCCTGATAGGACTGGATCGTGGAGATGCCCATTTTGGAGGCGATTTTGACAATCCCGTCCAGAACGGCTTTGTTGTAGTCGCTGATCGCAACGCCCGGATCCTTGTCCAGCATGTTCAGGCTGATCAGCTCTTCAATGCACTCCTGTGCCAGATAGGGATTGATCGCCTGCGCGCCGTAGCCCAGGAGTGTCGCAAAATCATGGACCGTGCGCGGTTCGGCACTCTCCAGAACCAGGGAAAGGGCCGTGCGCTTCTTGCTGCGCACCAGGTATTTCTGCACGGCTGAAACCGCCAGCAGTGAGGGGATGGCAACGTGGTTTTCATCCACGCCCCGGTCAGAAAGGATAAGGATATTTGCGCCCTTCTTATACGCCCGGTCACAGCTGACGAACAGTCTTTCGACCGCGCTCTCCAGCGGTGTGCGCTTATAGTAGAGGAGGGAGATGATCTCCACCTTGAATTCCGGGCTGTTCATATGCCGGATCTTCATCAGATCCACACTTGTCAGAATAGGGTTATGAATCTGCAGAACCGCGCAGTTTTCGGCCTTCTGCTCCAGCAGGTTCCCGGCCGCGCCGAGATAGACCGCCGTGTCCGTCACGATCTTCTCGCGCACGGCATCGATGGGCGGGTTGGTCACCTGCGCAAACAACTGTTTGAAATACCGGAACAACGGCTGCCTGGCTTCCGAGAGCACCGCCAGCGGGATATCCGTTCCCATGGAAGCAATCGGCTCCGCCGCGTTTTTGGACATGGGAAGAATGGCATCCTTCACATCCTCATAGGTATACCCAAAAGCCTTGTAGAGCTTATCGCGAAGCTCCTGCGAATGCTTCGATACCTTCAGATTTGGGATTGGAAGATCCTCAAGATGCAGCAAATGGCTGTCCAGCCATTCACCGTAGGGTCGGCTCCCGGCATAGCCGTTTTTAATTTCCTCATCCTCGATCAGGCGCTTCTGCTTCATATCAACCAGCAGCATCTTACCCGGATGGAGGCGCTCTTTCTTGACAATCGAAGCCGGCTCGATATCCAGCACGCCAACTTCTGAGGAGAGAATCAGATAATCATCATCCGTCTGATACCAGCGGCAGGGCCGAAGGCCGTTTCTGTCCAGAACCGCGCCGACGCTGTCGCCATCAGAGAAGACGATTGCGGCCGGCCCGTCCCAGGCCTCCATCATGGTCGCGTAATACTGATAGAAATCCCGCTTGGCCTGGCTCATCTTGGTGTCATTCGCCCAGGGCTCGGGGATGGTCATCATAACCGCCTGCGGAAGCTCGACCCCGTTCATCATGAGAAACTCGAGAGTGTTGTCCAGCATGGCGGAATCCGATCCACGCTGGTCGACAACCGGAAGGATGCGGTCCATATCCTCGTCCCGGATCAGGGGGGAGTGCATGGTCTCTTCCCGGGCAAGCATCCGGTCCACATTGCCCCGGATGGTATTGATCTCGCCGTTGTGCATGATATAGCGGTTGGGGTGCGCGCGCTCCCAGCTCGGGTTCGTGTTCGTGGAAAAGCGGGAATGCACCATGGCCATGGCGCTTTCACATTCTTCACTCTGCAGGTCCGGATAGAAGGAGCGCAGCTGATTGACAAGAAACATGCCCTTGTACACAACCGTGCGGCTCGAGAAAGATGCAATATACGTACCAATATCGCTCTGCTCATATTCGCGCCGGATAATATACAGAAGGCGGTCAAAATCAAGGCCTTCCTGAACCTTTTCCGGGCGCCGGACAAAACACTGCATGATGCAGGGCATCGCATCCCGTGCCGCCTGCCCAAGGACATCCGGACAGACGGGAACCTCACGCCAGCCGAGGAACTCCACACCG
>CADBNC010000138.1 GCA_902795885.1 Oscillospiraceae bacterium
CACGGGGAGACCCACGCGCAGCTGGCCGAAGTAATAGCGCAGGCGGCCGGCCCAGGCAGAGAGATTCCGGAGGTTCTCCAGCGCGTCACTCTGGGGGCCGAGCCTGCCGGCCGTGATCTGCATAAGGGCCGCCGGATAGCAGAGAAGCATCAGCCCGACGCCCGCAAAGGCCAGCAGGGCAAAGCGCAGGGCCGGCTTCCATGCCCACCGGATCAGAAGCGTCAGCAGAACCGCGGCGCAGAGGAAGAAGGCGTAGAAGACGAAATAGTACTGGGTCATCATCCCGCCGAAGAGCACCGCGGCGATGCCGAGCTCAAGGCGCAGCGAAGGGGCCCGCAGCTCCTTTGCCGCGAGGAGGGCGAGAAGAACCGTGAACATGGCCATCAGGGCATACATGCGGATCATCATGCAGGTGCTCAGACCCATGTGGCTGAGACCATAGAGCATGGCCGTGGCGGCGGCGATCAGCCGCTCGCCTTCGTCCGCGGAGGTGCCGGCGGGCGGCCCGCCTGCGGAGAGCTCCAGCATCAGGGCGTAGACGAGGTATACCGTCAGCAGGTGCAGGGCGATGTTCGGCACAAGCCCTGTCCACTTGCTGAAGACCCCGGGCGTCAGGGAGGAGAAGAAGTTCAGAATCCAGTAGAAGAGCGGGGGATGCACGTCCTGCTCCTGGTTGTAATAGACCGAGCCCGCGTCAAAGCGGGGCTCCGCGTCCGTCACCATCAGGTAGTCTTCAAAATCCCCGCGGGTGATGATCTGCTCCTCGATGCGGTCGTGGCTGCCGTTGCCGATGAAGGGCATATAGTGGCTGTTGGAGAGGCCGTAGCTGTAGATTTCGTCGATGAACATGCCGGACTTCCAGAGGCCGAAATGCACCGAGACCAGCAGCACGCACACCAGCACCAGCAGAATCGGGAGCGCGCGCCGGAGCCTTTCTCCGGGGAGAGAGAGATCAGCGGGCTGTGCCGTCATCTTCCGTACGGTTTACGACCGCTTCAAAATCGTCGATCTCATCCTGCGGGCTGGCGGCCGCGTCTGTGAAGCCCGCCTTATACGCCTGCAGCTCCTCTTCCTTGGCGCGGATGGTCGCCATCACGGCTTCGGCCTGCTCAAAGAGCGGGGCAAAGAAGCCTTCGGGGTGATCGTGCATCTGCTCATAGCAGAGACGGCCGATCTCGGTATAGATGCGGTCAAGCTCGGCATGGTCGCGGTTGAGGTCGAGGGTCAGCCTGGTGGCGTTACTGAAGGACTTCGTCCGCTGGATGCCCTTTTCATAGACCTCGGGGATCCCGGTGCTGACGGCCGCTTCCTTCACGCGGTCGACGGCGTTTGAGACAGCCTCGCTCTCGGCAAGCTCCTTCGCTTTGGTGACGAGGGTCCCCATCGTGTCTGTCAAAATCTTTTTATAATCCGCCATGGTCGGATTCCTCCTGACTGCGCGTCTGCGCTGTGTTATCTGATGAACTGGCAAGGGTGTTTTTCTTCCGGTTGAGGAAGAGGGCCGTGCCTGCGGCAAGCACCAGCACGGCGCTCAGAAGCTGGGATACGCGGATGCCCGTGGAGCCGATATAGAGGCTGTCGGTGCGCAGACCCTCGATCCACACGCGGCCAAGCCCGTACCAGAAGAAATAGAACAGAATAAACTGGCCGGGATAGCGCCGCCTGTTTTTCTTCAGCAGGATGCCGAGAATGCAGAGGCCCGTCACGTTCCAGAGACTTTCGTAAAGAAAAGTCGGGTGCACATAGATGGTGGTGCCGTCGGCGGCGGTGAGGCCCATGCGGCAGAAAATATCCGTCTCAGCGCCGAAGGCCTCGCGGTTGAAGAAATTGCCCCAGCGGCCCATGGCCTGCCCCAGCATCACGCCGAAGGCGGAGAGATCCAGCATCGAGGGGAAGGAAATCTTCTTGTACCGGCACACGCAGTAGCAGACCAGCACCCCCACGATGATCCCGCCGTAGATGGCGAGGCCGCCCTCCCAGACTGCAACAATCTCGGAGAGATGGGTGCGGTAATAGGACCAGCGAAAGATGACGAAATAGAGCCGCGCCCCCAGAATCGAAAGCGGGATCAGCCAGATCGCCATGTCGTAGAGATCGTCCGCCTTCAGGCCGAACTTCGGCGCAAGACGGGCGCACCAGATGATGGCGAACATGAAGCCCAGGGCGATGATGATGCCGTAGAAATAGATGGATCGGCCAAAGACCG
>CADBNC010000139.1 GCA_902795885.1 Oscillospiraceae bacterium
AGTCTCCGTGGCTGTTCCATATCAATGCCGGCTCCTGCAATGGATGCGACATCGAGCTTGTCGCGGTTCTGACGCCCCGCTACGATGCGGAACGCCTCGGGTTCAAGCTCGCCGGCTCTCCCCGTCAGGCGGATATCGTTGTGGTGACAGGCCCTGTGACAAAACAGTCGCTCCCGAGAGTGCTGCGCGCAATCTCGCAGGTTCCGGAACCGCGCTGCATCGTCACAATGGGCTCCTGCCCGCAGAGCGGCAACGTTTTCCGCGGAAGCTATTCCGTCTGCGGCCCGCTTTCCAAGTACGTGCATGTTGATGTCGATGTCGCGGGCTGCACGCCGAAGCCGGAAGCGGTGATCGACGGGCTCGCCCTGGCGACAAAGATTCTGATGGAGAAAAGGGGGCAGAAGAAGTAATGGATTTTCCGTTTGTTAAAGAAGCGCTGGCCGGCCTTTTCTCAAAGTCCAGCTGCGCCATGTATCCGGTGGTCCCTGCGCCTGCCAAGCCCAACTACCGCGGCAGGATCGTCTTCCATCCCGATAAGTGCATCAGCTGCAATATGTGTGAGCGTGTCTGCGCCGGCCAGGCGATCAGCCATGTGTCCGAACCCTGTGAGGAAGGCGAGCGCATTACCCGCAGCTTCTATCTGGGCAGCTGCACGTTCTGCTCGCACTGCGCCAGCTTCTGCACCCACGGCGCGATTGAGCTGAGCGGCGATTACCACATGATCGCCACGAAGGAAGAGGACCTGATCGTCTCCGGCACCTATATCAAGAAGGCGCCGGTAAAGAAGGCCCCCGCAGCCAAACCCGCACCCAAGGCTGAGGCTTCGAAGCCCGAAGTAAAGGATGAAGCCGCACCCAAAACGGAAGAAGCTGTCAAAGCCGAGCCCGTGAAGGAAGAGAAAAAGGCTCCTGCCGGTTCAGAAGAGGAAATCGAAGCGAAGAAAGATGAAGCCCCGGCCGAGAAGAGTGCTCCCGAAAAAGAGGAAGCTCCGGTGGCTGCTCCCCCCGAGCCGCGCGATGACGGCAAGCCCGTTCAGGATCCTGCCAAGTGTGTCTACTGCACGCTCTGTGCACGCAACTGCCCGGCAGGGGCACTGACGGTCGACCGTAAGGCGAAGACCTGGGTCCTGGATGAGGATCTCTGCGTGGCCTGCGGCACTTGCCAGGGCGCCTGCCCCAAGGATGCCATCATCATGTGAGGACAATACGGATCCTCACCCAGTAAAATATCCAGTATTAAGGCGGAGACCGGTGTCTCCGCCTTAATCTGTTCCGTGCAGAAATTTTACAAGCTTATCCTTGCAAGCGCATGAGGAATAGCGTATAATAAAACAGTTTTGAATAAACCGCTTCAGGGCAGCGGGAAAGCAGTCCCGAAGCGAACATCAGCAGGGAAAAGGAACCACATCGGCATGCAGGAAAACATTGTTATTCAGGGCGCAAGAGAGAACAACCTCAAAAATATCAACGTCACTGTCCCTCGGGACAGGCTGACGGTTGTGACGGGGCTTTCCGGAAGCGGAAAGTCGAGTCTTGCCTTCGACACGCTCTATGCAGAGGGCCAGCGCCGCTATGTGGAGAGTCTGAGCTCCTATGCCCGCATGTTCCTGGGCCAGATGGACAAACCGGATGTGGATTCCATTGACGGGCTCTCTCCTGCCATTTCGATTGACCAGAAGACCACCTCCCGCAATCCGCGCTCTACTGTGGGCACCGTTACGGAGATTTATGACTATCTGCGTCTGCTCTATGCCCGCATCGGGATTCCTCACTGCCCGAACTGCGGGAAGGAGATCCGCCAGCAGACAGTAGACCAGATGGTGGACCGTCTGATGCAGCTTCCGGAAGGAACCAGACTCTCGCTGCTGGCGCCGGTGATTCGCGGAAAGAAGGGCGAACACCGCAAGGTGCTGGAGGACGCGAAGCGCTCAGGCTATGTGCGCGCCCGGGTGGACGGACTGGTTTATGACCTCGGCGAAGAGATCCCGCTGGAGAAAAATAAGAAGCACAACATTGAAGTCATCGTCGACCGTATCGCCATCAAGGAGAGCGCACGGCGCAGAATTGCCGACTCCACGGAGACAGCCCTCGGGCTCTCGGGCGGCCTGATGACAGCGGAGCTTGCCGGGAGCGGGGAGGAGATCAGCTTTTCCCAGAACTATGCCTGCCCGGACTGCGGCATTTCCCTGGAGGAGATCACCCCGCGGCTCTTTTCCTTCAACAACCCGCACGGCGCCTGCCCGACCTGCTCCGGCCTCGGGATCCAGATGCTGATCGACCCGGACCTCATCTTCCCAAACAAAAAGCTGAGCCTGGACAACGGCGGTATCAGCGCCACGGGCTGGAACAATATCAAGGGTGAGAGCATCTCCAGAATGTATTTTGAGGCACTTGCGAAGCGGTATCATTTCAAGCTTTCGGACCCGGTGGAGGCCCTTTCAAAGGAAGCTGTGGATGCAATCCTTTACGGTACGAAGGGGGAGGCGCTGCCCCTGCGCTACGAGAAGGCGGAGGGCTACGGCGTCATCAAGCGGCCCTTTGAGGGGATTGTGCCGAATCTGGAGAGACGCTACAGGGAGACCCAGAGCCCGGCCATGCGGGCAGAGATCGAAGCCTGTATGGCTGAAACCCCCTGCCCCACCTGTGGCGGCCAGCGCCTGAAGAAGACAGCGCTTGCCGTGACGATCGGTGGGAAAAACATCGCGGATCTCACGGATCTTTCGGTCAAACAGGCGGCAGAATTTCTCAACAGCGTGACCCTTACCCAGCGCGAGCAGATGATCGCCGCGCAGATTGTGAAGGAAATCCGCAGCAGGCTGGACTTCCTCAACAGCGTCGGCCTCGGGTATCTGACCCTCGCGCGCGCGTCGGGAACCCTCTCCGGGGGCGAGAGCCAGCGTATCCGCCTGGCGACGCAGATTGGCTCGAGCCTGATGGGCGTGCTGTATATCCTGGACGAGCCCAGCATCGGTCTGCATCAGCGGGATAACGCAAAGCTGCTGAACACACTGCGCCGTCTTCGTGATCTGGGGAACACCCTTGTTGTGGTAGAGCACGATGAAGAGACCATGCGCGCGGCGGACTATCTGGTGGATGTGGGGCCCGGTGCCGGGGTGAACGGCGGAAGGATTGTCTGCACAGGCAGTGTGGAGGATATCTGCGCCTGTGAGGAATCCATCACGGGGCAGTATCTGAGCGGGAAAAAGCATATCCCCGTCCCCGTGTCCAGACGCAGCGGAAACGGCCACATGCTGACGATATACGGCGCTTCGGAGCATAACCTGAAGTCAATAGATGTAAGCTTCCCGCTGGGTGAGCTGATTTGTGTGACGGGCGTTTCCGGCAGCGGGAAATCCTCGCTCATTCAGGAAATCCTTTACAAGGAGCTGGCGGCGGAGAAAAACAGGGCAAAGCTGCGGCCGGGGCGCTTTGAGCGAATCGAGGGTCTGGAGCATGTGGACAAGGTCATCGCCCTGGACCAGAGTCCGATCGGGCGCACGCCTCGTTCGAACCCGGCGACCTATACAGGCCTCTTCGATGATATCCGCGCGCTCTTCGCCTCCACCCAGGATGCCCGCATGCGGGGATATAACCAGGGGCGCTTTTCCTTCAATACAAAGGGCGGGCGCTGTGAAGCCTGTTCCGGCGACGGGCTTGTGCGCATCGAGATGCACTTCCTGCCGGATGTGTATGTCCCCTGTGAGGTTTGCGGCGGCAAGCGCTATAACCGCGAGACGCTGGAAGTGCGCTATAAGGGCAAAAATATCGCCGATGTTCTGGATATGACAGTGGAGGAGGCCCTGAGCTTCTTTGCCAACCAGGAGAAAATTGCAGACAGACTCCGTACACTCTATGATGTCGGCCTGGGCTATGTACGGCTGGGGCAGTCAAGCACAACGCTTTCCGGAGGCGAGGCCCAGCGTGTGAAGCTGGCCACAGAGCTTTCAAAGCGTGCAACGGGGCGTACGGTCTATATACTGGATGAACCGACCACCGGCCTGCATATTGCGGATGTGCACCGGCTGACGGATATCCTCGGAAGACTCACGGATGCCGGCAACACGGTTATTGTCATCGAGCACAACCTCGATGTCATCAAGGTGGCGGATTATATCATCGATCTCGGGCCCGATGGCGGCGACGGCGGCGGGGAGCTTGTCTTTGCCGGAACACCGGAGGACTGCGCCCGCTGCGCGGAGAGCTTTACGGGGCAGTATCTGAAAAAGATTCTTGCTGAGGCGTGAGAGCGGAAGGAAAGCGGATTGGATAACGAGAGAAAT
>CADBNC010000140.1 GCA_902795885.1 Oscillospiraceae bacterium
CCCTACCCTTCTATACGAAAAAACAGCTCACCCATCAGGAGAGTCTGATGGACGAGATCAAGGCGGAGAATCTCAGCTCCGCAGATACAGCCACGACGGAAGGAGATGAGAACGCATGATCAAAATTGCCATCCTGTTTTTGCTGTTGTTCATGGTTCTAGGCGTTCCGGTTGCCTTTGCCATCGGCTTTTCCGGACTGCTGGCACTCCATTTCGGCATGGGGACACCCCTGTTCACCGTTGTGCAGATGGCTGTGAAGGGCATCAACTCCTGGTCTCTCATGGCCTGCCCCCTCTTCATCCTGGCCGGCGGCATCATGGCCGAGGCCAAGCTCTCCGATTACATAGTCAGCTTCTGCGCCGAGCTCGTCTCCTGGATGAGGGGCGGCATCGGCGCCGTCTGCGTCATTGCGAACATGATCTTCGCCGCACTGACGGGTTCGGGCGCCGCCTCGATCAGCGCCATCGGCGGTCTGATCACGCCTGAGCTGAAAAAGACCGGCTACAAGCATGGCTTCATCGCCTCCCTGATCGCAGGCGCCGGCGCGCTCGGCCCGATCATCCCGCCCAGCATGAACATGATTGTCTACGGCTCGATCACCGGCGAATCCACCGGCAAGCTCTTCATCGGAGGCATCATCCCCGGCCTCATCATCGGTCTCTTCCTGATCGGCTACACCGTCTTCTTTGCCAACAAGTGGGGCGTTGACCAGGGCTCCGGCAAGTTCAGCCCTCGCCGCCTCTGGGCGACCTTCAAGAAAGCTGTCTGGGCCCTGATCATGCCGGCCATCATCATCGGCGGCATTCTCGGCGGCGTCTTCACCGCGACCGAGGCAGGCATTGTGGCCTGCATCTACGGCCTGATCTGCGGCATGTTCATCTATCGCACCGTCAAATTCCGGGATCTTCCACACATGTTCCGCGTCGCCACGGAGGGCACCTGCATGATCATGATGATCATGGGCATCGCAGCCGTCTACGGCTACATTTTCGCGATCGAGAATGTCGGCAACACCGTCACCTCCTGGATGCTCGGCATCACGACGAACAAGTATCTGATCCAGCTGCTGATCCTCGCGCTCATGACCCTGATTGGCATGTTCATGGAGACTGTCGCCGCCATGACGGTCCTGCTGCCGGTGATCTACCCGCTGGCCATGAAGGTCGGCGTCGACCCCATCGCGTTCGGCGTCTGGTATTCCATCTCCACGGTGCTCGGCGGTCTGACCCCGCCGGTCGGCGTGTATCTGTTCCAGTCCATGGGCATCGTAGGCGCCAAGTTCAAGGAGGCCGCGCCCTTCATGATCCCGGTCGCGATCATCGTGATCCTGGTCATGCTGCTGATCGTCTTTGTCCCTTCGGTCGCCTCGTGGCTGCCGAACCTTGTCATGTGAGGAGGTTTCGACATGAAAGGAACATTTTCCCGCGCCTACGGCTCTCCGATGCGCTACATCCAGGGGCCCGGGGAGATCCGCAATCTTGCGCTGCACGCCGCGCAGTACGGCAGCTTTGCCTACATCCTGATCGACGGCTTCATCTACGATACCATCAAGGCACAGCTTGACGTGATTTTTGACGGCGAAACGGTCCGCTTCCACGCATCCCGCTTCGGCGGCGAGAGCTCACAGGACGAGGTCGACAAAGACGTGGGCGAGATCGCCTCGCTCGGCGCCGATCTGATCATCGGCATCGGCGGCGGCAAGACCATCGACACCACGAAGCTGGTCGCGGACTGCTGCGGCATCCCGCGCATCATCATGCCTTCCTCCGCTTCCACGGACGCGCCCACCGCGGGACTTGCCGGTCTGTACCGACCGGACGGCGTGCAGATCCGAGCCATCAAGACCAAGCGCAATTCCGAGCTTGTGCTGCTCGATACGGAGATCATCGTCAACGCGCCCGCCCGCCTCTTTGCCGCCGGCATGGGCGACGCCCTGGCTACCTGGTTTGAGGCACGCGCCAACTGGGCGTCCCTGACGCCGAACTACATCGGGGACGGCTATCGTCCCACGCGGGCCGCCATGGCCATCGCGCGAGAGTGCAGCGAGATCCTCTTCGAGGACGGCCGCGGGGCACTCGCGGCTGTCAAGCAGCACCTGATCACGGAGGAAGTTGAGAATGTCGTGGAGGCCAACACCCTGCTCTCGGGGCTCGGCTTTGAAAACACCGGCTGTGCCGCGGCGCACGGCATCCACGCGGGATTGTCCGAGATGGACGCGGATCACCGCGATCACGGCTTTCACGGCGAGAAGGTCGCCTTCAGCATCCTCGCGATGATGGTCCTCGAAAACACGCCCTCGGAAGAGATGGACCGCACGATACGCTTTTTGATAGACATCGATCTGCCCGTCACACTGGAGCAGCTGAACATCGAGCCTACCGACGAGAACCTCGACAAGATCGTCGACCACACTGTCAACCATAACAACCTCATCCATCACGAGCCGCTCATTATCAACGAAACGCTTGTCAAGCACGCCATTCTGGCGGCCAATGCCATCGGCCATCGCTATCTTGACGGGTGCGTTTGAAAAGGCCAAATCGACAGACCATGAAACTTGACCCATCCGATCTGCTGCGCAGGAGCAGGCAGGCCCGCAGCCTTGACCGTTACGGCAGTCTGCGCACGGTGTGCCTTGCCGGATTGCTCTTTCTGTCCTTCTATGCCGTCACCAGCTTTCCCGCTTTCTATGAGCAGGGACCTACCGGAGAGCAGTGGGGCATGATCGGCGCAGTGCTGCTCTCGGCTATCCTGCTGCTGCAGACAGAGCGCTCCGCTTCCTCCCGCTCCGGAAAGCGCCCGCACGACTGGAACAGCGCCGGCGGCACGCTGCACGCCTTTTCCTTCCGCCGCCGCTGCTGCAGCGTCTGCGGGGCGCGGCGTGTCCTTGCCTTTCAGGAGAAGGGGAAAACGCTCCGTCTCCTGACCCCGGGGCTCGGCGTCCCGGAGGGAAGCACGCTCCGCTATTACTGCCCTTACTGCGCCGACACTGCCGAGTCACACGCGCAGGATCTCCCCTTTCTCCCGGCCCGTGTACGCGGCGTCGCGCTTTCCGCTCTTTCGCAGCAGCTGCGCGGGCAGCGCGGTTATCGCCTGGAGCAGGGCTATCGCATGCGGTTTTTCTATGTGACGCTCGTCCTGTGCTGCGCGGAGATCTCCTGCCTTTATCTCGCCCGGAGAGCCGCGGTCTGGCTCATTCTCCCGCTCGTGTGCGGATATTTCCTGTATGTATCGTTCAAGAACATGGTCATCGCCTTTCATACCCGCTATTACCTTACGGCTGACGCCGTCATTCAGCGCATCCCCGGCGGCTATGCCCGCTTCGGGTTGGAGCCCGGGTCCTCTCTTGTCCGCTTTTCGGACGGGGACCGGCGCTCCTGGGGACTCTATACCGCCACGGAAAACCTTCTGCTCTCGCCGATTATCGACGGGCAGGAGGAGCTGATCCGCAGACTGCGCGACGCATGTCGGGATCGTGGCTGCCCTGTGGTCGAATGAGTCCGATTTCGCAAATCTCGTATTGAAAATGGAGGACATAAATATGGAGTTTAGAGGGTTTATGTCCGACTTCATCCTCAACGAGCTTGAGGATGCGGTCGGCACTGAGAATGTCAGCTGCAGCGCAGGCGAAAAGCTCGCTTACAGCACGGATTATTTCTGGGTCCCGCGCATGGTGCTGGACAAGGGCGGCAAGCCCGCCCTGCCGGACTATGTGGTGCGTCCGGGCAGCGCCGAAGAGGTATCCAGAGTCCTCAAAATCGCCAACTACTACAAACTCCCGGTGCAGACCTGGGGCGGCGGCTCCGGCTCGCAGGGCGGCGCGCTCCCCATGGCGGGCGGGATCCTGCTCGACGTCAAGCGG